>JAURZO010000026.1 GCA_030653405.1 Zwartia sp. | reverse complement strand
CAAGGGGTTATTCACCCCGGCCGCTTACGCAGCGGTTATATTTGTTGCTTGCTTGCCCTTGGGACCTTGAGTGACTTCAAAGGCGACTTTTTGTCCTTCTTTGAGAGTCTTGAATCCATTCATCTGGATTGCGGAAAAATGCGCAAACAGGTCTTCGCCGCCGTCATCGGGCGTTACAAAGCCAAAGCCTTTTGCATCATTGAACCACTTTACTGTTCCGGTGACCTTAGGGCCATTACTTGTGGTCGAGTCTGACATTCCGACTGCCTCTTCTGTACGTTGTAAAAATCAAACGGAAAACTGATCAACAGCATTCGCATGAAAAAATCTGCTTCCGGCATCTTGGCACCCGCCGTAAACGGCTGAGTGTGGTGAGATAATCGTCAGATTTGTCAAGTTCGTCAAGTATCGGTTTGCCTAGTATCCAGCTCGTCTAATTCTTGTTTTGTTTTGTTTAATGAAAAATTTTACAAAATTGGTCTATAAAACGAAGATGTCTTATTAATTTGAACTGTCGACCATGCCCGCACGTACCACGACCCCTCCAGATCTAGTTGTTGAGAAGCAGAGCGCTAAAACTGCGCCTCCGCCTATGTACCGAGTGATTTTGCTCAATGACGACTACACGCCCATGGAGTTCGTCGTCCATGTTTTGCAGAAATATTTTGGCAAGGGGCAGGAGGAAGCTATGCGTATCATGTTGCAAGTTCACCACGAAGGTAAGGGTGTCTGTGGGGTTTACCCTCATGATATTGCCGCGAGTCGTATCGCCCAGGTTGCGCAACATGCTCGGGCTCGACAACACCCCTTACAGTGTGTGATGGAACCGGCTGGTGACGAATAAGGCATAGAATGCAATTTAACGGTGTAACACTTGAAAGAACGTCGGAGGAAATGTGATTTCCCAAGAGCTTGAAGTTAGCCTGCATATGGCCTTTGTCGAGGCCCGATCCGCTCGTCATGAGTTCATCACCGTCGAGCATTTGTTGCTCTCGTTGTTGGATAACGCCGCAGCCATCGAGGTCTTGCGCGCATGCTCCGCCAATATGGATGAGCTGCGTAATCATTTACGAAAATTCGTGACGGACAATACTCCCGTCATCCCTCCCGGAGCCGAGGTTGATACACAACCTACACTCGGTTTTCAGCGGGTGATTCAACGGGCGATCATGCATGTGTCTGCAGGTGGGGCCTCCAAAAAACCTGTTACGGGCGCGAACGTGCTTGTCGCGATTTTTGGCGAAAAAGAGTCTCACGCTGTGTATTACCTTCAGCAGCAGGGTATTTCTCGTCTGGATGTTGTGAATTTCCTTTCACATGGCATCAGCAAGCAAGCTGCCGCAGAAACGCCAGCAAGTGCTAAAGAGCCTCAGAGCGAGAGTGGCGATCAGTCTTCTGAAGCCCGCCAGTCTCCTTTAGATTTGTATACACAAGACCTGAATGCCGCCGCAATCGCGGGTCGGATTGATCCCCTCATTGGCCGAGATCAGGAAGTCGAGCGTGTCATTCAGACGTTGTGTCGTCGTCGCAAAAATAATCCGTTGCTGGTGGGTGAGGCCGGTGTTGGCAAAACAGCGATCGCCGAAGGTTTAGCCTACCGAATCACGCAAGGAGAGGTCCCTGAAGTTCTGCAGGACGCTCAGGTATTTTCTCTCGATATGGGTGCATTGTTGGCGGGTACTAAATACCGCGGTGATTTTGAGCAACGCTTGAAAGGCGTACTCAAGCAGCTAAAAAATAACCCGCAAGCCATTCTGTTTATTGATGAAATCCACACCTTGATTGGTGCTGGTTCGGCATCGGGTGGCACACTTGATGCATCCAATCTTCTCAAGCCTGCGCTTTCATCCGGACAGCTTCGTTGCATAGGTGCGACGACTTACACCGAATTCAGGGGTGTTTTTGAGAAAGATGCAGCTTTATCGCGTCGCTTCCAAAAAGTGGATGTGACAGAGCCTTCTGTTGCTCAAACTATCCAGATTTTACGTGGCCTTAAAGGGCGTTTTGAAGAGCACCATGGCGTTAAGTACTCGGGCGCGGCCTTGACTGCAGCCGCTGAGCTCTCCGCCCGACATATCAACGATCGCCACTTGCCTGATAAGGCAATCGATGTGATCGACGAAGCAGGTGCTGCGCAGCGTTTATTACCTCGTTCCAAGCAAAAGAAAGTGATTGGCAAAACGGATATCGAGGCGATCGTTTCCAAAATTGCTCGCATTCCTCCCCAGACCGTTTCAAGCGATGATCGCAGCAAGCTTGCAACACTTGAGCGCGATCTTAAAACAGTGGTGTATGGACAGGATGCAGCCATTGAGGCTCTGGCTGGCGCGATCAAAATGGCGCGTTCTGGTTTGGGTCGCCCTGAAAAGCCAATTGGCGCATTCCTTTTTTCAGGCCCGACAGGTGTTGGTAAGACTGAGGTTGCACGACAGCTCGCTTTCACGTTGGGTGTCGAGCTGTTACGCTTTGATATGTCGGAATACATGGAGCGACACACCGTTTCGCGTTTGATTGGTGCACCTCCAGGCTATGTTGGATTTGATCAGGGCGGTCTGTTAACCGAGGCGATCAACAAGCAGCCGCATTGTGTTTTGTTGCTCGATGAAATCGAAAAAGCCCATCCCGATGTCTTCAATATTTTGCTCCAAGTCATGGATCATGGCACGCTGACTGATAACAATGGTCGCAAAGCAGACTTCCGCAATGTGATCCTGGTGATGACGACCAATGCTGGTGCTGAGGCTCTCAATAAGCCCAATATCGGATTTTCAAATACTCGGGCAAGTGGCGATGAGATGGGTGACATCAAGCGCCTGTTCTCGCCCGAGTTCCGTAACAGACTCGATGCGATTGTGCCGTTTGCGCCGTTGAGTCAAGAAGTAATTCTGCGTGTTGTCGACAAGTTCTTGATGCAGCTAGAGGATCAGTTGCATGACAAACGTGTCGATGCAACCTTCACGGATGCCTTGCGTGCCCACCTTGGCAAGAACGGTTTCGATCCATTGATGGGCGCGCGTCCGATGCAACGCTTGATTCAAGATACCTTGCGTCGCGCACTCGCCGATGAACTCCTGTTTGGCAAGTTAGTGGATGGCGGCTCTGTGTTGGTCGATGTGGATGAAGATGGCAAGGTGACGCTGGACTTTGACGTCAAGCCCGCTAAGCCCTCCAACGCTGCGAACGGATCTGACCGGGAGGCGGAGCTGGTGCATTGATGGCAGCGCTCGCTCACGAAGACTCTCGAGCCGAGCAGCTGGCAGCATTAGGCAACGAGGGACCCTCTGTTCAATCGGAAACAGTTCCCTCCGCACAGATGTCCTTAGTCTGTCATCAGTGCGGCGCGGCTTACACCAGGCCCGTGCTTGAACCTGATCAATGGGCGCAATGTGTCCGATGCGGGAGCGTGCTTGAGTCTTATGCACTGTTTACTCCGGCGGCTTGGCTTGCCATTGTGTTGGCGTCGATATTTAGCTTAGGCTTTGCAAACGCTTATCCCGTCGCGACACTTTTTTTACAAGGTCAGGGGCAGGCTGCCACGTTTTTCGATGCAGTGGGGGTTGCTTGGCAGGAAGGCTATCCGGAAGTCTCCGTGATTACTTTTGCCGCAGGATTTTTACTGCCGATTTTTCATCTATGCGTGTTGATCTGGGTGCTTGGACCCCTTGCGCTCGGTCGCTTGCCGCTTTTTTTCGAACCTGCCATCAAGTTGCTTGATCACCTTAAACCTTGGTGTATGGTGCCTGTTTTTCTAGTGGGTATTTTGGTTTCTGTGGTCAAACTCGCAGGCCTGGCCTCTCTTGTGATGGGCGTCGGTCTTTTCGCGACTGCTTTGGCCGCGGTGCTGATTACAAGCTTGGCGAGACTCAGTTCGGGCAAATTGCGTTCGATGGCCCACGATATGGGTCTGCCAGCTCTTCGTCCTCCAAGACCAAAGCCACCATCACCTGCGCAAATCTCACGCGTCTGGGCGCTGATTTCTGCAGCTGTGATTCTTTATGTTCCCGCAAATCTACTGCCCATCATGAAAATTGATTCAATCGGTGGTGCCTCGGCTCACACGATTGTGGGTGGTGTCATCGAGTTGTGGCAAATGGGTTCTTGGGATATCGCGCTAGTTGTATTTATTGCCAGCGTGGTGGTACCCGTTTTCAAGTTGATTAGTTTGTCTGTGTTGGTCTTTCTCACTCAACGAGGTGTTGGACAGGGCTTGCGCACCCGAACACAGCTTTACCGGGCCGTGGAGTTTATTGGTCAATGGTCGATGCTTGATGTGTTTGTTGTGATTTTATTGTCAGCGCTCGGAAGGTTTGGGGCGCTGCTGAGTATTGAGCCAGGTAGTGGAGCTGTCGCGTTTGGTGCGGTGGTCATATTGACCATGTTAGCTGCCATGAGTTTTGATCCCCGATTGGCTTGGCGACGTGCAGGACATCGTCTTCACGTATGATTCGGTTCGAGTATTTAGATTGAATGCACCCTGAGGAGTCCGGCATGCCGGAAGTTGTTGACACCAAGGCATTGCCCCCACCCAAAGTGGCCCGACGTCCTAAGAGGAGTTTGGCCTGGGTATGGCTGATTCCGATAATTGCTTTGCTTGTGGGTCTCTCAATCGTTTGGCGGGGCATTTCTCAGCAGGGTCCCAAAATCACGATTTCTTTTCAATCCGCCACAGGCATTGAAACTGGAAAGACACAGATTCGTTATCGGGATGTTGTCATTGGGTTAGTCAAGGGTGTGCGACTCAATGGCATGCAAGATGGGGTGATTGTCGAGGCCGAACTCACCAAAGATGGTGCCGTGTTTGCTAAGCAGGGTTCGCGGTTTTGGGTGGTCAGGCCGCGTGTCGGACTGGGGGGCGTATCAGGGTTGACAACGCTTCTGTCAGGCTCCTATATCGAGACAGACTTTGACGGCACGGCTTCCAGTCGGGCGACTGAAAAGGTCTTTATCGGACTCGAACAGCCTCCACCAATCGCAAGCGATCGTCCCGGAAAACATTTTGTTTTGCGCACAAACAGCTTAGGTTCGCTCGGACCGGGTGCACCCATTTATTACAGACGTATTCAGGTCGGTTTGGTGACAGGTTTTAAGCTCAACGATTCAGGCCATCATGTTGATATTAGTGCGTTTGTGGACGCACCTTACGACAAGTTTGTCGATGGCAGCACTAGGTTTTGGAATGAGAGTGGTGTCGATCTGACGATTGGCTCTAATGGAATGCATTTGCAGACTGAGTCTCTGATCTCCTTGATTGCGGGTGGTGTGTCATTTTCTTCATTTGGCAGGCCTGTGCCGCTGTCCGACTCGAGCGTTCCTTTCAAGCTCTTTGACTCACGACGTGCAGCGGAACTTGTTCCAGAGGGTGTCGCTGTTCCGATTCGCATGCGTTTTGATCAGACTGTGCGTGGTCTGAATGTCGGGGCTGCGGTGGCTTTTCACGGCGTGGATATTGGGGTTGTGGATGCTGTCGCACTCGATTTCGACTTGTCGAACCGGAAATTCTTTACGAATGTCGATGCGACACTGTATCCAGAGCGTCTTGGTGCCGTATACGTAGAAATGAGTCTTGCTAATCGGTCGCAAGTGGAACTCGCTGAGTCTCTCAGAGAGCTGACGACTAAAGGCTTGCGCGCTCAATTGCGCACCGCGAATATCTTGACGGGACAGCTTTATATTACTTTGGCAGATTTCCCTAATGCGCCCAAAGTTGCTGATGCGTCAGATACTTTGCCCCTGACGATACCTACGATCGTTTCTGATGATCTTGATAAGTTGCAGGCTCAATTGACGAGCATCGTTGGTAAGATCGATCAGATCCCCTTTGAAAAGATTGCACTTGAACTCGACGATATGATGAAGGAATTCAGACGTCTGAGCATGAACTTGGACAAGACTGTCACACCAAAACTTGCGTCATCCCTGGCTGAAATCGAGAAATCGGCTAAGAGTTTAAATGCGTTAATCGCCCCTGGAAGCCCGATGACAACAAGTACGGAGTCTATGCTCGAGGACCTCAGGCGCAGCCTGAAGTCGTTACGTTCGTTGACGGACAGTCTGCAGGCGAATCCTGACTCTGTTATTCGAGGTCGCAGCACGCAGCCATATTCTAGAGATACGCTTGGAGCGCCTGGTCAATGAAGATTCTGCCGAAATTCACCCGCCTTGATATTTCCAAGCGTTTGATACTCAGTCTTGGTTTGCTCAGTCTTTTAGGTTGTGCCGGCCCTCCTGCACAACACTACACACTGAGTTTGACGTCAGACAAGACTCAACACGCCACATCGATGTCTCCTGCTTCTTCAGTGGCGACTTCTTCGCGTCAACCCACAGCTGCGGTGGGTGGGCGCTTGTATACGCTTTCCGATATTTCTGTGCCTGCTGAGGCCGATAACCTATCACTCGTTGTCCGGCAGGGCGATGGTCGACTGCTGGTGCTTGCGGACGATCGTTGGACGGGTTCACTCTCGTCTCAGTTGTCCACCGCGATGAGTCAGTCTCTCACTCAACTTGTCGGGATGCCACCTATTCAAAAGCTCCCTGCCGAAGCAGCCAGCGCCTCAGTGACCAAGGTTCAATTGGATGTGCAACGTTTTGACCTAGTGCCAGGGCAGTATGCTGCCCTTGATGCGGTATGGAGTGTTCGCGTTCCTGGTTCAAAAACCTATCTGACGTGCTACACACGCCTCCAACAACCCGTTGGCGTTGGAGTGTTGGCGCTTGTTCAGGGTCAACAGGCTAATGTCCAAGCGCTGTCCGTTCAGGTCGCACAAGCCCTGCAGGGTCAAGTCTCCCCAACGGGGTCCAGTTGTACGACGACGCGGTCGAGTTAGTCGTGCTTCAGGTTTTGCCTGTGCTGCCAAAGCCGCCCGAGCCACGATATGAGGCCTCAAAGTCCTCAACGACATTGAACTGAACTTGCATTACCGGCAGAATAACCAGTTGTGCGAGCCTGTCCATCGGTTGCAGTGTGAAGGCAGTACTGCTGCGGTTCCAGGCCGACACCATCAAAGGTCCCTGATAGTCCGAGTCGATCAGTCCGACAAGATTGCCCAATACGATCCCGTTTTTATGTCCAAGTCCGGAGCGTGGCAAAATCACAGCCGCATAGCCAGGGTCAGCCACATGAATGGCGAGGCCGGTTGGAATCAGTTGAGTCATACCGGGTTCGAGCACTAAAGGCGCATCGATACACGCACGTAAGTCTAATCCAGCAGAGCCTGCAGTTGCGTATGCAGGCATTTGTTCGCGCATGCGAGAGTCTAAAATTTTGACGTCGACGGTCTTCATAAAAAATATTCTCTTGAGTTCTAAACAGCAGCGATAAAAGGAGGTTTTCCTAACGACGATTGCGCCGACTGACGCTTGGTGATTTGCGTTTAATCGCACGACGTTTTGCGATGACGAACCAGATCAGCCCCCCTAAAACCACCAGTCCGATCATTGAATAGATCGTTGAGTGCTCTGCATGTTTGACGGCATCCGCGCTAATGGCTGCGAGATAACCCGGCGCTAATAGGGCCGGCATCCAGAGGACAGCAGACACAATATTCGCAATTTGAAATCGTAATTCAGGCATGCCCATCACGCCTGCAACTGTTGGGACAAAACAGCGCAATGGACCTAAAAATCGACCAATCAGAACAGCCAGAAAACCGTAACGATAGAAAAACAATCGCGCGCGCGCAACATTTCGTCGGTAGGCATCCAGACGTTTGTGACGCAACATTTTGGGTCCAAACCAGCGGCCAAGCCAGAACGACACGGCATCGCCTGCGACGGCACCAACAATGCCCCATAAAAGAATCGGACCCGCGGAGATTGTTTCACTTCCGATGAGTGTTCCTGCGGCAAATAAAAGCACTGTGGCGGGCAGAAACAACCCGACGATAAAGAGCGATTCACCAAAGGTCATCAGAAAGATCACCAAGCCTGCCCATGCTTGATGATCCTGAATAAATTGGACAGCTTGATCGATTAATGCCTGCATCATTCAGCCCTAACAGTATTTAGACCAAACGCTTGATGTTATTAAAGCGTTGCGAAATGATCCCGATTAACTGACGTGCCACATCGTGCTTTGTGCTGGATGGCAAAAGGTACTCTCCTTGCTCATCAAATACGGAAACGGTCGTGTGATCGGCATCCATCACATGCTGAGCTAAATTCCCGATCAGCATCGGAATGCCCTTACGAATTCGTTTGGCTTGTGCGTACTCAGATAAGTTTTCAGTTTCTGCAGCAAAACCCACGCACCACGGGCCATTTGCGAGTGCTGCGACGCTCGCAAGAATGTCGGGATTTGCTTCAAACTGCAGATTTGGCGCGCCGGATCCGTCTTTCTTAAGTTTTTCAGTAGCCACGTTTTTGATGCGCCAGTCCGCGACCGCAGCAACGCCGATAAATATGTCTTGTCCGGTCACGCAGTCCATGACGGCTTTGTACATTTGTTCGGCAGTTTCAACACTTAGCCTTGTGACGCCATAGGGGCAGGGTAAGGCCGTCGGGCCAGACACCATTGTGACTTCGGCGCCGGCTTCCCACGCTGCTTGTGCGAGTGCATAGCCTGTTTTGCCAGATGACCGATTGCTTAACACGCGAACAGGATCGATCGGTTCAACAGTGGGTCCTGCCGTTAACAAAACGCGTTTGCCAGCGAGTGGTTTTGACTGAAAATAACGCTCGAGCTCCGCGACGATTTGTAGGGGCTCCAGCATGCGGCCATCTCCCGTTTCACCGCAAGCTTGCTCGCCGCTTCCAGGGCCAAACACTGAGACGCCATCGAGCCCAAGCTGTGTGACGTTACGTTGTGTTGGCGCAGCCATCCACATCTCGCGATTCATAGCGGGTGCGACAGCTAATGGGCATGCGCGGGCCAGGCATAATGTCGCGAGTAAGTCATCTGCACGACCTTGAACGAGCTTGGCCATGAAATCTGCGGAGGCAGGGGCAATCAGAATGAGATCTGCTCCGCGGGACATTTGTATGTGCGCCATATTGTTGGGCACTCGGTTATCCCAGGCATCCACAAATACCGGATGTCCACTGAGCGCTTGCATCGTCACGGGCGTGATGAAACGCGTTGCGGCTTCAGTCATGACAACATCGACATGCGCCCCGCGTTCGATGAGTCGGCGGACAAGATCTGCCGCTTTGTAGCAGGCAATGCCACCGCTCAAACCGAGAACGATGCGTTTGTCATGAAGATTTGACATGTTGACCTCGAAGCCGAAGAATTTCGTCAATGACTAAAAGGATAGCACCGACAGTAATGCCCGCATCTGCAATGTTAAAGGCGGGGTAGTACCACTGCTCCCAGTAAAAGAGCAGAAAATCAACAACGTGGCCATAGGCGATACGATCAATCACGTTGCCGATCGCACCTCCCAGAATAAGCGTCAGTGCAAGCATGAATCGGTGTTGTGAGCGGTGCTTATGCATCATCCAAAGGATAAAGATTGAAGCGCCGAGACCGAGTGCTGTGAAAAACCAGCGTTGCCATCCTGGCTGGTCAGCGAGAAAACTGAAGGCGGCGCCTTTGTTGTAGAGAAGTGTGAAGTCAAAAAAAGGCAGAATCTGAACACGCTGACCGTATAACAGCGCATGATCAAAGCCAATTTTTGTCAATTGATCCAAAACAATCAGAACAAACGCGGCAAACAGCCACCTGCCTAGACCAACATAGCCAAGTGTTGCCGTTTGCGTGTTGTCCTGTTTTGAGCTCTGCACGTTTATCCTGCAGTGGCTTCGTTCAAACTATCCACGCACCGTCCGCAAATATGTGGGTGTGCGGGATCTTGACCGATATCATCACGCCAATGCCAACAGCGTTCGCATTTCTGATGGGTAGAGGGAGCAATGGAGATGTCGAGTTCACCCGCTCCAGCATGGATGCCTACTCTTGAGACGATAAAAATGAAAGACAGTTGTTCAGCGACGCTTTGGAGCAAGACTAAATCGTCACCACTCGCAGTCAGCTCAACCTCACCTTGCAAGGAGGAGCCGATGCTGCCGTTACTGCGGAGTTCTTCGAGCTTGCGCATGACAAGCGCTCGGATTTCACGCAGACGTGTCCAGCGTTGATGCAGGCCCTCGGCGTCATTGATGTCGGGCAGGTGGTGAAAACATTCTGTAAATATTGTGATGCGCCCGATATCCGAGACGGACTTGAGCGTTGTCGTCGCCAAAATACCCCAAGCTTCCTCAGCAGTAAACGAGAGCACAGGCGCCATCAGCTTGAGCAACGTTTGTGTAATGTGGAGGAGGGCCGTTTGCGCTGAACGTCTTGCGATGTTGCGAGGTGCGGACGTATAGAGTCTGTCTTTAAGGACGTCGAGATAAAACGCACCAAGGTCCTCTGAGCAGAAGTTTTGCAAGCGTGACATCGCTGGATGGAAGTCATACTTTTCGAAGTGCGCGAGCACCTCTGACTGCATCTGCGCCGTCATGGCAAGTGCGTAGCGATCTATTTCCAGCATGTCCGACAAGGGAACTGTATCGCAGCTCCCATCAAAGTCAGCCAAGTTTGCCAGTAAAAATCGCAGCGTATTGCGGATTCGACGGTAGCCTTCAACGACACGTTTGAGAATCTCATCAGAAATAGAGAGCTCACCTGAGTAGTCCGTGCTGGCCACCCACAGGCGCAGGATTTCGGCTCCGAGACTGTCTGACACTTTTTGTGGTGCGATGACATTACCCACGGATTTGCTCATCTTGCGACCTTGGCCGTCGACGACAAAACCATGTGTCAACAGACTCTTGTAAGGCGCCCGTCCTGAGAGCATGCATCCAGTCAGCAGAGAAGAGTGAAACCAACCACGATGTTGGTCTGAGCCTTCCAAGTACATGTCAGCTGGCCAGCTTAACTCACCATGCGAGCCATGCTGCGCATTATCCGGGCCACCAAGCACCGTGGCATGGGTTGTGCCGGAGTCAAACCAGACATCTAGCGTATCGCGATTCTTTTCGTAGTAAGGAGCATCATCGCCAAGAAGATCGGCTGGCTCAATCGCTTGCCAGGCCTCAATGCCAGCTTTCTCGACACGTTTGGCAACCTCTTCAAGAAGTGCTGGCGTATTCGGGTGCAGGGCACCCGTTTCCTTGTGAATGAAAAACGCCATCGGCACGCCCCACTGGCGCTGCCGTGACAAGGTCCAGTCGGGACGATTCGCGATCATTGCGTGCAGACGGGCGCGTCCCCAAGCGGGGTAAAAAGCAGTGGCGTCAATCGCCGCCAGTGCGCTTTGACGCAAAGTCTGTCCGCCGTCTTTAGGCTGGACATCCATGCCGGCAAACCACTGGCTCGTCGCGCGATAAATGATGGGCGTTTTGTGACGCCAGCAATGCATGTAACTATGTGTGTGGGGCTCTTGCTTGAGCAGGGTGCCGACCTTACTCAGTGCTTCAACGATCTTGGGGTTGGCTTCCCAGATGCTCATGCCACCAAAACCGGGTAAGGAGGGCACAAATTTTCCATCTCCCATTACTGGGTTAATGATGTCGACGTCTTTCATTCCATGAGCTTTGCATGACAGGAAGTCCTCAACGCCGTAAGCGGGAGCGGAGTGCACAACCCCCGTGCCGGTATCGAGCGTGACATAGTCGCCGAGGTATACAGGCGCGACACGTCGATAACCTTCTGCAAAGGCTGCCAAGGGGTGTTCGAACGTGACTTGATCCAGGGCACTTCCCACGCAGCGCGCTAGGATAATGCCCTCCATGCCCCATTCTTTGAGGCAAGCTTCAACACGGTCCGCAGCCAAAATCAGCAAAGCGCCTGTTGCGGGTGCAGGGATCACCTCGACTAAGGCGTACTCAAACTCAGGGTGGATATTGAGCGCCTGGTTAGAAGGGATCGTCCACGGCGTCGTGGTCCAGATCACGATGGCGCCAGGTCCCGCCTCAGGAACACCAAAGGCCTTTGCCACTGCTTGACGATCTGCAAACGGGAAGGAGATGTAGACGGCTGGGTCTTGACGATCTGCGTACTCGACTTCGGCTTCAGCAAGGGCCGAGCCACAATCAAAACACCAGTTCACTGGCTTGAGTCCGCGAAAGACATAGCCATTTTCTAGTATGCGTCCAAGCGCGCGAATTTCGTTGGCTTCGTTGCTGAAATTCATCGTCAGATAGGGACGATTCCAGTCGCCTAAAACACCGAGACGTTCAAAGTCCTTTTTCTGGCGCTCAATTTGCTCGAGCGCATAGGCGCGGGCTTTTGCTTGTACTTCAGCAACGGGTAAGTGTTTGCCAAATTTCTTTTCAATCTGGATTTCAATAGGCATGCCATGGCAATCCCAACCCGGCACGTAAGCCGCGTCGAAACCCGCCATGTTTCGGCTTTTAACAATAATGTCTTTCAAAATCTTATTTACCGCATGCCCGATATGAATGTCACCATTCGCATAGGGAGGCCCATCATGCAAAAGGAAGGTTGGGCGACCGCGGCTGGCTTCACGGATAGCCTGATAAACCTTTTTTTCTTGCCATTGCGCCACCCAGGCGGGTTCGCGACGAGGCAGGTCTCCACGCATCGGGAAGGGAGTGTCGGGCAGATTGAGTGTGTTTTTATAGTCCATGGAGCGCAAAGTAAGCGCGCGCATGCTGCGCATCGGCATGCATGGCGGCGGTCAAGGTGGGCAAATCGGGAAACTTCTCTTCGTCCCGCAAGTGCTGCAGGAGTTCGACGCGCACGAGTTTACCGTATGCGTCTATGTTCAGATCAAATAAGTGTGTCTCGAGCAGAATTCTGCCGTCATCTTCGACGGTTGGTCTCACGCCGAGGCTGGCGACCCCGGGTAGAGGTAGTAGACCCAAGCCGTGAGCACGCACGACGTAGATCCCAGAACGGGCGGCACAGCGTGGTGTGACGCGCATATTCATGGTTGGCATGGCAAGCGTGCGGCCAAGTTTTTTGCCATGGATCACGTGTCCCGTCATCCCATAAGGGCGCCCAAGTAAGTCACCCGCACGTTCAACGTCTCCTGCGGCAAGCGCCGCGCGTACCTCTGAGCTCGAAATTCGGTGGCCGTGTTCATCGGTGACATCTTTCAGGGTGTGCACTTCAATGCCGCATTGCCCGCCAAGTTCTCTGAGGAGGTTGACGTCGCCCATGCGTTGCCGACCGAAGCGAAAGTCTTCGCCAACCAGCAACCATCGGACATTGAGCTCACGGGCTAACCAGTTTGTCACGAAGTCACTTGCCGACATCTCGGCCATTGCGCGATTAAATCTCGCTAGGACAACGCGTTCGATGCCTGAATTGGCCAGTGCGGTCAGTTTGTCTCGCAGGCCCGTTATTTGGGGGGGAGAGAGCTCTGGTCGATGATTGAGTTGCGCAAAGTATTGCCGTGGATGTGGCGCAAACGTCAGGATGGTCGGCGACAAGCCGAGGCGCTGGGCAGCGCTGCATACTTGAGCGATCATGGCCTGATGCCCACGATGAACCCCGTCAAAGTTGCCAATTGACAGAGCGCAGGGCAGGCGTTGTTCAGGCGCGGGAGCTTGGCGAAAAATGCTGAGAATTGTTTTCACGGGTGACAGTTTACAATTTCGCACCGGATTTTTTGTGGGATACCATGTCAGACACCGTTTTTGTGCCGCCTCGTTTCGTTATTCTGATTTCCGGGCAGGGTTCTAATATGCAGGCGATTATTCAGGCATGTCAGTCTGGAGCTTGTCAGGCTGAGGTTTGCGCGGTGATTGCCAGTCGGGCCGAGACCGTCGGACTGGCTTGGGCAGCGTCTCAAGGGATCGAAACAATCGGACTTGCGCACACCGCATATCCGTCACGCGATGCCTTTGATATGGCGCTTGCCGAGGAAATTGATCGATTTTCTCCAGATTATGTTCTGTTGGCGGGTTTTATGCGTGTGCTCACCCCCGCTTTCGTCGAGCGCTTTTCAGGTCGCTTAATTAACATCCATCCGTCTTTGTTGCCCTCCTTTCCAGGTTTGCATACCCACGCTCAAGCTTTGGCGACTGGCGTTCAGTCCCATGGCTGTACGGTACACTTCGTAACACCTGTGCTGGATCATGGACCTATTATTGCGCAGGGCGTCGTGCCCGTAAAAGCACATGACACGCCACAAACCCTGGCAAACCGTGTCCTCGACATGGAGCACGTTATTTATCCGCAAGTCGCAGCTTGGCTTGCGCAAGGCCGTGTCCATCTGACTAGCGATCAACGCGTTCAGGTCGATGGCGTCGAAACTAGACTCTTTACTCCAGGCCAATCTTTATGAGCAATACCAGCAAACCTGGCCGTCGGCCACACGGTGCCCCAGGCGCCGGCCGGACAAATAAAAAAGACGAGGCGCGTGCCGCCGCGCTGAGTGCGAGTAGTCGAATAGTCAAGCCCGGTTCAGCGACCGAAAGACTTCTGAATGCTCAACCGAGAGGCTTGCGCCCAGGCGCTCCTTACACGCCGGGGGCTGGTCAGGGAGAGCGCGGGTTCGACGGTCAACAGGGCGAAGTCAAACCGGTTGTATCCACTTATGTGCCCAAACCTCGTCAACCTGTGATGACGGTACGACTGGATCAGATCAGGCAGGTGTTAGACGAGGTTCTGACGTGGCGCTTTGCCGCAGACTCAGTGGTTTCTCATTGGTTTCGCGCCCATCCAAAGCTTGGGATCCGTGATCGCGCGGAGGTTGCCGAGGTGGTGTATGACGTCCTTCGGCATTTGCGGCGCTATCGACAGCTAGGCGAAAGCGGAGTGGGTAACTCTGTTCGTCGTTTAGCGATTCAGGGCGCGATCGCGACCTTGGGTGCAGATAAAGTCCGTCCAGTGCTCGACTCCGGTGAGCTGGCTTGGCTTGATCGCATTGGACAGATTGATCCTGAGTCACTTTCATTACCCGTTCGAACGAGCCTGCCTGATTGGCTTTTTGAACGAATCAAAGATCTACCAGATTTGGAGTCTTTAGCGGCTTCTCTAAATGTTGCGGCGCCACTGGATATCCGCGTCAATCCGATGAAAGCAGATCGCGAGGAAATGCTTGCGGATCTGACCAAGGGCAATGCGGTGCGGCATGCTCCAGTGGCGACGCCCTTTTCACCCTGGGGGATCCGCCTAAAAGGTCGACCCGCCATGAATAAGTGGCACCAATTCGAACACGGTTTGATCGAAGTTCAGGACGAGGGCAGTCAATTACTCGCGCTATTGGTCGGTCCAAAGCGCGGTGAGATGGTGATCGACTTTTGTGCAGGAGCAGGAGGTAAAACCTTGCTATTAGGCGCCTTAATGCGTTCGACAGGTCGCCTGTATGCGTTTGATGTCTCAGCAACGCGTCTGGCAAAAGCTAAGCCTCGCTTTGCACGCAGTGGCCTCTCTAATATTGTGCCTGTTGCGATTGAACACGAAAATGATACGCGTGTGCGTCGACTCGCCGGCAAGGCGCATCGTGTGCTCGTCGATGCGCCTTGCAGTGGCGTGGGAACATTACGTCGCAACCCCGATCTGAAATGGCGTCAGTCCGTGCAGAGCCTCCAAGAGCTGACGGCTCTGCAAGCGCGTATTCTTGCAAGTGCCGCACGTTGCGTCGCACCGGGTGGGCGACTCGTCTATGCCACATGTAGCATCTTGACCGAAGAAAATCAGGCGCAGGCAGAGCATTTTTTAGCCAATCATCCCGACTTTGAGCTTGTGGATGCAGCACCTATTTTGGCTGCCAGAACGCCCCTGCAAATTGAGGGTCCATATTTGAGCCTGCGTCCAGATGTTCATGGGACAGATGGATTTTTTGCTGCAATCTTTGAAAGAAAGAAAAATTTAGTCAAAGATCACTCACTTGCAACGGATGAGCCACGCGTTGAGCAGGCTGAGCCTGAGCTGGCTGTTGAGAGTGATCTGGTGGAGCTGGCTGATACGGAGCTGACTGTTGAGCGTGATGTTGCGCCGGAGGTGCAGAATGAGCTCGAGACTCCTGGCGAAAGCGCCGAGCCGTTTGGTAAAACTTCTAAGCCCTTAGAAGAGGAATCCGCTGTGACAGTGCTTCGCTCAAGTGCTGATCCTAAGCCTAACAGCAAGCCCAAAGCCAAACCAAAAACCAAACCCAAAACTTAGTCTCAATCCAAGACTTGACGTTAAATAATGCCGGATTGCGTGGTTTGCGACTTTCTGATCACGTTAAGTGCAGTTTTGACCTAAATAGTTGATTTTGCGCAAAAACTTAAGGGTTTATGCTAGCTCATTGAGCGCGGCTGAGCTAAAATTCTGTTCAATTTCTTGTCTTGGATATTAGACACATACATGAACGACATCATTTCTTTCGCGGCAGGTGGTTTACTCCAGGCATCTTGGTGGGAGGTCGTGGTCTTTACCTTGGTAGTGACACACATCACCATTGTTGCTGTCACCATATTTTTGCACCGTAGCCAGGCGCATCGCGGCCTGGATCTCCATCCGGCCGTGATGCACTTTTTCCGCTTCTGGCTTTGGATGACGACCGGAATGGTGACCAAGGAGTGGGTGGCGATTCACCGAAAGCATCATGCGAAATGCGAGCGTGAGGGCGACCCTCATTCCCCCATGATTTACGGCATCGGCAAAGTGATGTTTAGCGGCGCTGAACTGTACCGTCATGAGTCGAAAAACGCGGAGACATTGTCAAAGTTTGGTCATGGTACGCCTGATGATTGGGTTGAGCGCAACGTTTACTCGCGCTTCAGCGCACGCGGTATCATTTTGATGCTGATCATTGATTTGGCGTTATTTGGCTCCATCGGCTTCACGATCTGGGCGATTCAGATGGCTTGGATTCCTTTTTGGGCGGCAGGTGTTGTCAACGGAATCGGGCACTACTGGGGCTATCGCAACTTCGCCAGCCCAGACACAAGCACGAACGTATTCCCCTGGGGCATCATTATTGGTGGCGAAGAGCTCCACAATAATCATCACGCTTATGGAACCTCAGCCAAGTTTTCCAGTAAATGGTATGAGCTCGATATAGGCTGGGTATATATCCTTGGTCTCAAGGCGTTGGGACTGGCAAAGGTCAAAAAAGTCGCTCCGCGGTTGCGACTTGAGGCAAACGGCAAATCAGGTGTTGACTTGCGAACTCTCCAGGGGGTGATTGCCCATCGCTATGAGATTTTGGCACGCTACACGGGCATCATGAAGACTGCCTGCAAGGATGAACTCGTCCGCTTGAAAGCAGCCAAATCAGATAGCAAGGCCGACGCGCTGGCTGCTGCGACGCATTGGCTTGGACGTGGTGAGGAAAACCTCGCCCCAGCCGAGCGTGAACGCATTGAAAAAGCCCTTTCCACCAGTGAGTCATTGTCCACCTTGGTTCACATGCGACATGATTTAGTCAAGCTGTGGGATAGCTCGACCGCGTCCAGTGAGCAGCTGCTGCATGATCTGCAGGCGTGGTGTCATCGTGCTCAGCAGAGTGGCATTACAAGCCTTCAGGAGTTCGCTCTGCGTTTGCGCCGCTATGCGGCATGATCGACAAGCTAAACGATCCACAAAGCGCTGCAGTCACACTACCAGCTCAGCATGCACTTGTGCTCGCGGGTGCTGGTAGCGGCAAGACCCGAGTCCTCACGACGCGTATGGCTTGGCTCATCCAGACCGGGCAGGTCAGTCCGTTAGGCATCCTTGCCGTCACTTTTACTAATAAAGCTGCCCGTGAGATGGTTGCCAGAGTTTCGGCGATTATGCCTGTCGATACGCGCGGCCTCTGGATTGGTACCTTCCACGGTCTTTGTAATCGGATGTTGCGAGCCCATCATCGGGATGCCGGTTTGCCGCAAGCTTTTCAGATCCTCGATACTGCTGACCAATTTGCGGCGATCAAGCGCCTGCTCAAAGCCAATGGCGTGGATGACGACAAGTATCCACCTCGAGATGTGCAGCGTTTTATCAACGGCGCTAAAGAGGAAGGTCAACGTCCGGGCGATGTTGAGGCCTATGACAGCTTTCGTCGCCGCCTGATTGAGATCTATATGCTTTACGAGGCGCAATGTCAGCGCGAGGGTGTGGTTGATTTTCCCGAGTTGCTCTTGCGCGCCTATGAGCTTTTGTCGCGCAACGCCCCGATCCGCGAACATTATCAGCGCCGCTTTAAACATGTGCTCGTCGATGAGTTCCAGGATACGAATACGTTGCAGTACAAGTGGCTCAAATTGCTCGCAGGTGGCGGTGCGCATTTGTTCGCAGTGGGTGACGATGATCAGTCGATCTATGCCTTCCGTGGTGCCAATGTTGGCAATATGGCGGATTTCGAACGAGATTATGCGCAGGGAACGGTGATTCGTCTCGAGCAAAATTATCGCTCCTTTGGTCATATCCTAGATGCCGCGAACGCACTGATCAGCCATAACACTGGGCGCTTAGGTAAAAATCTCTGGACCGAACAAGGCGAGGGCGAGCAAATTCGTGTTGTCGAACAGCCTACGGACTTGCTCGAGGCGCAGTGGCTCGTCGAGGAGGTCAGAGCGTTGATTTCTGATGGCCGTGCCCGCAGCCAGATCGCAATTTTGTACCGTAGTAATGCGCAGTCGCGCGTTATCGAACATGCTTTGTTTTCAGCAGGTGTAACGTACAAGGTTTACGGCGGGTTACGATTTTTTGAACGCCAGGAGATCAAACATGCGCTCGCCTATTTGCGCTTGATGGCGAATCTCGGCGACGATACGTCTTGGATGCGGGTGGTCAATTTCCCACCCAGAGGTATCGGAGCCCGTACGCTCGAACTACTCGGCGATCAGGCCAAGGCCTATGACACAAGTTTGAGTGCAGCAGTCGCGCGCGTACCCGGCAAAGGTGGCTCTAATCTCGCGCAGTTTTCATTGCTGATCCAACGCCTGGCTGATGAAACGCGTAGTCTCCCCTTGCCTGAGTTGGTTGAGCATGTGATCGAGCATAGCGGGTTAATTGCGCATTATCAGCTTGACCGCGAAGGCGCTGATCGCATAGAGAACCTTCGAGAGCTGGTGACCGCTGCGGCAGCGTTTGTAGCAGAGTCAGACATGGGGGGGCTGCCCGCGGGTGAAATCGTACAAACCGCCGGCATTCAGGATCCTATGCAAGAAGGATTCGATGGCTTATCGCCATTAATGGCGTTTTTGTCACATGCCGCGCTTGAGGCCGGTGATAACCAAGCACAGGCCGGACAGGATGCGGTTCAGTTGATGACCGTTCATGCGGCTAAAGGTCTGGAGTTTGATGCCGTATTTATTACCGGTATTGAGGAGGGGCTGTTCCCGCACGAGAACAGCATTCTTGAACAGGCGGGTCTCGAAGAAGAACGCCGCCTGATGTATGTGGCGATTACTCGCGCGCGCGAGCGCCTTTATTTCAGTCTGGCCCAAAGCCGCATGTTGCATGGTCAAACGCGTTATGCAATGCGGTCACGTTTTTTGGCGGAGATCCCTGAAACTCATCTAAAGTGGCTCACTCCCAAGCAAGGGCTGAGCGATTCGGAGCCGCGTTGGAAATCGAACGGCGGTGGTTTTGACCCCTACGCCAGGCAAGGCGCTGCAACACGAACTCCGTCTGTTGCGCGAAGCTCAACCAGCGGCGTGACTGTTGGTAGTCAGCAGTTTAGGGTGGGTCAGGGCGTGCGACATGCACGTTTTGGTGAAGGGACCATTTTCGGACTATCCGGGAGCGGCCTGGATGCGCAAGCTCAAATCCAGTTTCGTGATGTGGGCGCCAAAACTCTTGCGCTTGGCGTGGCAAAGCTCGAGATCATTCAAAGCTAAGTTAAGGGTCTGCACAATTGGTGCAGACACCACATCTCAGACTTTTATATTGAGATTGTTACTTAAGTATTGCTGATTGCTTCGAGCTCACTTTGTAGCTCAAGCCAGGTTTCTTCGAGCTGTCCGTGTCTTTTAGTCAGTTCACCATGCTGCGCAAGTGTCTGAACGCGTTCTTGCCTGCGCGTCTCAGTGTACAAATCCGCATCAGCGATCAGCGCATCAAGGGTTTTTATTTCAGCTTGTGTGCGTTCAAGGTCTTTTTCAATCTTGGCGAGTTTTGCCTCGATGGGCTTGCGTACGGCGGCGGTGCGTTGACGTTCCTGAGCCTCCTCGCGTTTTTGCTGTTTGCGATCCACCGAGGACAGTTCACTTGCGGTGGTGTCACTATTTTGAAGATGAGCAAGCGAAGCGTCGCTGATTTGCCGCATGCCGCTTTCTAGTTTTCGGGCTTCTTGTTTGCGCGCATTCGACTGGTGCTGTGCCAACCAATCGCGGTAGTCCTCTAAATCACCGTCGAACTCCTGGACCCCACCATCCGCAACGATCCAGAAACTATCTACCGTTGTCCGTAAAAGATGTCGGTCATGAGAGACCAATAACATGCTGCCACCGAACTCTGCTAGCGCAGTGGTCAGGGCTTCGCGTGTTTCTACGTCAAGGTGATTACTCGGTTCATCAAGGAGTAATAGATTGGGTTTTTGCCACACGATGAGGGAGAGGGCGAGCCGTGCTTTTTCACCTCCAGACATGGGGGCGACTTTATCCATGACGCGATCTCCGCCAAAGCCAAAGCCACCCAAGTAATTGCGCAGTTCTTGCTCGCGCGTCTGCGGGGCGAGTCTGGCGAGGTGCTGAAGTGGGCTGCTATCAAGATCCAGCATGTCAAGCTGGTGCTGTGCGAAATATCCGACCTCAAGCCCGCGCGAGGCTTTGCGACTGCCGGCCTGCACGTCGAGTTCTCCAGCCAGCGTTTTGACCAGAGTGCTTTTTCCCGCACCATTAACGCCAAGAATACCGATGCGATCACCGCCCCGAACCATCAGGCGTACATTGCGCAAAATCGGGACGAGCTCACCTTGATCATCGGTGTAGCCTGCCTGCATGTCGTCAAGGACCAATAACGGATCAGGCATCTCCTCGGGTGAGGGAATACGGATATCAATGCCAGACTCAGCATGAATAGGTGCTAAAAGCTCCATGCGTGCAAGCGCCTTGACTCGGCTCTGAGCCTGCTTGGCTTTGGAAGCTTTAGCTTTGAATCGATCAATGAAGCCCTGCAGTCTTGCCGTCTCTCGAGTCTGCCGCTCCCAAGCGATTTTTGTTTGACGTAGTCGTTCAGAGCGCTGAATGACAAAATCTTGATAGCCACCTTTGTAACGATTTAGTTTGCCCTGATCAAAATGCAAAATGGTCTGTGCCACAGCATCCAGAAATTCAGTATCGTGAGAAATCAGCAAAACGGTGCCAGAATATGCGGCTAGCCAACGCTCAAGCCAAAGCATGGCATCGAGATCAAGGTGGTTGGTTGGCTCGTCCAACAGCAAGAGTTCAGAGGGGGCCATGAGCGCTCGCGCCAAAGCCAGACGCATGCGCCAGCCCCCGGAAAAGCTGTCAACAGGATCGTCCCACTGAGTTGGCGTGAAGCCAAGACCTGCCAGCAATTGCTCTGCACGGGATGGTGCAGACCAGGCCCCCGCTTCAATGAGTTCGGATTCGAGTTCGGCGATACGCGAACCGAGTAACTCGCTTTGGGTTGGGTCAAGCTCTAACTGTTCAGAGAGCTTGAGTCGTTCGCTTTGTAAAAAACGCAGATGGGTATCACCATCGATGACAAAATCACGCGCACTGTTTGGGCTTGACGCGATCTCTTGCTTAACGCTGGCCATACGCCAGCCTTGAGGGACGTCCAGTGTCCCTGCATCGGCTTCAGTTTCATGTTGAAGTAAAGCGAACAGAGTGGATTTGCCCGCGCCATTTTTGCCTACAAAACCTACACGCTCACCGGGATGAACGACAAACTCCGTTTGGTCGAGCAACACTTTGGTGCCACGACGAACGGTCAAGCCAGAAGCGCGAATCACGGTATTAACTGCTCTTTGGAAAGAAGGAGAATTTGATCGGAGGCCTCGGCTGTATCGAGCCAGATGGGCTCAAGCTCTGGGAATGCTGCTTCAAAATATGGTCTCTCATGACCGATTTCAATGAGCAGAAGTCCTTGATCACGCAGATGAGATGGAGCTTGCTCAATGATGATACGAACTAAGTCCATGCCATCGTCACCACCGGCAAGCGCAAGAGATGGCTCATGTCGATATTCGGGTGGAAGCGACCGCATGGAGGCGCTGTTGACGTAGGGCGGGTTGCTAATGATCAGATCGTACTGCGCCGACAGCGGCAACGGATCATACAGGCTGCCGTGATGGAGATTAAGGCGATCCTTTAAACCATGTTTCTCGACGTTGATCATCGCGACATCGAGCGCATCCTTGGAAATATCGGTCGCATCAACAAAAGCCTCTGGAAACTGGTGAGCAGCAATAATCGCTAAACAACCTGACCCTGTGCACAGATCCAGAATGCCTGTCACCTCATAGGGATCCGGAATCCAAGGGCTGAGTTGATTCATGAGTAATTCTGCAATGGGAGAACGCGGCACAATGACCCGCTGATCAACATGAAAGGCATAGCCTTGCAGCCAGGCTTCATGTGTCAGATAGGGAGCGGGCAAGCGTTGCTCGCATCGCAAATCAATCAAACTGAGAGCAGCTTCGCGCTCTGATGGCAGCACGCGGGCGTCCATAAAAGGCTCGAGCTGATCAGGAGGCAGATGTAGGGCATGAAGAACCAAGTAAACAGCCTCATCCCAGGCGTTATCGGAGCCGTGACCAAAGAACAGTTTGTGCGCATTAAAGCGTGACACAGAGTAGCGAATGAGATCGCGTACGCTGCACAACGCTTCACGAGTACCATCTGAAGGGTTGATCATGAGGGCATCGAGCCTGAGTGAGAGGTCGTGGGCATCAGGCTCTCAACAAATCGTTGATGCTTGTTTTGGCGCGCGTCTGGGCATCAACACGCTTAACAATGATCGCGCAGTTCAAACTATGCGAACCATCGGCTGCAGGCAATGAGCCAGGAACGACGACCGAGCCGGACGGCACGCGACCGTAATGAATTTCTTTGGTTTCACGGTCATAAATACGTGTGCTTTGCGACAAAAAGACACCCATGGCCAGCACGGAATTTTCTTCAACGATGACGCCTTCGACGACCTCTGAGCGCGCACCGATGAAGCAGTTGTCTTCAATGATTGTCGGGTTGGCTTGTAGCGGTTCAAGCACGCCACCAATGCCAACGCCGCCTGATAAATGAACATTTTTACCGATTTGAGCGCAGGACCCCACCGTTGCCCAAGTGTCGACCATTGTGCCCTCATCAACGTAGGCGCCGATGTTGACATAGGACGGCATCAGCACGACATTGTGTCCGATAAATGCGCCACGGCGGGCGACGGCTGGCGGTACGACTCGGTAGCCGCCTGTTTTAAAAGCGGTTTCGCCATACTCGGCAAACTTGAGGGGGACCTTGTCATAAAACTGCATGGGTGCCTGACCCATGATTGCATTGTCATAGAGGCGGAAGGACAGCAGAACCGCTTTCTTAATCCACTGATGGACTTCCCATTTGCCGTTGATTTTCTCGGCAACACGCAGACGACCACAATCCAGAGCGTCAATTGTGTGTTCTACGGCTTCACGTACGGCAGCGTCAACGGCCGAAGGAGACAAGTTCGTGCGGTTTTCCCAGCCTTGCTCGATAGTTGTTTGCAGATCAAGAGTCATGTCAGCCCTGTATGGAATAAGTGTGGTTGAGTATAAGAATGATTAATTAGCGACTTATCGCTCTATTTTTGAATAATTGGATAATATTGACGGACAAAATCCGCAATACGATGGGCGCCTTCGACGCAGTCCGCGAGCGGTGCAACCAAAGCGATCCGAATACGATTTTGACCTGGGTTGATGTCGTGGACGACCCTTCCGACATAACTGCCAGGCAACAGCGTGACATTGGCATGCGTCAGCAGGTCGCGCACGAAATCAGCATCCGGTCCGGGTGTGCCCGCCCAGAGATAAAAAGAGGCGTCGGGCCTTTGCACATCAAGAAACGGTTGCAGAATTGGCAATACAGCATCGAATTTCGCACGGTACTGAGCGCGGTTTTCAATCACATGTGCCTCATCATTCCAGGCGGCGATGCTGGCAGTCGAGACTACAGGAGAGAGCGCACTGCCGTGATAGGTGCGATAAAGGAGAAATTTGGCGATCAGTGCCGCATCGCCCGCGACAAAGCCCGAGCGCATTCCAGGGACATTGGAGCGTTTTGAGAGGCTCGAAAAACTCATCAAATTCCTGAAATCTGTACGCCCCAGTTGATAGGCTGCCTGCATGCCTCCCAACGGCGGATTGTTTTCGTCCAGATATATTTCGGAGTAGCACTCGTCTGAAGCGATCACAAAGCCATACCGATCCGACAGATCGAACAGCACTTTCCAGTCAGACAAGGGCATGACATTGCCTGCGGGGTTGCCCGGCGAGCACACAAACAACAACTGTGTTCTCGCCCATACATCAGCGGGAACTGTCGACCAGTCGCAACGGAAATTTTTGTCGGGCACGGAATTGACGTAATAGGGGGTCGCACCACCTAACAAGGCCGCGCCTTCGTAGATTTGATAAAAAGGGTTGGGACAAACCACCAGTCCGTTTTTGGAGTCGTCGAGGACGACCTGACCAAAAGCAAAGAGAGCTTCGCGAGAGCCTAGGGCTGGCAAAATTTGAGTCTCTGGGTCAGGGCAAGGAATACTGTAACGCCTGCCGATCCAAGCACTGATCGCTTGGCGCAGCTTGGGGTCGCCCTTGGTCGGTGGGTAGGTTGATAGCCCGTCGAGGCCGCCAATAATCGCATCTTTAACGCATTCGGGCGCAGGATGTTTTGGCTCGCCGATCGACAAGTTAATTGGCCGCAGGCCCGAGGCGGCAGGGTTGGACTGGGCCAATAAGGCTCGCAGTTTTTCAAAGGGATAGGGCTGTAAAGTATCTAGGCGCGGATTCATTTCTGTATTTTAACCAGTTGGCTGACAGGGTGGGGCGGAAAACCCGCTGAGTGTGCGCTACAATGCACGGCTATTGCGAAGGTGGCGAAATTGGTAGACGCACCAGGTTTAGGTCCTGACGCCGTAACAGGTGTGCGGGTTCGAGTCCCGCCCTTCGCACCAACCCCGTTCATTTAATCGGCGTGGGCTGTTTCTGCGCTGTCCGTCCTCTTTGTTTGGTAGATTTTCATGCAACCTGTGGTTGAAACCCTTTCCGGCCTTGAGCGCCGCATTGAAATCTCGGTCTTGTTGGCCGACGTAGAAAAAGCCGTTCAGGCTGAACTCAAGCGAGTTTCCCGGACTGCAAAAGCACCCGGCTTTCGTCCTGGAAAGGTTCCTATGGCGATGCTCGAGCGTACCCACGCCGCTGGCATTCGCTACGACATGATTAACAGCAAGGTTGGTCAGGCTTTCGAGCAGGCGGTTGAAGCCTCTGGCCTGCGCATCGCTGGTGCTCCCAAGCTCGAGGCCAAAACAGAAGGTACGCCCGAAGGTACTCTGGCTTTTTACGCCGTCTTCGAGGTCTATCCTGAAATTACACTGCCTGACTTGACACAGCTCAAGATCAAGCGTGCTGTGACGACGGTGGGTGACGCTGAGGTTCAGAGCACCGTTGATATCTTGCGCAAACAGCGTGCCGAGTACGCCGCCCGCGAAGGCCGCGCTGCTGTGGATGAAGACCGGGTCACGCTAGATTTTGCTGGAACGATTGATGGTGTTCCTTTTGACGGTGGCAAAGCCGAGGCGT
>JAURZO010000022.1 GCA_030653405.1 Zwartia sp. | reverse complement strand
CGAGGGAGTATGCGGGTCAAACACCGTATGGTGAAGGCCGTGGGGGTCATTTGCCAGGGGCAACCAATGTCTGGTTTAAGTCATTCCTGAAGAGCGATGGATACTTGAAGTCGAGAGAAGAAATCACACGTCTTCTGTTGGAACATGGTATTACGGATAAAAACGAGATCATCGTTTACTGCTCAGGGGGTTTTAGATCCGCCTGGGTGATGAGTGTATTGAATGATTATGGTTATCAGGTAAAAAATTACGCTGGTTCGATGTGGCAATGGTCCGACAGAAATTTTTTACGCTTTCCACTGGTCGTGGCAACACACAGACCGTAGATCAAAAGTTTTTTAATCTGTTTTGTTTTTCAAAACCATACTAAAAGGAGGTGCGGCCAATTACGCCGCTGCCTTTTTTATGATTGCTTTCTCACGTTTGAGTCTGACCTTCTCAGCTTGTTATTTTGATAACTTCATCTGCTCATCGGTCACGGGCTTGGTTAATGTGCCCGTAAGTGCGCCACGAGCCGAAGCGCTAGACCAGTGCGTAGCGTCGCTCATCCTTAACCCGTTTGACCGCTATCTCCTTGAACTCCAATCGATATGACTGGCGAGGTATCTTCATTGCTAATTGTCTTTCAAGTAACGTAAATAATATGTCACCCTTATGGAAAACGAAATGTCAGGGGAAGCTCACACCTCAATATATTCGAAGCTCATATCTCGGACCTCGTCTCGAGTCTGAAATCGTTTTCCGAAGAAAGGGTATATGACTGTCGAGGTATCTTCATTGCTCATCTTCCTTCAAGTGACGTTAATAATATGTCACCCAGATGGAAGACGAAATATCAGGGGAAGCTCACTGGGAAACGAGTCAACTATTCGCGCCAACAAAGCTAAGTGAGCCGCTAGAAATGGACCTTTTAGTCTTCCATGCATCCGCTCAGCTTTACGCAATAGTTAGGGGCGGTGTTAGCCCCGTGTTAGCCCGTTCCAAAATGCAAAAAGGGTCACATTGCTGTGACCCCCATTTTTACTGGTGCCGATGAACGGAATCGAACTGTCGACCTTCTCATTACGAATGAGCTGCTCTACCAACTGAGCTACATCGGCATAGCCAAAAATTATATCAGAACGCTTAATTCCCCTTCAAGGAGCCAGGGCAATATATCTTCAGTTCATCCCGATTTAAAAGGGGCGAGTCTGTTCTGCATGTTTAAATTAATGCGATCCACAGATATTCCTCAGGTAATCCTTGTTTATAAGGGTAATTACTCGGATAATGGAGGGTTGACCCCTTTCAGTTGAACCTGCTGCTCATTGCGATCTCTCAGGCCAAGTACTGATTTCGAGAGCATTGCCAGGATTGATATGACCACTTACGCCGACGTTTCCCTTTTTCCGCGCAACGCAAAACCCCTGAGCAGCTACCGCAAGTTCTGGGCTGAGCGCTTTGGTGTGGCACCGTTTTTGCCGATGAGTCGCGATGAGATGACTCAGCTTGGCTGGGACAGTTGTGACATTATTATCGTCACGGGCGATGCGTATGTGGATCATCCGAGCTTTGGTATGGCTGTGATTGGTCGAATGCTTGAAAACCAAGGCTTCCGTGTCGGTATCATCGCGCAGCCTGATTGGCAGAGCGCTGAGCCATTTAAAGCGCTGGGCAAACCCAATCTGTTTTTTGGTGTGACTGCGGGAAACATGGACTCGATGATCAACCGTTACACGGCTGATCGCAAAATGCGTAGCGACGATGCTTACACGCCCGGAGACGTGGGTGGCAAGCGACCTGATCGCGCCGCGATTGTCTATACCCAGCGTTGCAAAGAAGCATACAAAGACGTTCCGATTGTGTTGGGTGGTATCGAAGGCTCATTGCGCCGTATCGCGCATTACGACTATTGGTCAGACAAAGTTCGCCGTTCAGTGGTGGTCGATAGTAAGTGTGACCTGCTCTTGTATGGCAACGCAGAACGCGCCGTCGTCGAGATCGCCCACCGGTTGGCCGCCAAAGAACCTGTCCAGCAAATCACGGATGTGCGTGGCACCGCTTTTGTGCGTCGCGAGACACCAGAGGGCTGGTTTGAAATTGACTCGACCAGCGTTGATGCGCCTGGTAGGGTAGAGGCACACGTCAATCCCTATTTGATGATCAGTGAGCAGGCTTTAGAACAAGGCGAATCCTGTGCGCGCAATGATGAAGCGCGCGCAGTGGCCGACGAAGTTAACAGTAAAAATACTGGCAAAGGGTCTGTTGCAAAAAATGCCAAGGGCGCCGATGGCGCTAAAACAGAGTCACCACTTGTCTTTCAGGCGAATCCTTCGCTGCAGGTCAGGGGTAAGCTCAAGGTTCCGCCCCGTGATCGTAGCGTGATCCGTTTGCCCTCCTATGAGCAAGTGAAGTCAGATCCTGTTTTTTACGCCCATGCCAACCGCGTGCTGCATTTAGAAACTAATCCTGGCAATGCACGAGCGCTTGTGCAGGCGCATGGTGATGGACGAACGGCGCGCGATGTCTGGATCAATCCTCCACCCATTCCGCTCACGACTCCAGAGATGGATTTGGTGTTTGACTTGCCGTATGCGCGTAGTCCTCACCCTGTCTATGCAGATGAGAAAGGTGGCCATGATGGCGTGACCAAGATCCCCGCATGGGAAATGATTCGCTTTAGCGTCAATATCATGCGCGGATGTTTTGGGGGCTGTACATTTTGTTCGATTACTGAACATGAGGGTCGAATTATTCAGAGCCGAAGCGAAGACTCTGTCATCAGAGAAATCGAAGATATCCGCGACAAGGTCCCCGGTTTTACTGGCGTGATTTCGGATTTGGGCGGCCCGACCGCCAACATGTACCGTATTGGTTGTAAAAGTCCCGAAATCGAGTCCGCCTGTCGTAAACCGAGTTGTGTTTATCCTGATGTTTGCCAGAACCTCAATACGGATCATAGCTCGTTGATCCATATGTACAGACGTGCCCGCGCCCTGAAAGGCGTGAAAAAAATCTTGATCGGTTCGGGATTGCGTTATGACTTGGCGGTGAAGTCACCCGAATACATCCGCGAGCTGGTCACGCATCACGTGGGTGGCTACCTCAAGATCGCGCCTGAGCACACGGAGATGGGGCCTTTGTCCAAGATGATGAAGCCCGGTATTGGTAGCTACGATAAGTTTAAACAGCTGTTCGATAAGTTCAGTCTTGAAGCCGGTAAAAAGCAGTTTTTGGTGCCATATTTTATTGCTGCGCATCCTGGTACTGCCGACGAAGACATGATGCATCTGGCGTTATGGCTCAAGAGCCATGGGTTTCGTGCCGATCAAGTGCAAACCTTCTACCCGAGTCCGATGGCCACGGCGACTGCCATGTATCACTCCGGGCGTAATCCGCTTGGGCGTATCACCCGCGAGAGCGAAACTGTCGATATCGTCCGCGGTGATCGTCGTCGCAGGCTGCATAAGGCATTTCTGCGCTATCACGATCCAAATAATTGGCCGCTGCTTCGCGAGGCGCTCAAGTCAATGGGACGTTCTGATCTGATCGGTAACGGCAAAAAACATCTGATTCCGTTCCACCAGCCACAAACAGACGGCAGCTATACGAGCGTTCGACGCAAAAACAGTACCGAGGCAACAGCGCCAAGGGCGATTAAAACTGCACAACCTTTTAGATCCGCGCAGAGCGCCCAGCCTGTGAGGTCAGGACAGGCGGTGAGATCTGTTCAGTCCGCCAAGTCCGCACAGGCAGTAAATTCTGTGAAATCAGGAACGACGGTGAAATCGGGCGTTTCATTTAAGTCTGCAAAGCCAGTGAGGTCCGGTCGCATGCTGACTCAGCACACTGGTTTGCCGCCACGTAAATAAAACAGTGTTGTGCTAGTTTGGTTCGTGAAAATTTAAAAGGTTGAGATCTAAAGGGGTCGGTTCTAAATGCATGGTGTTAATTTAGAGCCACCCTCGGCGACGAAATTGCCAGTACAACAACCCGCCAATCGTAATAATGACGCCTAAAGCAACTGGGTAACCGTATTGCCATTTAAGTTCAGGCATGACTTCAAAGTTCATGCCCCAAATGCCTGCTAAGGCCGTTGACACCGCAAAAATCGCTGCCCATGCCGCAAGTCGCTTGACCACGGTGGAGTCTTCGATCGTCACGAGTGACAAGTTAACTTGGATTGCTGTAGAGATCGTGTCGCGAACGGCATCAATGGCGCCGTTAATGCGCGCCAAGTGATCATGCACATCCCGGTAATATTCTTGATTACTCATGCACACCGCTGGTACCCGACCGCCGTGCAGCTTACCCACCACCTCTAACAGCGGCACGACCGCATGTCGGAGCGTGGCGCTACGGTGCTTGAGCGCGTAGAGTCGCTCGATATTCCAGCGGGCCGCGTTTTCCTTAAAAATTTGAGATTCAACGACCTCCAGGTCCGACTCAAGTGCGTCGACGATTGGAAAGTAACGATCCACGACAGCATCCATCAAGGCATAAGAGACAAAGCCTGAGCCGAGCTTGAGCAACTCTGGCTCCCGTTCGCATCGTTCCCGAACACCTAGAAAGTTTTGTGTACTGCCTCTTCGTACTGACAACACAAAATTGCGTCCCACAAAGATGGCGACTTCGCCGACATGCAGCTCGTCATCGCGATCTTCCAGCAGTTGCATGACAATAAAGACTGTATCGCCATACTCTTCAATTTTTGGGCGTTGGTGCCCTTTTGCCGCATCTTCGATGGCTAAGGGGTGCAAGGAAAACTCCTCTTGCATTTGATTGAGTTCATCCAATGAGGCGTCACGCATGGCGACCCAAATGAAGCACCCCGGCTTAGTCATCCATTCACTGATTTCAGCAATCTGAATGTCAGCAAGCTTTTGCCCGTCTTTGTAAACCACGCAATTGATCAGCATTTCATTAAACCTTTGGCATACTTTTGATTGAAAGTAGATATGTTGATCAGGTTAACGTCGTCTTAGTCGTCTCGTCCATGGCTAATGGGGTGATCGTTCCGTTAGGATGGTGTACGGGCTGCAGTAGGTTCGTTTTGCATGGGTTTCAGGCTGGGTTCCAGGCCACATCCTTGCCTCGGAATGTGTTAGAATCTTTTGTGTTTGAAAAACGCCGAACAAATTGCTAGTTTCTAAAGCCTAGAGCTTAATTATTTAGTAATTTTTAGTTGTTCAGACTATTCCCTGATAGCTCAGTCGGTAGAGCGACGGACTGTTAATCCGCAGGTCGCTGGTTCGAGCCCAGCTCGGGGAGCCAAAAAAATGAAAATAGCAGCCTTTGGGCTGCTTTTTTTTCGCTGAAACCTAATCCAATACCTGTTTCGCGATGATGTGTGTTTTTATCTTTGGGGATCTTTGGATTGAGCCCTATGCCGAACAGCGTAATAAAATTATAATAGTGACTCCGCGAGGGTTCTACAGGTTAGACCGCTATGAACAGAATTACCCTAGAGCCAGGTAAGAGGGGTGGCAAGCCTTGTATCCGTGGCCTACGGATCACGGTCTATGATGTGCTATCCATGTTATCCGAAGGTATGACGCAGCAGGAAATCCTCGAAGATTTTCCTGAGCTCGAGTTGACCGACATTCTTGCTGTTCTCTCCTTTGCTGCAGATCGGGAGCATCGCATTTATTCTTTAGCCGTTCAATGAAGCTGTTGTTAGATGAAAATCTGTCTCGGCGAATAGTCCCTTTTTTGCAGAGCGCGTACCCGGGCACTTCTCAAGTTGTTTTACTTGGAATGGAGTCCGCATCCGACAGAGAAATTTGGCAAACAGCTAAAGATAATGATTTCGTCATATTGACAAGAGATGCTGACTTTGAAGAGTTATCTGTCGTTTTAGGCCAGCCTCCTAAAATTATTTGGCTTAAAGTAAAAAATCAATCACGTGCCGCGATTTTGAAAATTCTCATCGATAATCTGATCGCGATTGATGAAGCGTTGACTGCGAAGGATTTGGCGTGTGTTGAGTTGACATCTCTCTCTTAACGAGACGGACTGTTAATCCGCAGGTCGCTGGTTCGTGCCCAGCTCGGGGAGTAAAAATCATTCTAAATATCAACTACAAAGCTCAACCATAAGGTAGGGCTTTGTAGTTTCTGATCTGTCGCTGACGTTTGGGTGCCACTAGGAGTAAAGGCTAGGTTGGGAAAGCGTGAGGTAGATTCCCAGGATGCTTCGTATTTTTTCCTGCCCAGTTCGGCTAAAAAAAACAAGTAGGTGCGCGTGATCGAAATTAGTGATTTATTTAGTAAGGATTGATAAAATATTGCAAGTAAATTTGAATGTTGTATTTGCAATATGGCAAAAAAATTTGACATCTTAATCATTGAAGAGCGCAAATGAATCAAAAAATAATTAAAAGAATAATGGCAGTATCCCTGTCTTTAACATTGGCAACTGCGCCTGTTTTAAGCCATGCTTGCACTAGTTTCTTATTAAAAGGCAGCGATGGCGGCTTTGTATATGGTCGAACGTTAGAGTTTGGCTTGCCGCTAAAGTCTCAGTTAACAATAGTTCCTCGAAATTTACAGGTCCCGGGAGTTGGGATTGATGGTAAGCCAGGCACTGGTTTGAGTTGGACCACTAAGTACGCTACTGCGGGGATGAATGGCTTAGGTATGCCAGTCCTAGTAGACGGCATGAATGAAAAAGGTTTAGTTGGCGGCCTGCTAAATGCCCCCAATACCGCTGAGTATCAAGTTGTGGCGCCAGCTGACTCTGCAAATAGCATCGCTTCTATTCAGATGCTCATGTATGCCTTAACCAATTTTGCCACGGTTGACGAAGTTAAAGCAGGTTTTCAGACGATCAAAATTAATCGCTCTACGATTCCCGCCTACAACAACCAGTCTGCACCTGTACGCATGACTTTGCATGATGCCCAAGGCAGGAGTATCGTAATTGAGTATCTTAAAGGTGAGATGGTTATTACCGATAATCCTACTGGTGTAATGACAAATGATCCAGCATTTAGGGATCAGCTTAACAACATTGGTAATTACGCAAACCTCACTAATGTTGAGAAAAATCCATTGGTCATTAATGGCGCCACCTACGCACCCCCAAGTTCTGGTAGTGGCCTGCAGGGACTACCTGGTGACTATCTCAGTCCAAGCCGATTTATTCGTGCATTATTTTTGACTAAGTCTGTACCAACAACATATTCCACTTTGCAGCAAAACAATACTGCTTGGCATATTTTGGGTAGCTTTGATATTCCTCCCGGTGCAATTAGTTTACCGGCTACTAATGCCTATGGAGGTGGTGCGGGTGGCGTCG
>JAURZO010000021.1 GCA_030653405.1 Zwartia sp. | reverse complement strand
TCCAGACATGGCGGTCGAGACCTACCCACAATCGTCGCGATCGGTGGAGGCAGCACGCTGGATTTGGCAAAATCGATGAGGATCGCCTTGCCACCACAAGCGTCAATCATGAGTGTTCTGGATCAACCCAGCGACATCAATACGTTTACGACTTGTCCCCTTTTACTGATGCCCACGACGGCGGGTACGGGCAGCGAAGTGTCCTCGACTGCCACCTTGTGGGACGTGCATAACGGTTCTAAGCATTCTTTTTATGGATCTGCTGCGACCGCTGACTGGGCAGTCGTTGACCCAGAGCTCTGTTTGACCGCACCCTGGACTGTCACGCGAGACAGTGGCGTTGATGCCTTGGCTCATGCACTGGAGGCAATCTGGAATCGGCAACGGGTACCCAAAGCCTTCGCCTTCGCGATGTCTGCAGCGCAACAGATTACCCGCGCATTACCGGGATTACAGGAACATCCTCACGATATCGGATTAAGAACCGAGATGAGCCAAGCGGCTCTTTGGGCTGGACAAGCAATGGCGATTACGGAGACCGCCCTTGTTCATGCCTTGTCTTATGAAGACACACTTGTAGCCGGCATCACGCACGGCGAGGCCTGTGCAAAATGGTTGCCACGTGTCTATAAGCTCGCGCGTGAGTCGTCAGAAGAAATGGGGATTTACCTTCGTGCGGCGATGGAGCCGTTGATTACAGACGAGTGGGAATTGCAGGAATGGTTGATTAATTTGGGTTATGAGCCTGTCCCCCTCAATGCAGCGGACCCCACGATTGATGCGCGTATCAAAGCGGCCCTTCGTTCAAGACGTGGAAAAAACTTTGTCACTGCGGAGCGCATCCATGCTGTCCACTAAATATGATGTCGTGGTCGCGGGAGCTGGCATCGTCGGTCTGGCGCACGCTTGGATGGCCGCTCAAAAAGGCTTACGCGTTGCTGTTCTGGAGAAAAACAGTCGTTGCACAGGTGCTTCAATCCGAAATTTCGGCTTTGTTACGATCACGGGCCAGCGTGCAGGCGATACGTGGCGTCGTGCACGTCGATCGAAAGATCTTTGGAATGAAGTAGCGCCTAAAGCAGGGATCCCGATCTGTCATCAAGGACTCGTTGTTGTGGGTCAACGCACTGAGGCAATGGATATCCTGGAGGTTTTTAAAGCAACTGAAATGGGGGAGGACTGCGTCTTGCTCAACGCCGACGCCTTGCATGCTCGATTCCCTGAAGTCAGACGCGAACTTGCTTTGGGCGGACTTTATAGTCCGCATGAATTACGCGTGGAATCAAAAGAAGCGATCGGTACCTTAACCGCGTGGTTAGGTCGCGAAATGAACGTTGATTTCTATTTTGATCACGAGTTGCTCGAGATCAACCTGCCGCATTTGCGCACAGCAAACGGGAACTTTCATGCCGAACGATTGGTTATATGCCCCGGCAACGAGCTCAGTGGTGTCGCTGCGCCCTACCTGGCGCCACATCAGCTCACGCATACGCAGCTTCAGATGCTGCGCATACAGCCTCGGCAACGGCTCAACCTTCAGGCCGCAGTGATGTCAGATCTCAGTCTGGTACGTTATGCAGGCTACACCGGATTGAACTGTCATGCGCATTTGCTGGATCGTCTGAAACGCGAAGAGCAGCCCTGCCTAGAGGCAGGCATTCACCTGATTGTGGTTCAAAGCCAAGACGGAAGTTTGGTTGTTGGTGATTCACACCACTCTGCATGCGAAGTCGAACCGTTTGCAAACGAGTCGGTCGATCATTTGATCCTGCAGCAACTCACACAAACGCTTCGTTTGAATGAATACAACATCACGCATCGCTGGACAGGAAAATATCCTGTTGGAGCCGCTGACACGGACGCTTTGGTTTTATCCCCAGAACAGAATATCCGCGTGATCAGCGTCATTAGCGGAACGGGAGCAAGCACTGCCTTCGGTCTTGCCGAAGAAGTCATGGATCAATGGGGAATTTGAAATGAGTAATCATATCTATCAGCAGTTTAGTATTCGCGCAGTGGTGTTTGACTGGGCCGGAACGATTGTAGATTTTGGCAGCCATGCGCCGATGCAGGCCTTTGTTCGGCTCTTTGCCCAATATGGCATCGGGCTCAGTATTGAGGATGCGCGGGGTCCCATGGGTCTGCCAAAGTGGAAACACATCAATACACTAGGCAAGCTCCCACACATTAACCGCCAATGGGAACAAAAATTTGGCCGTCGCTTTAGCGATCGCGACACGGATGAACTCTATGCCATTTTTACGCCAATGAATGCGACAGCTGTCGCAGACCATTCAGAACTCATTCCTGGCTTTTTACCGACGCTCTCCATGCTTCGCGAACAAGGAATCAAGGTCGGGACCACGACCGGCTATAACCGTGCAATCATGAATGTTGTTTTGCCTCTTGCCAAACAACAGGGTTTTACACCTGACAATATCGTGTGTGCGGATGATCTTCTCGAGTCGCGTCCAAGCCCACTTGGCATGTACAAATGTTTTTTAGATTTAAATGTATGGCCCGCAACCTCAGTGATCAAAGTTGACGACACGGTACCTGGTCTACTTGAGGGCTATCACAGTGGATGCTGGACGGTCGGCGTCATCGCGAGCGGTAATGAGGCGGGCTTGACTCACGCCGAATGGATGAGCCTGACCGATACAGACAAAGAAATAGTTCGCACTCAGGTTTCGGAAAAACTGGCAGCGGGAAAGCCCAGTTTTCTAATCGATACTGTCGCAGACTTACCTCTGATTTTGAAGAAAATAGATGAATTGCGCTTGAAGTCTCACTACGCAGCTTGAGAATGTTCACACATTAAAAAACAAACGCCCCTGCAATACAGAAGGGGCGTTTGTTGACTGGACAAGCTCGTGTACTTAATCAGGCTTAATATTGTTTTCCTTGATCACCTTCGACCAGCGTGCCATTTCGTCGGCATTGAATTTACCGAGCGCCTCGGGGCTGCTAGCTTTCACGTTCATGCCCATGGTCTCTGTCAACTGTTTATTGACAGCAGGCTCCTTGGTGATCTTGACGATTTCAGCATTGAGCTTGTCGATAATGGCCTTAGGTGTACCGGCTGGAGCGAAAATCGCCCACCAAGCTTCGGCTGAAAAGCCGGGGAATCCCTGCTCAGCCATCGTTGGAACATCAGGCAGCGAAGGGGAACGTGTGTCGCCGGTGACAGCCAAGGCGCGCATCTTGCCGTTGCGGATGTGATTACCCAACACCGCGACTGAACCGATACCACCGTCGATCTGCCCACCCATAATGTCAATGGACATCGGTCCACCGCCCTTATAGGGTACGTGAACCACTTTGAAACCACCCGACTTCTCAAGCAGTGTCATCGTCAGATGGCCCAAGCTGCCGCTTCCAACTGAACCATAGCTCAGGGTATCGGGTTTGGCTTTAGCAGCTTTGATGTAATCAGCAAAATTTTTGTAAGGCTTGGAAGGTGCGGTGGCAAAAGCCATTGGGGCAGTCCCCACCAGCATCACAGGCGTCAGATCCTTGACGGTGTCAAAGGTCATCTTGGGCAACAGATAGGGATTGGTCGCGTGTGTATCAAACACAAACACGAAGGTGTAGCCATCGGCGGGAGCCTTGGCAACATAACCTGTTCCGATCGAGCCCGAGGCACCCGTACGGTTCTCAACGATGAATTGCTGACCTAATGCGTCCGTCAGCTTTGCGGCAAACAACCGCGCCAGAGGATCAACAGAACCACCGGGAGGAAAGGGAGAGACGAATGTTACTGGCTTGGTCGGCCATTGTTGGGCAGTCGCGATCGACGGGGCCACGACAGCCATCACGCCTAGCGCAAGTCCAACGTTGCGAATGAGTTTGGTCACCATATTCTCTTACTCCTTACTCGGTTTTATTTAAAGTGCTAATTAATAGCACCATTGGAAAGCACTATGAGCTTTTTTGATTGATTAGTTTATAACGATACGCCAATCTAGCCCACCTCATAAACCCTAGGTTTATAGGGAGATCTATCGCAAGGCCATCACGAAAATATTAACGATCTCTTCGCTTTATGATGGCGGGATGCACCCACTAATCCCAATGAGAATAAGATTTTGACAGCATCGACCCCCTTAGTAGGAGTGGCTCTAGGTAGCGGCGCGGCCAGAGGCTGGGCACATATTGGCGTGTTGCGCGTGCTCGAGCGGGAAAGCATCCCGACACAAATAGTCTGCGGCACCTCCATCGGTGCGCTGGTGGGTGCAGCCTACGCAGCCGAAGACTTGGAACGACTGCATCAATGGGTCAACACCCTGGACTGGCAAGCCGTCATCAGTCTGATCGATCTGAAAATGGGTGGCGGACTGATAGAAGGCAGTAAATTAGTCGATTTTTTTAGTAAACAATTTAGTGATCGGGGCATTGAGCATCTTCGCAAAAAATTTGGCTGCGTCGCCACTGATCTAAGTAATGGTAATGAGGTCTGGATTCAAGAGGGAAAAGTGATTGACGCTGTGCGTGCATCGATTGCCTTACCAGGCTTATTCACGCCTTTTATCAAAGATGGCCGATTACTCGTCGACGGTGGGCTTGTCAATCCGGTACCGGTTTCTTTGTGTCGAGCCATGGGGGCAAAAGTCGTGATCGCAGTCGATCTAAACTGGAATCTCGTGGGGCGCCGCAGTCGTATTTCGGGCGATGACTCGACACCCACAACCACCTTGACACGCAGCGCACCAAATACCTTGACCGCCAATATCGTTGATGCGATTTTGGCTAAGTTTCGACCTACCGCATGGAATGCCGCTTCAGCAGGCAACGGCTCCGATATGCCCTCGATGCTCGATGTGCTGACAACGAGCCTCAATATTATGCAGCTACAGATTTCCGAGGGTCGCTTGATCAACGAACCCGCCGATGTCATGATTCGTCCTGACCTCGCTGATATTGCGGCCATGGATTTTCATCACGGCGCTCAGGCCATCGCGGCCGGTGAACGCGCCGCCAGCGATATGCTACCGGCGATCAGAAAACTTCTTTAATCGAGACTGAACCTACTCAGACTAGTTTTTCCAGGCTCTTGGCATACACCACTTTTTTATTGATGAAGGCTTCGTGATTGTCCTCCACGGCTTCAAGCTCATAGAGATAGTTCACCATCAGACTGCTGGATTGCGCGACCCCTTTCTTTGACAGGTCAGCGGCCCAATTAATGTTGTAGAGCTGGGCCCCGTTTGACAAGTGAAACTTAGCAACCGCATCCCCCTCCCTCTTGCAGGTGACCTGAGACAAATAAATAAAGCAAAGTCTCAATAGCGCCGCTTTTTCCTCGTCGTTCACGGTCTGGCTCGACCAACCCCCAGCGAGCGTTTTTGTCCAAGGCTGTCCCTTTGCACGCAGCAGCTTGAAAGACTCTTCCACTTTTAATCGTTTGGCTGGCGTCAAATCAAACTCATCGATATTCACCGTAGAGTCAAGCCATTTTGTAAAGCCGGGAATAGGCGACAGGGTGCAAAAAGTTTTAACGGAGGGGATTTCATGCTGAATTTTTTCAGCAACGCGCTTGATCAGAAAATTGCCTAAAGAAACACCCTTCAAGCCAGGCTGACAATTACTGATTGAATAAAAAATAGCCGTCTTAAACTTCTTTTCCTCAAGCGGCAGTGCTTTCTTATCAAGCAGCGGCCCTATTTCGCGCGCGATCGTGGGCACCAACGCGACCTCAACGAAGATCAACGGTTCACCGGGAAGTTGAGGATGAAAAAAGGCAAAACAGCGGCGGTCAGGCTGCAGACGTCTGCGTAAATCATCCCATCCATCGATCGCATGCACAGACTCGTGCTTGATGATTTTTTCAAGCAAGATTGCCGGAGAAGACCAGGTAATCTCATGCAGCTCAAGAAAACCTGGATTAAACCAAGAGCTGAATACATGCTGGATATCAGAATCCACGGACTTTAAGCCAGGGTGGGCTTTCAGATGTCCAAGCAAACGCTCGCGCATTTGCACGATCGAATGTGTCCCGCCAGGTGCACGATTCAAGCGCCTCAGGAGCTCTTGGCGCGCAGGCTCAACCGTCTGGAACAAGTTGCTCAAGCTGGCGTGGTCAGGCTTGTCGGCGTAGCGTTGTGCGGCGGCTAACACCGCGACAGGGTCTGGGCTGAACCGACTGTCGATAAACTCAAAAAAGCTCAGCTGCTCCGCGCGATCCAGGGAATGGAAGGTTTCTAGCAATTTGGCGGCAATGTTACGCGCGTTCGCTTCGCCTTTCTCAGAGAGCAGACTCAAGGCTGTTTTTTTGGCGATTTCGAGCGACCTGCCTTTGATAAACCGTTCAAATATCAAGGAAATCTCCAATTCTTGGCTTGAAAACCAAGTTAACATGAAAATCGTCGTTTTTATGTATGCGCTCCGCATACAAATAGGTCTCTGGCTAGTATGCATAACCACAATCGATCCTGTGACAAATACACGATGACGGCAGTCTTGCTTGCGCGCGCGCGCGCATTGGCTCTCGCAATCGTGCTCGGGATCCTTTCTTTTCAAGGGATTGTTCATTCAGCCTCCCCTGCCGCGGCCACGAGCTCCAATGCTCTGCCCCCTGTTTATCTCGGCTTCGATGGTGCGTTTGGTCAAAAAACCAATACTGCGGCGACCGCAATTGAATTTGGTCTCAATCAAGCCATAGAAGATATCAATGCCTCAGGTGGCGTACTGGGTGGTCGCCCACTTCGCTTGATGACAACAGACAACAAGGGGTTGACCGCGCGTGGCAAGGATAATTTTCTCGACCTCGCTCAACAAAAAGACATGGTGGCGATATTTGGCGGCAAATACAGCCCTATTACTGTCGAATCCCTGCCCGAAGCCCAAAGGCTTCAAATTCCCATCATCAGCGTCTGGGGTTCCGCCGATCAAATCACAGACAACGGCTACGACCCGTCTTATGCATTCAGAGTCTCACTAAAAGACAGTTGGGGTGTACCGGCGCTCATTAAACGGATTGTGACGAAATTAGGTGCATCCACAGCCTGCGCCCTCCTACCGAACACAGCGTGGGGTCGGTCCTCCGAAGCTGTGATCAAAAATCAATCCCGAGACTTGGGCCTCAGCATTCCCTTGACCCGCTGGTTTAATTGGGGTGAAAAGAGTTTCTCAGAGTTCTACTCACAGTGCTTAGATGCGGGTGCGCAAGCCATTCTGTTTGTTGGTAATGAAATGGAGGCTGCAGTCCTCATCAAAGAAGTCGCCACCCGCGCGCCTGAGCTGCGCTTGCCAGTGATTGCCCATTGGGGCACGGTCGGCGGCACACTTCATACGCTCGTCGGCGATGATCTCAACGCAGTCCGTCTCGAAATCATCCAGACCTTTACCTTTGTGAATAACACACGTCCCCTTGCCATGAGGCTGGCCAACGCAGCGATGCAAGCGGGCTCCTACTCCAGCGCCTCCGAAATCCCGAGCCCCGTCGGAATTGCCCAGGCCTATGATGCGGCCAGACTAGTTGCGCGAGCGATTGATCTTGCACAGAGCAGCAATGGACGCGACGTGCGTGCCGCACTTGAAAACCTCCCTGAATTTGAGGGTGCCATTAAAAACTATGCGCCGGCGTTCACTCCAAAAAAGCACGATGCGCTAGATGCTTCGTCTGTCATTTTCGTCAAACTTGAGCCCAACGGCGCACTCATCCCTTTGGACTGAAATGGCCACAAATATCGGCTCGTTGCAGTACCAGATAGAAAAAAAACTGATCACTATTGTGGGCTGGTCATTATTTTTAATGGCGACGACTGTGATGGTGATCGCCGTGGCGAGTGTCTATATTTACCGCGTCAATAAGATTGAATATTTTCAAGATCTCATCACTACAAAAATCAGCGCAGAGGTTTCTGGAGCAATGAGAGAGGCCCACTCGCTAGCAGGCTCATCATTGCTCTGGACTGGCTTGACCGACTCGAGTGGGCGAGAGGTCTATCTTGACCCGCTTTTTTCAAAAATCAATCAAAATGAAAATCACAATATCGAGCTACTGGATTATCGCGGCCGTCCAGTCATCAGCACACCGGGTTTTGATTTAAATAATCAAACGCTCAAAGACTTAATCACCAACACGGTGAAGTCTGGCCAACCACAATATGTGGTCGATCACCGAGAAGGGTTCAACGACACCTTGCTTGCCACGGTCGTGGTCAATGCACCGATTGCCGATACGCCACTCGGATTTCTGCTTGTGAGCGTTGATCTCACTGCCCTCGTTGCAAGTGTGAATCTCCCCCCAGACGTTTCAGTCTACTTGAGTGGGAGTCATGCGCCCCGGGTGCTTGATCGGGCGCGCGTCTGGCAACAACGCATGCAAACTGACTTTGTGGTGCCAAGCGCAACCCACCCGCTATCGCTGCATCTCATCATCCAACAGTCCGCACTTTATGCTGTCGCCACGATATTGTTAGGCTTTATTTTTTCCTTGGCTATGGGCTGGTGGTTACTGCGTCAGCTCAAGTCGTGGTCTCTCGGCTTCGCGCGGACAACCACCTCGAGACTGAGTTCGCTGCTTGAAAGCGCACGGGACATCGTTAGTGGCAAGGATATTGCACTGAAACAAGACCAGCATCAAGACGAGATCTCCTCGCTTTTTCAGTCTCTGCGACAAATCTTAAGTACCCAACAAGAGCTGAATCAGCGGCTGCTCACCCTCTCTAGAATCTTTGACAATGCTGCCGAAGCCATCATGGTCACAGACATTCAAGGTCGGATCATTAACGTCAACCCCGCATTGCTGAGGCTCACTGGTTATCAGTACGCAGACCTGATGGGCAAGAAGTCCGGACTCCTGTATCGCGACCAAACCAACGAGGCTGTCAGCGAGGAGATCGTTCGCGCAATCGAACAGCACGGTGAATGGCGCGGCGAGACATACTTTATTGATGCGCGTTCACAGCCTATTCCCGTCATGCTTTCCGCCTCGAAACTACGCTCAGAGACGGGTGAAAATCTGGGTTATGTGTCACTTTTTTCTGACATTAGTCCAATCAAACAAGCCGAAAGTCGTCTGCGAGAACTCAGCTATAACGATCAACTCACTGGGCTGCCCAACTATCGTTCCTTTGTTGAGCATGTCACTGAGCTCTGCGCCAATCCTGAAGAGAACTTTTCCTGTGTGTTGATTTTCATTGATCTTGACAATCTCAAGATGATCAATGATCAGTATGGACACGAGGAAGGCGATCTGGCGATCATCCAGCTGAGCAAGCATCTGCGCGAATATCTTCCCCCCGGGAGTTTTATTTGCCGTCGTTCGGGCGACGAGTTTATCGCACTGATTGAGGACACACAAAATCTGCCTTTTCTGGTCCGAGACTTGCGTAAGATGTCTCACCGCTTCTCGGTAGACATGGGTATTAGTCAATCTCGTTTAATCCAAACAAGCTTTAGCGCAGGTGCCGCGAAGTATCCGCAAGACGCCCACGACCTCAATAGCTTTTTAGTCGCAGCCGATATGGCGTTGCGCATCGCAAAGGAAAGCGGACGTGCCCAGCTAGTTTGGTATAACGAGGTGATTCAGGCTCGTGTACAGCGTCATAATGTTATTCATGAAAAGCTCGCCCACGCACTCAAGCACAGTCTGATCGTGCCGCACTATCAACCCTGTGTCGAGCTCAAGACTGGACGTATTGTTGGTTTTGAGGCGCTGGCCAGATGGACGGATCCTGAGCTGGGCATCATGTCCGCCGAGGAGTTTGTCGGAATTGCTGAACAAACGAGTCTCATCAGCCCACTCACTACCCTCATCCTTGAAAGAGTCCTCAAAGACAGGTCCGCGATCCGAAACGCTTTCCCGGGTGCCAGCATTTCCGTTAATGTATCGCCACAATTTTTTGCTAAACGACAAGCCACACGTTTTTTCTCTAAACACATCGATCAAGATCAAGACGGCATTGAGGGCATCGTCCTTGAGCTCACCGAGACAGAAATCTCTCGCAACACACAGTCCATTCAGTTTCAGCTACAAACACTGATCGGAATGGGACTCACACTCGCGATTGATGATTTCGGAAAGGGCTATTCTTCGCTTGCTCGACTCGGAGCCCTACCTTTTCAAAAAATTAAAATTGATCGCTCTTTTGTCTCAAACATCGAAGATGGGACAAACATGAAAATCGTTAAAGCAATCATTGCGCTCGGCAGTTCACTGGGCATGGAAATTATTGCTGAAGGGGTTGAAACTGAAGCGCAGCGCGACATACTCATTAAAAATGGCTGTGAGCTTGCGCAAGGTTTCTTGTTTTCCGAGGCGATCCCATTAGAACAGCTGCTTGCGCTACCTGGCACACTGAGCACGCGAGACTAGCACTCGTCAGAGTAACTTCGCAGTTTGAAACAGTTACGCCCTGCGTTTTTAGCTTCGTAGAGTGCTTCGTCAGCGACTTTAAACAAACGCCTAACGTCCGAACCTGCAAGTGTGTGCGTGGTCGCGATACCGATGCTCACCGTGATTGACACCTCGATCACCCCGCTATCTCTTTTGATCAACACTGGCTCATTTTGTGTTGCGAAACGGATTTTTTCTGCTATCAGTTTAGCGTTTGACTCGTTGGCATGACTGAGAACGATCAGGAACTCCTCGCCCCCAAAACGGCACAACAGATCAGATGATCTGATGTGGGCGACCCAACGTCTGGAGAGCTCTTTGAGAACATGATCACCCACGTCATGGCCCCACGTGTCATTAACGAGCTTGAAGTAATCTAAATCAAGCATCAACATTGCAAGAGGCGCCTCGTTTGTTTCCGGTTGACTCTGTAACTGCGCAAGAAACTGCTCTAGCCCCCGCCGATTGGACAAGCCAGTGAGGTGATCCAGATTTAAGTCTGTGCGCAAATCACTATTCATCCGTTCTAGTGCCTCTCGCTGTCGCCGTTCGCGTTCGAAGCGCTCGGACATCTCAATCGCGTTGGAGATGTCACTGAACATCGCGGTGTAATGCAGTACTTTGCCCCATTGATCTCGATAAGGGATGATCGTGGCATTGACCCAAATCAACTTGCCACTCTTTGTTCTATTGTGAAACGTGCCCTTCCAGATTTGACCCCGACCAATCGTGTCCCAGAGATTTTTATAAAACTCACGAGACTGCATACCGCTGTTGAATATGCGGTGATTTTGTCCAACGACCTCGGCGAGCGAATAGCCAGTCACCTGCAGAAAAGGCTCATTGGCCGTCATGATGTTTCCCTGCAAATCCGCTTGCGTCATCATCACATGCGCGGTGATACCTCGCAGCAGATTACTGGAGTACGTCACTGCTTTTTCGTAACGTCGATACCAAGAATACACAAACCAGAACAATAGCGAAAATAATGCGGTCAGCCCCAAGGCGAGCCGCAGCAACTCAGCCTTTTCTTCGCGCAGAGGAACGCTCATTTCTTTGACGTTTGAGATGGTCACAAAGATCTTCGGGTGTTGGCTACCCGCACGATAGACCACAAGAAAATCATTACGAGGCCCAAAATAAAAATGGCCGATCTGTCGCACCTCAACGCGAGACAAGAGCTCACCAATCAGTAATTTATGATCGACCTGCTGTTTATGATGCGAGAAAAGCAAATTCCCTTTGTAATCAAGTACGGAGATCTCGGTTTCTTGCTGATGTCCGATGCGTTCCCATAAGTTTTCAAAAAGACTGATATTGAGAGTTGCCACCCACATATAGGCATCACCATTCTTTTTAAAAGGCAACGTCACCAGCATGAGCGACTGTGTTTTGGATTCATGATTGTTTATCAAATCAGACAAGTCGCGATAAGGTTGCTCGGCATGTAACTGACCCAGCATTACATCACCACTGGTGGACTGCGCAAGGGTCTGACCCGTGGCTGAAACAGGCAATATCAAACCAATATTTTGACGGTTCGAGCTTGTCAGTATTTGCCCGTCCACGCCTACCAAGGACACGCTACGTAATGACAAATCTTCAGCGATCATATTTGCCAGTTCAGTCGGCTCAATGCTTCGCGGACTCCCCGGCAGCACCTCGGCAAGAATACGCAAAGACTCGAGCTTACTGAAAATGCCGGTCAGCGATCGGTCAAGGTGATCATCCAGGACCAATGCCTCAGTCGTCGAGGCCTTAAGCAGATTGCGCTCGAACGCAGATGTCGCGCTATTGTTGGCGTAAAAATAGAAGCCCCACAGCATCAGGATGAGTGTTAACCAACTCAGGAAAAAAAGATTTCTGGCAACTCTGGGTCGGATCGTCAGAGTCTGAGAAAACTTCACCGTCTAGTCCTTGACAAGAATAGGCAGCAAATTATTACGTTTGGCTGCTTCTAGTAGAGTACCGTCAGACTTTGCTTTTGCCAGAAAGGCATTGATCTCGGCAAGCAAAGCAGGCTCACCTTTTTTGACAGCATAGGCGTAATCAGTGAGCTCCCAAGGTTGTTTAGGCGTAATCACGCGCGCCCAGTCTGTGTTGAGCAACATGCGCTGACTGTATGGGAAATCCGTCGCAAAAGCATCTGCACGACCCAGTTCAACCTCTTTCTCACGCTCGCCCGCTGCAGTAGTCACGAGTAACTTTGCATGCTTGAGCTTTTTAGCCAGAAAATTTTCCATTAAGGTCCCTTTCTGAACCGCGATCACAATACCGCTCTGATCGATATCCTCGATGGCGTTGAGCACTTTGTTAGACCGTGTCGTGACAAACATGATGTCACTGCGCAGATAGGGGGCAGAAAAATCCACACGCTCACTCCGACTCGGCGTCACGCCAACGCCCATCATCGCCACCTGACAGGTCCCCGACTCCAGATCGGGTATCACTTTCGCGAAGTTTGTCAGCACATATTTCAGTTTCACATTGAGGTCGCGTGCCAATGCCTGCGACATATCAATATCGATGCCCTGAAGGCTACGCGTTTTTGGATTTTGGTAACTAATACCGAAATACTCCGGCCAGATACAGACCTTTAACTCACCAGACGATTTGATCTCTGACAACATGTCTGCGCGTGCGGCTCCCGTCAAGCCCGTTAACACGAGTAGCGCTACGCCTGCCGCCTTTTTATATGTATTCATGTATGAAGATGCATTGAGATGAAACTGCGTGAAAACCTTAATCCAGACGCAAATCGCTCGTATTGACCGTCAAGCGATGCCCGATCGCAAGCCCTCTCAACAATTTGTCCTCGGCGATCGAAAGAAGTTTTAACTTGTGCGATTCAAACTGCTCCAGGGGATCGCCTTGCAAGCTGTCGGGATCGATATCCTCGAGTGCCTCGTAGGTAAACAAGCAATGCACGTCCTTGCCGTCTACCTTGGCAAGAAAAGACACGCCCTCATCTTCACCCCTAGTCGCAGGTCCAATGAACTCGATTTTCATATTTCACCATTTAGAGCGTGTGAAGCTTAGACTCATCCGAGTCAGGCACACTAAATATAACTGAGAGCACTCAGCCGCAGTCATTATAGTTATATTAAATTTAGGTATATATGTGAAATTGGTTATAACCCCTAATAGCGTACGCTACTTAAATTCGTTGATGTGTTTAGGTATGATCTGAACATCTTCTATTTTCCTTCAGACTCATGACAGACGTTATTTTCCGGCTTGTCGGAGGAATTGGTCTATTCCTGATCGGCATGAGTCTGCTGACCAGCGGCCTCGTTGCCTTCTCAGGCAATGCCCTACAGCGGGGGTTGGCAAAATTCACGGGCACCCCCTCCAAAGCCTTTTTATCGGGTGCGCTGCTCACGGCTCTGGTGCAGTCCTCTACTGCGACCACCGCGACGCTCATTGGTTTTGTCAGCGCAGGCTTTATTACATTTTCCCAGGCGATCGGTGTGGTAATCGGCGCAAGCTTTGGTACCACCGCGACAGGCTGGCTGGTGGCGACGTTGGGTTTAAAACTCAATCTCGGACTTCTCACGTTGCCGCTCATTGGCATTGGTGCATTGCTAAAGACGCTGGCTAAAGGTCGCTTGGCCGATCTTGGCATGGCTCTAGCCGGCTTTGGACTTTTATTTTTAGGACTCAGCATCCTGCAGGAAGGCATGCGTACACTCTCCGGCTTATTTAATTTGTCTGATTTGCCGATCGGTGGAGTAGGTGCACGACTCTTGGTCATGCTGATTGGATTCGCGATGACCGCCATCCTGCAATCCTCAAGCGCGGCAATCGCCACCATACTGACGGCTCTCGACACGGGCAATATTAATTTCGATCAAGCGGCCGCGCTCACAGTCGGCGCAGCAATCGGGACAACGCTAACAGGCGCGCTGCTCGCGATTGGGGCAACGATCCACGCAAAGAGAACTGTCCTTGCGCACATCATCTTCAACACGTTCTCCGGACTCATCGCCATTGTCCTGCTACCCGCATTTCTGGCGACCCTGGATCGCATCGGCGACTGGATCACGATTGCCCCAGGACCTGTGGGGCTCGCGGCCTTTCACTCGATGTTTATTGGTTTCGGTGTCGTGTTGTTCTTGCCGTTTACAGTCCGGTTCGCGAGACTGGTCGAAAGGATGTTACCCAACAGAAGCCGCGACCTGACAGAACATCTCGATGACAGTCTGCTACAACTGACTGATGTTGCACTTGAAGCGTCACAGCGAGCATTAGAGCAAACTGCCGACACATTTATGGCGCACTTTAGCAATCTGTTGACACAACAGTCTTCATCGACTGAAAAACAACTCGACTTTTTACATGCCAAACAATCACTCGAACGCACCTTTAGCTTTATCAGCCGGATTCATCTTCCTGCGGGCGATGACGCACATCACGCACAACGGATTGCACAGCTTCATGCCGTCGACCATCTGATCCGGCTGCGAAACAGGCTGCAGGATATTACGCAGGTGAGCACCCAACTGGGCCAGCCTATCTATCTGGAAGCGCGTACCATTTTGATATCGATGCTGCACCGCACCCGAGAAGGCCTCGCAAGACACACGCTCACCGCCTATATCGACGACCTCGCCATGGATGCGCGGGCTGTTGCAGCGCTATCAACGACCGTACGCGACGACGTACTCAAAGAAACCGGCCCTGGCATCTCACACGACTTAGCCTCTGATTTGCTGCATCTCACCGATGCAATGCGTTGGCTCGAAAGAACCGCACAGCATATTTCACGCATCTGCCACTATTTGGCCTTAGGCAGACCGGAAAAGCCACTCACCGCATCCGAGCCCGTCATCGTTGACAGGATTTAATCTAAAATCCGATTTTTATAAAATACGCATCGGCTCGCAGCGGAAAATAATGATAATGAACGTGATGACAAGACCTCTCATCGGCCTAATCGCGGCCTTGACACTCTCTCTTGGCGCACAGGCGCAAACGACAGGCACAACACCTTCCCTGTTAGCGCCCTCTCCGGTCTCTCTGGCATCTGCGCCCCATCCCACCCCCGGACAACTGCAAGACATCGCCACGCTTCTGACTGGCAAAGAGCCGGCATCGGGTTTACCCGACGCGATTCGTGACAACCTGAAATGGAAAATTTACACTCGAGAAGTTCAAAACGATTGGGCTGAGTACACCAGGAAAATTGGCGAGCCCATGACACACTGGGCACGCCAACATATCCATTTCCCCACTGACACTGTTTTCTATCCGTTCTCGGGGCCTGACTTTACAACCGTCTACCAACTATTTCCTCACGCTAAACGCTATGTCATGGTTGCCATGCAAAATGCCGGCCGCCCCATGGACCTCGGCGCGCACTCTCCGCTGATTACCGATCAAAGCCTTGCACAGCTGACCTCCGCATGGCAACTCTACGGGACACACGGCTTTTTTGTGACCGAGTACCTTGAACGTTATTACTATGCGAGCCAAGGCAAAATCGGTGCAAGCACCTTTATATCGATTTTCCTCAAACTACAAGGCTTTGATATCGAGCGGGTCACCCCCATCAAGGTCGGGGCGACAGGCGAAGTCGAGGAACTGCCTCTTGATACAAAACTCTGGACTTCCGTCCGTATCAACGCCTCAAAGTCGGGCCAACCGATCGTCTTAGACTATTTGAAAATCGACTTGTCCAATGCAGGTCTGCAGGCTGCACCAGATAACTTTAAATTCGTGCAAAACATGTCGCTGAACCCGACTTTGTTCAAAGCGGCCTCACACCTACCGCAGAACGCGAACTTTAATATGATTGCCAAAGCAGTTTTAGATAACTCACCTTACATTGTTCAAGACGAAACGGGGCTGAACTACACCGCCTTGAGCGGCAAATTCAACGTCACACTATTTGGAAAATTTGTCATCGCGCATCAAGCCTTTCAAAGCTATCAACAAGACTTGGCGCGCGCGTTCGCTCAACGTCAGGATATTAATCCTTTGAATTTCAGGTTTGGCTATTACAAAGACGGCAACTACGTCGTGATGGTAGCCCGACGCAAATAATCATTTTCAAAAACCAGTGTAAAGCTGGTATTTTTTTGATTCGACGTGACACGGACCGAGCCACCATGCAAGGTCATGATGGACTTGGTGATCGCCAAACCCAACCCTGTGCCACTGTGTTCGGGATGCGGTCTGGATTTCTCTGTTCTAAAAAACCGATCAAACAGTCTGGGCAAAACAGCCTCTTCGATCGGTACGCCTTCATTTTGAACCGTCACCTCGATCGCTTGATTCTTTTTCTCGATTGAAATATGGATCGTGGTGTGGCGATACGCATGACGCAATGCATTGGAAAGCAAGTTGCCAAGGGCGCGTCGCACCATCAGGCGATCCCCCTGAATCCGGGCCTCTCCAGCAAGCGATAAAAGTACGCCTGCGTCTTCGGCCACCGCCTCATAAAAATCAAACAGCGCCTGTACTTCTTGCTCAAGAGAGATCGGCTCTCGGTGCGGCAGCTCAAGTCCATGCTCCGTTTTTGCCAGATACAGCATGTCGGATACCATGCGCGCCAGACGCTGAAACTCCTCCGCATTCGAGGCCAAAATTTCTCGGTACTCTTCAGCACTACGATGCTTGGTGAGCGTGACCTGTGTCTGGGTCAGCAGGTTGGTGATCGGCGTACGCAACTCATGTGCCAGATCACTTGAAAACTCGGAGAGTCGCTCGAAGTCCCGCTCGAGGCGCTCAAGCATCAGATTCAACCCATCCGCCAACTCTGCGAGCTCGACAGGGATGCCAGCAACCGGCATCCGGACATCGAGCTGGTGTGCATCGATTTTTCTGGCTCGCTCGTGCATCACGTGCAAAGGCGCAAGACCACGTCGCGCCACGAGCCAACCAAGAATACCGCTCATCAAGGTCGCCAAGAGTAAATAGCCCACCAGAGTGAGCCTCAATTGCGCCATAAAGTGTGTATGGTGATGCGTGTCCAGGGCCAGCAAGAGTTGCTCCCCTGAAGCAAGGGGCACCCTGATGCCGCGCAATGCCAGTGAACCACTGCTCCAGTCATGGGTCTGCCCAGGCAGCACCGTTGCCTGTTTCAAACTTGAAAAATCAAGCTCAGTTCCGCGGTCAGAGCCATAGTGATTGCTGTTGCCTGAGTGATTGCTGCTGTTGCTATTGTTGTTGCTGCTGTTGTTACCAGTGTTGTTGTTGCGGCTAGCAGCCTCCTTGCCCTCACCGTGATGAACTTTTTGCTCTGCGTGCTCTATCGCAACATAGAGGCCTTCGTGACTATTCATCTGTTGGGTAAGAATCTCGCGCCTGGCTTGAGGATCAGAAACAGCCGCCAAGCCATTTTGTATCAGGCTCGCCTTGCCTTGCAGATACGCCAGATCCAGATCCACAAAATGCTCATATGTGACACGCACCACTAACAAGCCCAAGCCGAACAAAATGACGACTGAAATCAGTGCATACAAAATGGTTAAACGCGCAACAAGGGTGAAGCGACTTAACATCAGTCCACCCTGCCCGACTCAAGCACATAGCCCATGCCTCGAACCGTCTGAATCAAACGCGCATCAAAGCCCTCGTCCACTTTGGCGCGCAACCTGCGCATCGCCACTTCGATCACATTGGTATCACTATCGAAGTTCATATCCCACACCAGCGAAGCAATCAGTGAGCGAGGCAACACCTCACCGCGACGGCGCATCAACAACTCGAGTAAACCAAACTCCTTGGGAGTCAAATCGATACGACGTCCTGCCCGTGTCACGCGTCGGCGCATCAAGTCCATTTCAAGATCTGCGACCTGTAAGGTGGCGCTCTCCAACACCCCACGACCGCGCCGCAAAATATTGCGCACGCGTGCGAGCAATTCGGCAAAAGAAAAGGGTTTAACCAAATAGTCAGCCGCGCCCAGCTCAAGCCCTCGTACCCGCTCCTCCACTTGATCGCGCGCTGTCAAAAACAAAACCGGGGTCGTGACGCCTGCCTGGCTGAGGGCTTGTAAAACGCCCCAGCCGTCCATTCTAGGCAGCATCACATCGAGAATAATCAGATCCTGATCACCCTCGATCCCGAGATGCAACCCATCGAGACCATCCTGCACCAAGTCGACAGAAAAGCCTGCTTCGCGTAAGCCCTGACGTAAGTAATCGCCCGTTTTAGGCTCGTCTTCAATAATCAGAATTTTCAACGCTGAACTCCCTCGCCCCCAAGCGCACAACTCAAGAGATCGCTTGAAATATACCCTAGCACTCATCTCAAACACGCGTTATACGACCATAAATAACAATTTTGTAATGTTCAAGTCATGCCCGCCTCATCCACCCTGCACTACAGTGTGTCACTCGAGTCGAAACACTCAATTTAGGCAATGATGCGACAAAACATGACCTCTCATCCCGTCAGGCAACTGATTCCTCACCTTGTCCTTGCCCTCGCACTATCCAGCGCAATGCCTCTTGCCGCGCAAACGAATCAGACCTCCACGCAAAACGACAGCACCCGTTGGCGCGATGCCAATGCGGAGGTCGGACGCTTTCAACGCGGTCACATTGATCTGCTGCGTGCCGAACGCGGACGCACTGTTCCTGATAGCAGCGCCAAACTTGGCGCCTACCAAGAGGACCCCGCAGCACCCGAACTGACTGAACAAGCTGCCCGGCAGGCGACGCTCATGCTGCATCCCGACTTGATCTCCGGTCAGGCCATCAGCAGCCTTGAAAAAATGAACCGCGACGCACAACTGCTGACCCTGCAACAAACCACCCATAAACTCTGGGTAGAAGCAGTCTCTGCCAAGGAGCAACTCAACATTCAAAGGCGCATCATGGAGGCCTCCAGTGTCTCGCTTGAACTCGCGCGACGCATGGAAAAAGTCGGTAACTGGGGACGCAATCGCCTGATCGATATCGAGATCGCCTATGAATCAGCACGCAACCAGTTGCTTCAGGCTGACCAGCAAGCCTTTAATGCTCGCCAGAAGCTACTCGCACAGATTGGCTCGGATCAGTGGAAACTCCCGGCCAGCCTGCCCGCCCCCACTTCGCTGGCCGGCCTGGGAGAACTGTTAACTCCAGCCGACCAACAACAAGCTGAACTGCTCGCCAGACATCCGCGCTACAGCTTGATCGAAAAGGATGCTCAATACTACGAGCGCATCGTCGGACCCGCAATGCTTGAGCAATGGCGTCAACATCTCGACACTGTGGTGAACGCGACCAGTAGTTGGACCAGTGCGATCCCGGCGCTGGATCGTACCAAAATCCTGTGGAATCACGATCTTGATCGCGCCATTACCGCGCGTGCAGAGGCCATCCGTATGCGCATCAAGGCCAAAGCTGATTTGTATCAGGCCCGTGAGCACTTGCGCGCCACACACACGCAAGCTTCGGACATTCTAAACAAGCTGCAACGACTCTACAGTAGCGCCGAAGAAGAGGCCTTGATGCGCTACAACGGCATGTTTATCAGCACGTGGGAACTGATCGCCAAGGCGCAAGCAAAGATGCAGACCGAGCTTGCCGTGGCTCAAGCCAAGCGCGCATTCTGGATCGCCCTGACAGACATGCGCGCCTTCCTTGCGGGCGCACCGTATGCCGGCCCCGGCACCAGTGCCGTCGACTCGAACAACAATAGCTCCACAGCCAAAGGTCATTGAACAGCATGGAACGCAGAGACTTCATTCATAGTGCGCTCGTCGGATTGGCGGGGACCGTCACCGGTGCAGCCGTCAGCAAGCACGCGTTGGCCAGCGTACCTGAACCGATCTATCAAACGAGTGCCGGCACCGCCCCCCCCTGGAAACCATCCGAATCCTTGGAGGGCGCCACTGACTACAGACCCGTCGTGACGCTCAACGGCTGGACCCTGCCCCACCGCATGAAAGACGGCGTCAAAGAGTTTCACTTGGTCGCGGAGCCCGTCGTTCGGGAGATGTCGCCGGGGTTTAAAGTAAATATGTGGGGTTACAACGGCCAAAGTCCTGGCCCCACCATTGAAGTCGTTGAGGGCGACCGCGTGAGGATTTTTGTCACGAATCGCTTACCGGAAAAAACCACCATCCACTGGCATGGACAACGTTTGCCTAATGGCATGGATGGCGTGAGCGGTCTGAATCAGATACCGATTCCTGTCGGGAAAACGTTTATCTACGAGTTTGTCGCCAAACGGCCCGGAACCTTTATGTATCACCCCCACGCCGACGAAATGACTCAGATGGCCATGGGCATGATGGGTTTCTGGGTCACACATCCGAAAGGCAAACACCCCTTGATCAGCGAAGTAGACCGAGACTACTGCTTACTGCTCAATGCCTTTGACGTGGAACCCGGCAGCAAGACACCTAAAGTCAACACGATGCTTGATTTCAACATCTGGTCCTTTAACAGCCGTGTCTATCCTGGTATCTCGCCCATGGTCGCCAAGCTCGGTGATCGCGTGCGCATCAGAATCGGCAACCTGACGATGACCAACCATCCGTTCCATGTCCATGGCATTGAGTTTGAGGTCACCGGAACCGATGGCGGTCCTGTCCCGCCCTCCGCCCGTTGGCCCGAAGTCACGACCGATATCGCGGTCGGACAAATGCGACAGATTGAATTTATCGCTGATGAACCGGGCGACTGGGCGATGCATTGCCACAAGAGCCATCACACCATGGGCGCGATGGGTCACGATGTCCCAACGATGATTGGCATCAACCATCAGGGGTTAGTGGGAAGGATTCAGAAAGTCGTGCCCGAATACATGGTGATGGGCGAGCGTGGCATGTACGATATGAAAGAAATGGAAATGGAACTTCCACCCAACACGATCCCAATGATGACTGGCACCGGCCCCTACGGTCCGATCGGCATGGGCGGTATGTTCACGACCCTAAAGGTCAGAGAAGATCAACAGCCGGACGACTATTCTGATCCAGGCTGGTATCAGCAGCCAGCGGGCACTCAGGCCTATGAATACAAGGGCGCGACACCGCCGGTCAACCGAAACAACCAGACTCCCTCAGCTACGCAGTCGTCGACCCCGCCGGCCGCGCCCGAACCAGGCAACGCTCAGGCGCGTAAACCAGGGCAATCCTCTGGCGGCACATCGCATCAACATTAAATTTAAGGACATCGCATGAAACTCATCGCTTCCATCATTGTTGGACTCTCTGCCGCGACGGCAACGTTGCCTGTCCTGGCGCATAGTGCGGCACAGCACCAGGCTCATCATCCCGTCGTCAAGGAACAAAAGGACTGGGGCATCGCGGGCGATGCCAGCGCGGTGACGCGTGTGATCGAGATTACGATGCTTGACACCATGCGTTTCGTGCCTGAGCACATTAACGTCAAACAAGGTGAAACCGTCAGGCTCAGAGTCAAGAACAGTGGCAAGCTCATGCATGAGCTTGTGATCGGTACTAAAAAGGAACTTGATGAGCACGCTGAGATGATGAAGAAACATCCAAATATGGAGCACGACGAGCCTTATATGGCCCATGTCGATCCCTCCAAAAGTGCCGATATTATTTGGAACTTTAATCGTGCCGGTCAATTCGATTTTGCGTGCCTATTGCCAGGACACTACGATGCGGGCATGGTTGGCAAAATCACCGTGGGGAGCAAATAATGAAGATTAAAAAAGCGGCACTTAGCGTGATTATTTTTATTGGTACGGCAGGATTAGGTGCCTCCGCGTTCGCACAGGCTATGGCTGAGGGTGTGGTCCGACGCATCGATCTGGACAACAAAAAAATCACGATTCGTCATGGAGAAATTAAAGCACTGGACATGCCACCCATGACAATGGTGTTTGTCGCCAAACAGCCCGAACTGCTCAAAAACCTCGCCCCGGGCGATGAGATCAGGTTTGAGGCGTTCGACACGAACGGTCAATATTCCGTCGGAAAAATTCAAAAGAAATAACGACCGTCACTGAGATTTTCTCAGGTCTGTGCAAGAGTATTCGTCGCGGGATCATCCAAAAATGAACCGGCTCTGAGCGTGACGACGAGTGTGTCACGCCATCCACGCTCACCCTCAGGCTGGATCGGCGTGGTTTCATGGATCACGCGTTCGTCATCCAGCAATAACACCGACCACGGCTCACTCAAGGTAAAACGCTGACCAACCGGCGTATTCATATCAAACACACGGGTCTCACCACCCTTGATGTGATGGCGACCCACCATGAACACTGCAACCAGGTGTACGCCATCGCGATGAGCACCCTCGGGAGTGGGACGACCAATGCCACCCTCTGTGTCGATACGAAACTGATGCGCTTCGACATACCAGGTTTGCGCACCGTGCATGTCGGAGGCGACTTTTGCCAGAAAGTTAATCAGCAACTGCCAGGCTGATTGGTGAGCGACGCGCTCCTCGACGGGCTCAAACCAGCGATGCATACCGCCGTGCAAGGCGTTGTAGGAAAGGGGCTGCCAATGCGCGCGATGCGCCACGACCTTCATACCTGAGGCATCAACCTCATAGCTACCATGACGTCGATAGCGATAGCGTCCACCATCCTTGAGATACTGGTCAGGCGCCAATCGATCCCAACTATTTTCAAGCGCTTGCAAATCAGCGAGAGAAGCGCCGCTTAACGCGGACACCGCTTGAGGGCTTAAGACCGCAAACCCCTGCTGTTTAATCGTATCGCGCAAAACCTCAGGTGCGGTCAGAGGAGGTTGTAGCATTTTGATGGACATCGTAATTCCTAGGCGAGAACTCATCACTCAAGCCTAACACGCGAGCGGCACTTAAGTTTGACTTATCGCCTCTGTGTTGGCTGTCTGAGCGTAGCAGTATGTCGCTGCCCATCATTCATTTCAGAGGGGCGGCGCATTTGATGTTTTGTGACGCGACCCGTCACGCGAGTTCGCCAAAGTTTAAAAGACGATCTTTTAAGCCTGGACCGCATCAGAATGATGACCTGGGTCTCATCTAAACCGAACTGAGATTTGATGGCCTCAAAGGGTGTCCTATCCTCCCAGGCCATCTCGATGATGCGAGAGTATTCACTTTCTGTCAGCGTCGTGGCCGAGCGGTAGTCAGTCTTACTCGTGACTGTCATACGTTTGCCCGTCAATTGCTCGGCCATCGAAAACGCCTCAGTCAGTATGCCGTTAAGCGTGCGCGCCGGCCTCATCGTGCTCCACCGCTTGTAGTGATAGTGTATTGAGCATCGGTTTGAAATCGTCGGCCGTCAGTTCCCATTCGAGTGAGAAATCAATTTCTGCAGGGTTACCGAGTAATTTCACAAGCGGCACTGATTTTAAAAACTCGTTTTTGATCTGCTCATACTCTGCTTCGAGCCAAGCCGTGACATGACCATGCTCGCTGGGTTCTGCGGGCGGCAACTCTGCCGTGCCGAAGATCGATACGATGTCCCAAACTGTCAGACCCGACAAATCACCATCGAAACGATGACCACCGCGGGGGCCGCGGTTCGACTTCAGAAACTGACGTGTGCGCAGGCCCTTGAGTAGATTTTCGACATATGAGACGGACAGACCTAACTTGCGAGCCAGATCTTGCGTGGTTAAAGCTTCACCATTTGGCAGGGCTGCGAGCGATACGACAAGGCTCAGAGCATGCTTGGATTCATTTGCGCTCATTTTTAATCCTTTGTCCGTTGACGAGTAGGTTTGAAACTCTAATATACGTCAATTCACAATAGAATCCACTCAATACCTCATCAAATATCTCAATAAAGTTAAAAAATATGATTTAATCTATTCAATATCTATTCAATATAGTGTTTAAGAGAACAAAATGACCGTTGATACAAAAAAACACAATTATCGAATCGGGACAATTTCTAAATTAGCTGGCATCCCGGTGCCGACCTTGCGGGTATGGGAGTCTCGCTATGCCGCATTCAGTCCTGTTAAAACAGATGGCCAGCATCGCATGTACGCAGAGGAAGATCTCTTGCGTGCGACCCTGCTCAAGCAACTCAGCGACGCAGGGCATGCCATCAGCACCATCGCGAATCTCAACGTACAAGAGCTGAATCTGCTCTACCGTAAACATCAAAACGCCGTGACAACCAGCGCCGAAGGACGATTGTCGACACAGGTCGGTACGATCACCGTTGTCGGCCTCGGTCTTGCCGGTCGGATCGAATCCAAAAAATTCTCTCCTCATCTGAGTGGTTGTCATCTGCAAGTAGCAGATATCTATGCAGACTTGGAAGTGGCTAAAACAAACACCTTTTCAGCTCCCACAGAAATCCTCTTGATCAAGGTCAACACGCTGCACGAGATCGTCATCCGAGACATCAAAGAGATTATTTCTAAAAACAGCGTGTCACAAGTGATCGTGCTGTACAACTTCGGTCGGGATCAAGTCGCGCAGGCCATGCGAGGCGCGGGCATGATCGTGCGACGCGAGCCTATTTCAGATTTTGATCTCGCAGAAGTACTCCAGCCCGTCATGAGAATCAAAGCGGCAACCGCACAGCCTGATCCCGTGCTGGGAAGCGTCATTCCACCACGCAAATACTCTGACGAGACGCTGGGGCGTGTGGCTAACATTTCAACCAACGTGCTGTGTGAATGTCCTCGTCATGTCGCCGAGCTCATCACACAACTCTCCAGTTTTGAGCAGTACAGTCAAGAGTGCTTAAATAACAGCTCCGAAGACAGCCAACTTCACAACTATCTTGCTTCTGTGTCCGGAACGGCGAGAGCACTGTTTGAACAAGCGCTTGAAAAAGTGGCCCAACACGAAGGAATCAAATTATGAACGCACTTGGCAAGAATGTACTTGGCACGGATCTGATCGCCTGTTCTTATGATCCCTTGACTGGATATTTCAGAGATGGCTGTTGCAACACGCAAGCCGATGACCTCGGTTCCCATGTTGTTTGCGCAAAAATGACCCAGGAATTTTTGGAATTTTCGCGTCAACGAGGCAACGACCTGATGACACCGATGCCGCACTATCGTTTCCCCGGACTCAAGCCAGGGGATCGGTGGTGTCTGTGCGCACTCCGTTGGAAAGAAGCGTTTGAAGCAGGCGTCGCCCCCCAGGTCGTGCTCGAGTCCACGCACCAACGCGCGCTTGATTTTGTGTCGCTTGAATGGCTGCAGTCCTGCGCGGCACCCAGCCCAAAGACCAGTTAAGCCGTCAGTCTTTCTCGCACGATCGCCATGAAGCGTTCAAAAATCACGCCTAGCTGCTCATTTTCCTCGGCACCGGCGATCAGTGCATCGACATCTTTACCCTCGGCTAAAAACCAGTCGCGGTTTTTTTCCATGAACTGACAGATCTGAGTACGATCCATCTCGGGATGGGGTTGGATGCCCCAAACCGGACCATGCCGCCATTTCCAGATTTGGTTGCCACAGTGTGCGTTGCGCGCCAAAATCACCATATCAGGGTGATCGGCCCTCACCTCATCACCGTGCCAGTGAAAGGTCCTGACACGACGGGGAAAATCCTTGGTGAGCGCGTCATGGCTCGCGGCATCCGTGAACTCAACCTCGGCGTAGCCCGTGTTGCGATCGCCACGCTTAAAAACCTGCTCAGGGCCGATCAACGCGGATGCCAACAGTTGGCTACCAAAACACAGACCCAGCATCGGAATTTGGGCCTGCGCTAAGCGACGCACCGACTCATGCGCCTGAGCCACCCAGGCATCCTGATCGTAGGCGCCCGCCACACTCGCGCCGACAAATACGCCCGAAAAATCAGTCGTAGCAGGGAATTCGCCTACATTCGTTTTGAACTCCACCAAAGGCAAGCCGCTGTCACGAATCGCACGATCAAACCGTGTGGACGGCTGTTCAATATGCCAATTGTTAAGATAGGCGAAAGGCTTCATTCCTGGAACTCCCTTGAGCGTTTGACGACCTGCGGCAGCATCATAACGCGTGACGCACCGCACGCACCATGACAGCCTCTGTCATGATTTTGAAATGTTGGGCGCTTATAAACTGAAGTTAACGAATGAAAGCAGAATTATTGAACGGGAGTAAGCAATGAAAGTTGGCATCAATGGCATGGGACGGATCGGACGTCTGGCGTTACGTTCGGCATTTGGCGCAGCACATCGGCCAGAGGATGACCCGCGCGGCGCGAATCGCCTTGATGTCGTGCATGTCAACGAAATCAAAGGCGGCATTGCCGCAACCGCTCACCTGTTGACCTTTGATACAGTTCAAGGTCGCTGGAAAGAACGCATCGAGGTCGAGGATGACGCCACGATCCGTATTGGTCCGCACGTTGTTTCATTTTCCTCGCATGCCAATCCTGCGGACATTCCTTGGGGCGAGCTCGGTGTCGAGTTGGTGCTTGAGTGCACCGGGAAATTTCTCACACCTGAAACAATTCAAGGTCACCTCGATCGTGGGGCCAAACGCGTAATCGTGGCCGCCCCCGTCAAGGTCGGTCACGTGCTCAATATCGTGGTGGGTGTCAATGAACATCTCTACGATCCAGGCCAGCACACCATTGTCACGGCCGCCTCATGCACCACCAACTGCCTGGCGCCCGTGGTCAAAGTCATTCATGAAAAAATTGGTATCCGTCACGGTCAAATCACCACGATTCATGACCCCACCAACACTAATCTGGTCGTTGATGCACCTCACAAAGATTTGCGCCGCGCTCGCAGTGCCATGCAGAGCCTTGCACCCACGACGACCGGGAGCGCAACCGCCATCACGTTGATCTATCCGGACTTGAAGGGCAAGCTCAATGGGCATGCCGTGCGGGCACCGGTCTTGAATGCCTCGCTGACTGATTGCGTATTCGAGCTCAAACGCGAAACGACCGTCGAAGAAGTCAATGACTTGTTCGCCGAGGCGGCTGCGGGCGAGTTGGCCGGCATCCTGGGATACGAAACACGCCCCCTCGTCAGCGCGGACTATGCCGGCGACACACGCAGCTCGATCGTCGATGCACACTCAACCATGGTGACCGATGGGACCTTACTCAAAGTCTACGCATGGTATGACAACGAAATGGGCTATGCATGCCGCATGGTCGACCTCGCCTGCTATATGAAAAAGCAAGGTCTCTAAAGCAATGTCAACACCAAAGTCTAGTCAGCCCAAGCCTGATCACGTTCAAAAAGGCCCTCACACAACGCCCCAAGCAGCAACCCCAGAGGCAGGCCGGCAGGCGGCGCGCAACTATGCGATCGTCACGTCCGCTTACTGGGGCTTTACGCTCACCGATGGCGCCCTGCGTATGCTCGTGCTGCTGCATTTTTACCGACTCGGCTATTCCCCTTTTACCCTCGCCTTTCTGTTTCTGCTGTACGAGGCTGCCGGTGTGGTCGCAAACTTAGTCGGTGGCTGGCTCGCCACGCGCTATGGCATCACACGCATGCTGATCGTTGGGCTCATGACACAAATCCTGGGCTTTTTACTACTCTCTGCGCTGTCACCGGACTGGACGGCTGCAATGTCTGTTGCCTGGGTCGTCTTGGCACAAGGCGTCTGCGGGGTCGCAAAGGATCTGACCAAAACAGCCAGCAAATCAGCCATCAAAATCACCGCAGGACAGGCTTCTGGCCAGCTTTTCAAATGGGTAGCCTGGTTCACCGGCAGCAAAAACGCGATGAAAGGTGTTGGCTTCTTTCTCGGCGGCCTGTTGCTGGATCAACTCGGCTTTCGAGGCTCGCTCTGGGCGATGGCGTGTCTGCTGGCCGTGATCTTGGTGGGCGTGCTTTCATCCTTACCCACAATGATGGGCAAAAGCAAAGCGTCCAAGTCCGCCAAAGAACTCTTTGCAAAAAACAAAGGGATCAATCTGCTGGCTGCCGCACGCGTTGCCCTTTTTGGCGCGCGAGACGTCTGGTTTGTCGTCGGTGTGCCCGTCTTTTTGTATGCCTCGGGCTGGACTTTCACGATGGTGGGTGGCTTTCTTGCAGCATGGACGATTGGCTATGGGTTCGTACAAGCATTGGCCCCGGCGGTCGTGCGACGCAGTGAGGATGGCCTGAGCACCGAAGTTCCGGCTGCCCGGCACTGGTCCGCTATATTGGCCTGTGTGCCAGTCGTCATGTGCGTCTTGGTCTGGCAACAAGTCAGTCACCTGGAGTGGGTTGTGGTCATCGGTTTGAGCATTTTCGGCGTGGCGTTTGCCGTAAACTCCTCCGTGCACTCTTATCTGGTGCTGGCCTATGCTGGCTCTGAAAAAGCCGCCGAAGACGTGGGCTTTTATTACGCCGCCAATGCTCTGGGACGTTTTATTGGTACGCTTTTTTCTGGTCTGCTCTATCAGTGGGGCGGCCTGCTCTATGCACTAGCTGGGTCCGCCCTCATGCTGATTATTTGCTGGTTGGTGACGTTGGCGCTGCCGCTGCAGCGTTCTGCTTCCGAAACAAGGTGAAATAACCGTGTACCCCGAGCGGCTCCAGACCCGTCATCAGGGTGGCCGGCATATACGCCAAGTCTGACGTCCGGATCGCCACGTACGCTGCGCTACCCTGCAACCGCCTTTCCAATTCCGCAGGCGTCTTTTGAATCTGAGCCTTGCCACGGCTGTAAAAAGCCGCTGAGAACGGTCGGTGGCCCAGGTAAATCAGCGGCTCGCCGCCCTCGCGATGGCCTTCGTATGCCTGAATCAGTGTCTTGGCGGCCAGGTCGTCACTCCGTCCCGTAAAAGGCATACTGATATTGAAACCAATCGCCAATACCATTGTGATGGACAAGCCCACGGCCAAGTTGAGTCTGACAAGCTGTTGATTGCCACGGGTGGTGAGCCATCCGCCGACCAACAATGCCAGCGCCGGCAAGCCTGGCATCACATATGGCCAGATGATGTTACCCGCCATCGTAAAAAAGACCGCCGGCATAAAGGCCCAGAGGAGTAAATAGTTGCGCCACGCGGCGGGTGTCGCTGTCTGCACACCTGACTCTGACAATGCGTTGACACCTTGCGCGCTGACAGAAGAACCGCTGGAGAACGCGGTGGAGGCAGTGGCGGAGGTAGTGGTGGAGGCAGTGTTGGAAATATTGGTGGAAACAGGGGCAGCATCCGCTGCTGCGGCACCAAGTCGGGCGCCTCGAGTCTGCCAGGCTATGATCGGAAAGAGAATCGTCCAAGGCAAGACATCGGCCATCATAAAGAGCCAGATTGTGCCGTAAGGATAGTCGTGAGCCGTACCGTACAGATCGCCCTTCCAGCCCGGCGTCACAAAACGGTGAAAATGCTCGCCAACGATAAAGTAATCAATAAATCCCGGCGTACGCAGCTCAGCGATGACATACCAAGGCAGCGCAATCGCCGCTGTCAGCAACAGACCCCTGACCCAGGGCAAATCACGCCAAATCACCCTCAGATTGCCGGAGGTCAATGCCCACAACCCGCAAGGCAAGCCAGTCAGAACCACGCCGACCGGACCTTTGGCCAACAATCCAATCCCCAGGCCAATAAAAAGCAGCCAACGCTCAGAGCCGCGCCGTTGCGGATCGTCATGCAGACCGTTCCAAAAACCGCGCATCGCCAAGGTCGTGCCCACTACCAACGCCATATCCATCATGACCATACCAGCGGCCAAAAAGAACATCACGGAACCCAGCAGCAAGGCGATCGCATAGGTCGCACCCGTGTTGCCGCTGCGCGGTCTCATGCCCCAAATAATCCACAACACCAACATCCCGGCGAGCCAATGCGGCAAGCGTGCCGCGAACTCGTTGAGTCCAAACACCTTAAAGCTCAGCGCAGTGATCCAGAAGGCAAGAGGTGGTTTTCCCCAGAAGGGCACATCGTACGTAAACCAAGGGGTGACCCAATCGTTCAGTTCGACCATGAGGCGGGAGATCTCGCCATAGCGCGCCTCGGTCGTATCCATCAAGGGCGAAAAGCCCAACAACAACAGACGCACGGCGGCCGTGGCAAAAATAAACCATAAGAGATTTCGGTATGTCATAGCCTGAGTCAAAAGCAGGTTTGATGAAACCACACGCGCACTTGCACACGTGCCGCACGGGTAAGATTGAATTCATTTTAAGCGGAGCCGCCGATTCGCGCTGCCAACGCTCTGGTGACGACCCCAGGGCGGTGCTTGACTTGCTTAGAGGGAACAAGGGCTCAGACATTTGGAAGCCTTCAGTCGGGATACTATGCAGAAGTCCGGCTTGACTCAGCACCCATGCGCACCCGTCGCCTGACATCTCTAATATCCACTGCGTCCCATGCGTCTTCACAGCATTATCGAACTCCTGCTCTTGTCCTTTTTCTGGGGCAGTTCCTTTTTACTGATTCAGATCGGCGTCGCAGATTTTGGACCCGCTCCACTGATCTTTTTAAGAACCTTTGTGGCAGGTCTGGTCCTATTCATCTTATTAGCATTCAGACGTCAGGTATCCACGCTCATCCTCCACTGGAAAAGCTTTGTACCCCTCGGACTTCTCGATTCGAGCCTACCCTATTTACTGTCCGCCTATGCGGCACTGCACATTCCCTCAGGAACAATTTCGGTCATTAATGCCGTGACTCCGCTCTGGGGTGCGTTGGTCGCCTGGCTATGGCTGGGCATCCGCCTGACCTTGACCGGAGCGATTGGTCTGTTGATCGGGCTGATCGGTATCGTTTTTCTGGTGTGGGAACGCTTCGAACTGGCGCTCAGCGACTCCACACTGGCGTTGACTGCGGCGGTCTGCGGCCCGATTTGCTATGCCTTGTCGGCGTGTTATGCAAAAAAATACCTGTCTTCTTTCAACCCCTTTGTGAACGCGACGGGCTCCTCTCTGACTAGCGGAATTTTGCTGCTCCCGCTCGCGTGGTACTGGTGGCCCGACACCGCAATCAGCGCAACCGCGTGGTATGCCGCGCTGATACTCGCTGTCGTCTGCTCAGCGATTGCCTATGTTCTCTATTACCGCTTGATCCAGCACATTGGACCGGCGCGCGCCATGACGGTGTCTTACCTTGTTCCGGTGGTTGGGCTTTTTTGGGGATGGACACTGATGGATGAGCACATGACTGCGCGTACAATCGTTGGTGTGCTGTTGATTTTTTCTGGTTTAGCGCTGGCGAATCTATCTAAGCCTAAGCCCACTCCTGCACCCACCTGAAGTGAATGCTTGAACTCAAAGGAGAGACGTCATGGCTCTATCTAATAAAGCCTACGAACGCACCTTGCATAACCTGCAGGTCGAGCTCGTCAAGCTCCAGAGTCATCTGATTAAAACCAATAAAAAAATACTCCTGATCCTCGAAGGCCGGGATGCTGCCGGCAAAGATGGCGTCATCAAGGTGATCACCGAGCACCTGAGCCCTCGCGAAACGCGCATCGTGGCGCTGGGCAAACCCACCGACAGTCAACTGGGCGAATGGTATTTTCAGCGTTATGTTCCGCATCTCCCAACCAAGGGCGAATTCGTCATTTTTAACCGCAGCTGGTACAACCGCGCCGGCGTGGAAAAAGTGATGGGATTTTGCACCAAACCCGAGTATCAGGAGTTCATGCGAACAGTGATTCCTTTTGAGTCGATGCTGATAGGCTCTGGTATTGAGCTACACAAGTACTACCTGAACATCAGCAAAAAAGAACAGGCCAAGCGTCTGGATGACCGTCGTAAAGACCCTCTGAAACAATGGAAAATCAGCCCCATTGACCAAGTCGCCATCAAAAACTGGGATGCCTATACCGAGGCGCATCAGATCATGCTTTCGGAAACAAACCATCCTGGCGCGGCGTGGACGGTGATCGAGGCTGATCAGAAAAAGAAAGCGCGTCTTAATCTGATCACGGATTTTTTATCCAAAACCGAATATGTGGGCAAAGACACCTCAATGCTCCATCCTTAGTGGGTCTTGGGGGTCTTGGACATCATAGAAGTCTTTGCAGTCTTTGCCGTTTTTAGCGCTTTTAGCGCGGACCCATCAAGGCTGGTTGCGATTAATCAACCATACTAGCGATAACATGACAGGCACCTCGACGAGCACGCCCACTACCGTGGCCAGCGCCGCTCCCGAATTCAGTCCAAACAATGAAATCGCGACCGCCACCGCCAGTTCAAAAAAGTTAGAGGTCCCGATCAGACAAGCGGGTCCAGCGATTTCACGAGGCAGCTTGAGCCAGCGTGCGCCGAGCCAACCAATCGCAAAAATCCCGTAGGTTTGCAAGATCAAGGGGATCGCGATCATGCCGATCACCAGAGGCTGCGCGACGATCGTACGCGCCTGAAAACCAAATAACAACAACACAGTCGCAATCAGGCCGACGATCGACCAAGGCTTGAGCACCGCCACAAAGGCACCCACCGCCTGTGCGGAGCGTCGCAACAACAACTCGCGGGTCATCACACCTGCGACAAGAGGCAACACGACGTATAACAACGTCGACAACAATAAGGTTTCCCAAGGAACGGTGAGTGTGGTGACCCCCAGCAGAAAAGCCGCGATCGGTGCAAAGGCAAACACCATCACGATGTCATTGACGGACACCTGAACCAGTGTGTAGCTCGGATCGCCCTTAACCAGTTGGCTCCACACAAACACCATGGCCGTGCACGGCGCGACACCCAGCAAAATCATGCCAGCAATATACTGATTCGCAGTCTGGGGATCCACCCACGGCGCGAAAATGTATTCAAAAAATAAAATGCCAAGTGCGGCCATCGTGAACGGTTTGATCAACCAGTTCACCACAAGGGTCAAGATGAGGCCCCGCGGTCGATTTCTCACATTTTTGATGGCGGACCAGTCAATCTGAATCATCATTGGATAAATCATGATCCAGATGAGCACCGCGACTACTAAATTAACGTGCGCCAGCTCCAGTTTGGCAATCAAGGTAAAAAACTCAGGGATGACGAGCCCGAGTCCGACACCCGCCAAAATGCCAAGCCCCACCCATACCGTCAAAAATCGTTCAAATAAACCCACAATCGCCCCTCACTACGACCAAACTGACCTGAAACGCCAAGTCAAACGCACTGCCTGCGAGCTTACTTGAAAATTTCGCCCCCTTCTGAGCTCCGTCCTTGGCTCCGTTTACAATGCCGAAAGTTGAATAAATCTGCGCACTGGCCTCCATGACATATAGCGTCAAAGAAATTTTCTACACACTGCAAGGCGAAGGGCTACGAGCCGGACGCCCAGCCGTGTTTTGTCGTTTTGCCGGCTGCAATCTGTGGTCGGGTCGCGAAGAAGACCGTTCCAGTGCAATTTGCCAGTTTTGCGATACAGATTTTGTTGGAACCGATGGCACGCTCGGCGGTAAGTTTCAACAGGCAGAGGCACTCGCCGAGGCGATCGCTGCGCTCTGGCCTGCCGGACGCACGCATCAATATGTCGTGCTGACAGGTGGAGAGCCCCTCCTACAGATCGATCAGGCACTGATCGACGCGTTGCACGCCAAAGGCTTCGAGATTGCCGTGGAGACCAATGGGACGCTCACGGCTCCGCACGGCATCGACTGGATCTGTGTGAGTCCGAAAGCCGGCGCAGACTGGGTACAGCGCGAGGGCCATGAGCTCAAACTGGTATTTCCCCAGCCGACACTCATGCCTGATCATTTGGGTGCGAGTCATTTCGAGCATTACTTGTTGCAGCCGATGGACGGACCAGACAGGCTGGCTAACACCCGAGCAGCGATTGCTTATTGCCAGGATAACCCTCAATGGCGACTGTCCGTACAGACACATAAAGTATTAGAGATACGTTGATGGGCCCTACACAACCAAGTATTGATACACAACCGATGACCGATGCTCAATCGAGTATTCATACCCCTG
>JAURZO010000019.1 GCA_030653405.1 Zwartia sp. | reverse complement strand
AAAGGTGCTTTTGCAGAACTCAATGTAACGTCCGGGCGCATCATCAATACGACGCGCGCGTCCGAGTTTTTCTGAATCGACGCACACCATCGGCTCGTCAATAGCCGCCTCGATGGCGGCTTCTGTTTCATCAGGGAGCTTCATGCCCTTGGAGGAGAAGAACTTGATCCCATTGTCGTGATAAGGGTTGTGCGAGGCACTGATCACAATGCCGGCCACCAATCGCCACGTACGGGTCAGATAAGCGACTGCAGGTGTTGGGAGTGGTCCAGCCAGTAAAACTTCGACGCCAGCAGACGCAAAACCGGCCTCAAGCGCCGATTCAAGCATGTAACCACTGATGCGTGTGTCCTTGCCAATCAACACGGTGGGTCGACCACTGCGTCCGTTGTGTCCCTGAGACAATACCTTGCCTGCCGCATAGCCCAGACGCAGTGCAAACTCGGCATTAATGACCTCGCCTCCCACCAAACCGCGCACGCCATCCGTACCGAAATATTTTCTTTTAGCCATGTTGATTCTCTTAGCTGTTCTTATTTTCCGAGTCTAGCACCGCCTGCCAAACAGTGAGCGCATCATGCGTCTCTTTCACATCATGCACACGCAAGATGCGAGCACCATGCATGACACCCGCCAAGGCAGCCGCGATGCTGCCAGGCATTCTCTGGTCAACGGTTCGCCCCGTGATCGCGCCAATCATGGATTTACGCGAGGCGCCGAGGACGACAGGATACCCTGTTTTGACAAGGATTTCCAAGTTGGCAAGAAGGTGATAGTTTTGCTCGACTGTTTTTCCAAAACCGAGCCCAGGATCGAGACTTATGCGCGAGGCTTGCACGCCTTGCTGTTGCAGAGAAAGCGCCTGGTGCAACAGCTCATCGCGAACATCGCTCAGCACATCCTCATAGTGGGGCTGCACTTGCATCGTGCGAGGCTCACCCTGCATATGCATCAGACACACGCCGCAATGACCATGACGGGCAACGATACGTTGAGCTGCCGGATCGCGCATCCCTCGAACATCGTTAATGATGTCGGCGCCCGCATCGAGTGCGGCCTGCATCACCTCGGGCTTGCAGGTATCGACCGAAATCGCGACACCGCTGTGCAACACCGCCTTGAGGACGGGGATCACACGCGCCAGCTCATCCTGAACTGATACGGGGAGTGCGCCAGGGCGCGTGGACTCTCCGCCTATATCCAGGATAACGGCGCCCTCGTCCACAAGTTTGAGTGCATGCTGGATGGCGGTATCTGTTTGCGCGTGCTGTCCACCATCCGAAAAAGAATCCGGTGTGACGTTCACGATCCCCATGAGAATCGGGCGCTTGAGATCAAACTCAAAGCGCCCGCATAACCATTTTTCAGCCATGTTGCGACTGAGAGCCTGCATTACACAACAGCGGCAGGATCAGTGGTTGTACCCGGTGCAGAACCGCTTGGAGGCGAGCCTGTCGAATCCATGGGTGCGTCCGGTACCTTGGGTGGACGTGGAGGACGTCCCTCGATGATGTCGTTGATCTGATCAGCATCGATGGTTTCCCACTCGAGCAAGGTCTTTGCCATGACTTCGACTTTTTCACGATTGTTTTCAAGGATCGTGCGAGCGACTGCATACTGCTCATCGATGATTTTGCGGATCTGCTGATCCACTTTCTGCATCGTGTCTTCGGACATGTGCGTTGTTTTGGTCACGCTACGGCCGAGGAAAACCTCGCCTTCGTTTTCCGCATACACCATCGGACCCAGTTCAGTACTCATGCCGTAGCGGGTCACCATGTCACGCGCTAAAGCTGTTGCACGCTCAAAGTCGTTGGAGGCACCGGTCGTCATTTGATTCATGAACAGTTCTTCGGCAATACGGCCACCAAACAACACAGCGATGGTGCAGAGCATGCGCTCTTTGTCCATGCTGTAGCGATCACCCTCAGGCAATTGCATCGTGACACCTAAGGCACGGCCACGAGGAATGATCGTCACCTTGTGAACGGGGTCGGTCTTGGGAAGCATGCGTGCCACAATCGCGTGACCTGACTCGTGATAGGCGGTGTTGCGACGCTCTTCTTCGGGCATCACAAGCGAACGACGCTCGGCACCCATCATGATCTTGTCTTTGGCTTTCTCAAAGTCAGACATATCCACGGTACGACCATTACGACGTGCGGCAAACAAAGCAGCTTCGTTGACAAGGTTGGCAAGGTCGGCACCGGAAAAGCCAGGACAACCCCGTGCGAGCACATGTGCATCGACGTTTTGCGCCAAAGGTACTTTACGCATATGCACTTTGAGGATCTGCTCACGACCACGAATGTCTGGCAGCGGCACCACAACCTGACGGTCGAAGCGACCCGGACGCAGCAGCGCAGGATCAAGCACGTCTGGTCGGTTGGTCGCCGCAATCACGATGACGCCAACACCCGACTCAAAACCGTCCATCTCGACAAGCAATTGGTTCAGTGTCTGCTCACGCTCATCATTACCGCCGCCTAAGCCCGCACCACGCTGACGTCCCACTGCATCGATTTCGTCGATGAAGATAATGCATGGCGAATGCTTTTTGGCGTTTTCAAACATGTCACGCACACGCGCGGCACCGACACCAACAAACATTTCAACAAAATCAGAACCCGAGATGCTGAAAAAAGGCACCTTGGCTTCGCCTGCGATGGCTTTGGCCAACAGCGTTTTACCCGTTCCTGGTGAACCCACCATCAACACGCCACGGGGGATATGACCGCCGAGCTTTTGGAATCTGGTGGGGTCGCGCAGGAAATCAACCAATTCCTGGACATCTTCTTTGGCTTCGTCGCAGCCCGCCACATCGGCGAACGTAACGATATTGGTGCTTTCGTCAAGCATTTTGGCGCGGGACTTGCCAAAACTGAAGGCCCCACCCTTGCCGCCACCCTGCATCTGGCGCATGAAGAACACCCACACGCCGATCAAAAGCAGCATGGGGAACCATGAAACAAAAATGCTCATCAGGAAAGAGGGTTCTTCGCGAGCTTTTCCTGAAACCTGAACGCCGGCTTTCATCAGGTCAGAGACCATCCAAAGATCACCAGGTGATGTCAGCGTGTAGGGGCGACCCGCATCCGGCGTCACGTAAAGGACGTCGCTTTGCACATCAACCTTACGGATTTTGCCTGCCTTGGCATCATCCATGAACTGGGTGTAACTGACCGAGTCTTGCGCAGGTGCGCGACTGTCAAACTGTTTGAACACAGTAAACAGCACGAGCGCAATCACCATCCAGACTGCAACTTTCGAAAACGAATTGTTCAAGGCCGATCTCCTGCCTGTCATACTAACAAGCGACAACTGCTGAGGCGCGGGCGCCCCAGTGGCCTGAGGGGCGCATCGCAATCTATTAAGACTTCATTCTACCCCGATTCTGAACCCATTTCGGGGCGTTTCCCTACGACAGTAAGGGATCAAAAACGGAACAAAATCAAGAAGTTCGACTACATCTACTGCTTTCGACCCTTGGCGATCAAGAAAGTTTCAGAAGAACGATCTCGAGAGGCCTTGGGCTTGCGCTCGACCACCCGCTTGAAATGACGCTTGAAGCTTTCGACGATCTGAGAAAACCCGCTGCCATGAAAAGCTTTTACGATCAGTGCACCTTCAGGTTTGAGGTGCATTAGCGCAAATTCAAGAGCTAAATCGATGACTTCTTGAATACGCGCTGAATCAGCCATCCCCACGCCGGACAAATTGGGCGCCATATCCGACATAACTAAGTCAACCTTGGTTCCAGCCAGGAGTGCATTCAGCGTCTGAAGCACCTCCTCCTCGCTAAAATCTCCGAGAATGAATTCGACGCCGGCGATGGGTTCCATGGGTAAAAGATCAAGAGCGATGATGCGACCGTCGACCACGCCCCCCTTCCCGACCAGCCGTTCCCGAGCCACCTGAGACCAGCTCCCGGGGGTGGAACCCAAGTCAACGATCACATCACCACGACGCATGAGCTTCTCTGCGTCGAGTATTTCGGTTAACTTGAATGCCGCACGGGCTCGATAGCCTTTTTGTTGGGCTAATTTGACGAACGGGTCATTGATGTGTTGCATCACCCATTCTTTTGAAAATTTGTTCTTGGCCATTCCCGTACAATCTACCTTATGACTATTATGGAACTCACCCCACGCGAACGTAGCGCCCTTAGAGCTGCTGCCCATCCATTGCGCCCTGTCGTCCTGATTGGCGACAACGGCCTGACTGAGGCAGTGCTCAAAGAAATCGACATGAATCTGTCTGCACACGAACTGATCAAGGTTCGTGCCGGCAGCGCAGATCGTGAGGCGCGCGAGGAAATCCTCCGTTCAATCTGCGAGGCGCTGTCTTGCGCAGCAGTGCACCACCTCGGAAAAATGCTGATTCTCTTCAGGTATGGCGCCAAGGGAGCTTATCTTAAGCCTACCCCAGCACCCTCCTCACCAGCGAAACGCAAACCCTCCGAGCCGCACACCCCTAAAAAGCTGGCAGCGCAAGGTAAAAAGGTTGAAAAACCGACTCGCCGAACACGCGCAGAGCGAGATATCGATGAGGATGTTGATCGTCCCCGCGTGTTCTCGGGTGATCGCCCCGCTCGTCCAAGTACACGCGCTTCAAGTGCGAAGGATACCGCACATGGTATCCCGCGTCGCAGCGCCCTGTCGCTTCGTGCCGGTGCGCGTCGCGGAACACTAGGTGCTTCTGCCCGCAAACGACCAGCGGTCAAGCGTTAAACATCTAGCGCTAGACATTTCATCCTGCGCTAGACATTTAACGCTATTTTAAAGCACGCGCCTGAAAACAGTACCCACCAAACTTAATCGCCTCGATTCTCAAAGAACCGAGGCGATTTTTTTGGACTAATGGACTAAATAAAGAATCGTAGAAAAGAACGGCGAATGTCCGTTATAGGTACTTAATGCTCACGATTTCAAACTCGCGAATGCCGGACGGTGCCTGAACCTGTACGACATCTCCTTCGTATTTGCCGATCAGGGCACGCGCAACGGGGCTCGAGACCGAGATCAAGTTCGCGCGGATATCCGCCTCGACATCACCGACGATTTGATAGGTCACCTTGTCGCCTGACTCGAGATCTTCGATCTCAACGGTCGCGCCAAACACGACGCGACCATCTGCGTCGATCGTACTGGGATCGATCAACTGTGCGTTAGACAGGGTGCCATCAAGCTCGCTGATGCGTCCCTCGATAAAACCTTGACGTTCGCGCGCGGCATCGTACTCGGCATTTTCCGAAAGATCGCCTTGCGCACGCGCTTCGGCGATCGCATTGATCACAGAAGGACGTTCAACGTGTTTGAGGCGGTGCAACTCAGCTTGCAAGCGCTCGGCCCCACGCACGGTCAGAGGAATAGTGGCCATGGTATTTTTCCCAAAAAGCAAAACCCCGGATCGATGCGAAACCGGGGTGATAATCAAGTCTCTATTGTGAGCAATGTTCCTCACAAATGCAAGTGTTGAACAAACGAACGGTCAGTGAAAGGAAAATAGTTGCCCTTTCTGTCTTAGATCGTCAAAAAGTCTTTGGTCTCTTGGCTCTGTTGATCAAGCTCGCTCATCGAGCCGACAAAACGGATCTGCCCTTTTTCAAGCACATAAACACGATCGCAGACGAGGCGCGCAAAATGCAAATTTTGCTCAGACAAAAGGATGCTGACGCCCTCACGCTTGAGCGCGAGAATCATCTGCACCATTTGCTCAACGACAATTGGAGCAACCCCCTCTGACGGCTCATCGAGCATCACGAGATAGGGATTCCCCATCAAGGTACGAGCCACCGTGAGCATTTGCTGCTCACCTCCGCTCATTTGTCCACCCAGACGCTGCGCCATGCCAGCCAGATTAGGGAATAGTTCAAATACACGCTCCACGCTCCAGAGCGGCGCTGGCGAGCCATCTGGCCATTTACGGGCGGACTGACGACCGACCTCTAAATTTTCAAGCACGGTCAGATCCGTAAAGATGCGCCGATCTTCTGGGACGAACCCGAGCCCCAGAGAGGCGATCCGATAAGGTGTCTGTCGGGAGATCTCTCGACCCATGAAGTTGACATGACCCGTGCGCTTATCCAAAAGACCCATCAGGGTTTTGATGGTGGTTGATTTGCCGGCGCCATTACGCCCCATCAAGGCCACCACCTCGCCGCGCCTGACCTCTATGTTCACATCAAACAAAATTTGAGCCGCGCCATACCAGGCGTTCAAGCCCTGTGCGACGAGCAACGGGGGCTGGATGTTTAGAGCGCGATGGTCGCCATTCGTCACGACGGAGTCTCCATGACAGGCATTGTCTGTTTAGACATAACGACTCGCCTCCTCTACTTTACTGGCTCTATTCGAGCCCTCTGATGCCACTGCTGCAAACGTAGACCCAGTCCCAAAATAGACCTCTTGGACTTTTGGATCTTGGCGCACCACGTGCGGTGCGCCCTGCGAGATCAAGCGACCCCGGGCCAACACAATCACGCGATCCGCGAACGCAAACACGACATCCATGCTGTGTTCGGTAAAAAGCACTGCGATATTTTGTTCTACCACCAAGCGTTTTGTGAGCGCCATCAGGGCATGTCGCTCCTGATGCGCCATGCCAGCGGTCGGCTCATCCATCAGCAGCAACTTGGGCGAATTCGCCAACGCCATCGCCAACTCCACCCTTTTGACGTCCCCATAGGCCAGCTCGTTGCAGGCGCGCTCTGCTTGATCCGCCATCCCGACCTGCTCCAGCAAATCACGCGCACGCGCTCGCTCAAACTGTCGGGCGGGCTGAAGGAAGGAAAACACGCGACGCTGGTGCGAGAGGAGTGCCATCTGGACATTTTCCAGAGCAGTCAGCGAAGCAAAAGTCTCTGCGATTTGGAACGTACGTCCGACACCCTGACGCCAGATCTCGCGCGGAGCACGTCCTAATAATTCTTGACCAGATAACTGCACAGAACCACGATCAGCTTTTAATTGACCGTTGATCATGTTGAAGGTGGTTGTTTTACCGGCGCCATTGGGTCCAATCAACGCCAGCAATTCACCCGCTCGAATTGAAAAGCTGACGTCATCAACCGCCGTCACGCCCCCAAAGGATTTTCCAAGATTGTTCACCACCAGCAAGCTCATCGCGTACCTCTGGAAAAGAGTCGGCGTGCAGCGCCAGCGATGCCCTCGGGAAAGAGCAATACCAACAACAAAATGATGCCACCCAGCATGGCGCGCCAATACTCCGTGTTGCGCGCCACCGTGTCATGCAGCCAAGTAAAGCTCAAGGCCCCCACCAGCGGTCCGTTCAACGTTTGTATCCCGCCCAGCAACACCATCACCAAACCGTCGACAGACTTGCTGACATGCAACACCTCAGGAGAAATACTGCCCTTTGAAAAGGCGAAGAGTGCACCCGCCAAGCCTGCAAAACTGCCCGCGATTATAAAAGCGACCCACTGCAGGCGCTTAGTATTGATCCCGATCGCATCCGCGCGCAAACCGGAATCACGCGCCGCGCGCATCGCATAACCAAAAGGCGCGTGCAGCATTCGGCGCAACAGCCAGACCGAAGCCACGACCAGCACCAGAGTGAGCCAGTAATAATGTTTCTTGTCGGTTAGCCAGGCCGCTGGCCACACACCTGTGAGTCCGTTGCTGCCACCTGTAAAACCATCCCATTGAAAAACAATCGCCCAAGTGATTTGTGCAAAGGCAAGCGTCAACATCGCCAGATACACACCAGATAAACGCACACTAAACCAGCCAAATAATGCGGCCCCTACGGCTGCAGCAAGTGGTGCAAGCAGCAAGGCCCACTCCATGGGTACGCCCACAAACTTGAGTAACAAGGCCGCCCCATAGGCCCCCAAGCCGAAATAGGCGGCATGACCAAAAGAATGCATCCCTGCGGGGCCCATGATGAAATGCAAACTCGCGGCAAACAGTGCTGCCACCAACAGATCAATACTCAGGATAGTCACATACGGGGAGGAAGCCGTGAGGATAGGGAGTGCCAGCAACAATGCGAGCACGACCCACCAAAATCTTTTGCCCCAAGCACCAGCCGCACGCAAGGGGGCCTCGGCATGTGACGTTGTATGACGGGCGGGCGGCTGCGGTCTGCCCAACAAGCCCCAGGGCCTGAGCATCAGCACCGTGGCCATCACTAAAAACTCAACGACAAGAGTGAGTTTTGAAAATGAAACTTCCACACCAAAGAGATTGACTACACCCAGCCAGATGCAGATCGCCTTGATCTCGGCAATCAGCAGGGCCGCCACAAAGGCTCCGGGAATCGAACCCATGCCCCCCACCACTACCACGACGAATGCCGCGCCAATGATGTTCAGATCCATCTCCAGGCTGGCCGGCTCACGGGGCAACTGCAGAGCGCCCCCGAGTCCAGCCAGGAAGGCGCCTAGCGCAAACACCCCTGTAAAGAGCCACGCCTGATTGACGCCCAGGGCCGACACCATTTCCCTGTCCTGTGTGGCGGCGCGCACATAAACGCCCCAACGCGTATGGGTTAATAACAGCCATAACAAACCTAGCAGCACAGGCCCGACAACAATCAGCAATAAATCGTAGGTGGGGAAACTGCGTCCAAGAATTTCTACCGCAGAGGTAAAGCCCGGTGCGCGCGGCCCGAGCAATTCTTCAGGGCCCCAAAGCCACAGTACGGCGTCTTTGATCACTAACACGAGAGCAAAGGTCGCCAGCAACTGGAACAACTCTGGCGCACGATAAATCCGACGCATCAGGGTCATCTCGACCAATGCGCCGAGCACCCCGACGCTCAGCGCCGATGCCAAGATGGCAGGCCAGAATCCGATGACGGATGAAAACTGAGTGACCAGACTGTACGCCACATAAATGCCCACCATAAAAAAAGATCCATGGGCAAAATTGACGATCCGTGTCACACCGAAAATCAAGGACAGCCCGGCCGCCACGAGAAAGAGCGATGACGCGCCAGCCAGGCCGTTTAATAACTGAACAATGAAGCTCGATAGATCCATACCTGGGGGCTGAGTATTTAGTTAGCCGGTCGTAGCTTTTTAACTTCTTCGGCAGTCGGTAGGAACTTGGCCCCGTCAAGGTAGCGAAAATCCACCATCACACCGCGCCCACCTTCATTTTTAGTCCGTCCGACAAAGCTGCCCATGGTCGACTGATTGTCTTCGGGGCGGTAGGTGATGGGACCAAACGGGGTCATGAGCTGCAAGCCGCTAAAGGCGGCAATGAGTGCCTCAGTCTCGGTGCTCTTCGCCTTTTTGATGCCCTCAGCGATTGACATGATTGCACTGTAGCCGACGATGGAACCTAAGCGCGGGTAGTCCTTAAAACGCGCCTGGTAAGCCTTGAGGAAAGCATCATGCTCAGGGGTATTGATGCCATACCAAGGATAGCCTGTGACAAGCCACCCGTTCGGCGTCTCATCTTTGAGCGGATCGAGATACTCAGGCTCTCCAGTAAGCAAACTCACCACCTCACGTCCCTTAAAAAGCCCGCGTGTATTGCCTTCACGGACAAATTTTGCGAGGTCTGCTGCAAATAAAACATTAAAAATCGCATCGGGCTTGGCATCGGACAACGCCTGCACGACGCTACCTGCATCGAGCTTACCCAAGGGCGGTGCTTGTTCGGCAACGAACTCCACATCGGGCTGCGCAGCCTTGAGTAGCGTTTTGAAGGTTGCGGCGGCAGATTGTCCGTACTCGTAATTGGGGTACACAATTGCCCAGCGCTTTTTGTTCATCGCCGCCGCTTCGGGCACGAGCATCGCGACCTGCATATAGGTCGAAGTGCGCAGACGATAGGTATAGCGATTGCCGTTTTGCCACACAATTTTGTCTGTCAAAGGTTCGCTTGCCAAGAAGAACACTTTCTTTTGCTTGGCAAAGTCCGTGAGGGCCAGGCCAATGTGCGATAAAAATGAGCCCGTCAGCACGTCAACCATGTCACGCGAAATCAGCTCTTCGGCGACACGGACGGCATCACCAGGATTGGCGTTGTCATCACGTGTGATGAGCTGTATTTTCTTTCCGTTCAAGCCGCCGGCTGCGTTGATTTGCTCGACTGCGAGCTCCATACCCTTTTTGTAGGGCTCCAAAAAGGCGGGTTGTGCCTTGTAGCTATTGATTTCGCCGATTTTGATGGTGCCCTGCGCCAAGGCAACAGAAGAAATACCCAACATCACGGATGTTTTCAATACCAAACGTGCCCACTGAGACAGGGTCTGCACACTCATAATCTTTCCTCCAACAGCTTTTCAAATCGCACTCAATGTTGCGGCGAACGTTCACTATAGCCGCCAGCGAGCAAAACTTTAATCAATTTCCACGAGATGAAATATCTCAGACGGAATATTTTAGGGGTAAGCGTAGGGGTCAGCGCTGCGACTTCCCTGGGGCGCGGCACCTGGTCAGGCTCAGGGGCGATACGCAGGCAGTCTTATGCATTTGTTATAGTTTTGGATTGATCCAGCCGTTTTGGTTTGATTTAGCCATCACAAAGAACATCCCCATGAGTGCCTTCAACGAAGAAACAGTGCTTAGCGTGCACCATTGGACAGACCGTCTCTTCAGTTTCACGACCACTCGCGACCCATCACTGCGATTTAGCAATGGTCACTTCACAATGATTGGTTTGCGTGTGAACGACAAACCGCTTTTACGCGCCTATAGTATCGCCAGTGCCAACTACGAAGAGCACCTCGAATTCCTGAGCATCAAGGTCGAAGACGGACCGCTGACCTCGCGCTTGCAACACATCAAGGTAGGCGACTCCATCGTTGTAGGTCGTAAACCGACTGGCACCTTGTTGATCGATTATCTGTTGCCGGGAAAACGCCTGTACATGTTTGCCTCAGGCACTGGACTTGCGCCTTTTCTGAGTGTCATCCGCGACCCGGAGACCTATGAGAAGTTCCAAGAAGTGATCTTGGTGCACGGTGTGCGCGAGGTCGCCGAACTCGCATATCACGACTATTTGACACAAACGCTCCCCCAGCACGAGTTTCTGGGTGAAATCGTCAGCAATCAGTTGCGCTACTACCCAACGGTGACGCGCGAGGCCTATGAACACATGGGTCGGATCACAACCCTCATTGAAAACGGCAAGCTTTTCGCTGATCTGGGTGTCCCAAATCTGGACCGCGAGCAAGACCGGATCATGATTTGCGGCAGCCCTGACATGCTGCGTGATCTAAAGGGCATGCTGGAGCAACGTGGCTTTAAAGAAGGCAATACGACGCGTCCGGGTGACTTTGTGATCGAACGCGCGTTTGCTGAGCAATAACGCCTGCTGTGCAACGTCGATTTGCGATGAGAAGCGGCTTGCCTGACCCCGACACCTATTTTTGTGTCGATTACTTTTTGGATTGAATCAAGGCATGACTGAAATTTGGCTGGTCCGACATGGCGAAACTCCTTGGAATGCGGTCAATCGTGTTCAAGGCTGGGAAGATATACCGCTTAATGAGAACGGTATTGAGCAAGCACAAGCGCTGGCGCGACATATGAAGCGCCTGAGTGATACGGGTGAAAAGCTCAATGCCATCTATAGCAGCGACCTCAAGCGCGCGCACCACACCGCGAGCATCGTGGCGGAGTCAATCGGCCTGCCTTTGATTGTGGAGCCAGGCATACGCGAACGCCACTTTGGCGTTTTACAAGGTCTGATTTACAGCGAAATGGAGCAGCATCAGCCCGAAGCCTACCGGATCTGGCGCAGTCGTGACCCCGACCTAGACATGCCTGAAGGTGAGTCGCTTGGTTTTTTTC
>JAURZO010000016.1 GCA_030653405.1 Zwartia sp. | reverse complement strand
TCAGGAACATCTTGCCTGGCTGCAGACGCCATTTTTTGACAATCCGGCTTTCGGAAATCGGCAGCGTGCCGGCCTCGGATGCCATGATGACCATATCGTCATCCGTAATCAGGTAACGAGCCGGGCGCAAACCATTGCGGTCGAGCGTCGCACCGATTTGGCGACCATCAGTAAATGCCACGGCTGCAGGACCGTCCCACGGCTCCATCATGGCAGCGTGATATTCATAAAAGGCGCGACGGCTTGCATCCATTTGAGTATGTTGTTCCCAGGCTTCGGGGATCATCATCATCATGGCGTGCGCGAGTGAATAGCCTGAGTTGACCAACAGTTCAAGGCAGTTATCGAACGTGGCAGTATCTGACTGACCTTCGTAGACGATTGGATAGAGTTTTTTCAGGTCATCGCCCAATACGGCCGATTGCATCATGCCTTCGCGCGCTCTGAGCCAGTTGAAGTTGCCCTTAACGGTGTTGATCTCCCCGTTGTGCGCAATCATCCGGTAAGGGTGAGCAAGTGGCCAGGCGGGGAATGTATTGGTCGAGAAACGCTGGTGCACGAGCGCCACGGCGGAAACAGTCAGTGGATCCGCCAAATCAAGATAATAGCGACCCACCTGGTCGGCAAGCAGCAGACCCTTATAGACCACGGTGCGGACAGACGCTGAGGGCACGAAATATTCTTTGCCGTGCGCCAAACCCATCGCCTGGATGGCATGGCTAGCAGTTTTACGGATAACGTAGAGCTTTCGTTCAAGTGCGTCAGGCACCATCACATCCGCGCCACGGCCGATGAATAGTTGGCGAATCACCGGTTCACAGGCGCGCACGGCTGGGGACATGGGCATCTCTGCGTCTACAGGGACGTCGCGCCAACCAAGCACGACTTGTCCCTCTGCGCGAACTGAGCGCTCAAGCTCCTGCTCACAGGCAAGCCGCGAGGCGATCTCTTTGGGTAGAAAGACCATCGCAACGCCGTATTCGCCGGGAGCCGGTAGGGTAATGTTTTGTTTGGCCAAGTCCTGTCGGTAGAAAGCATCAGGGATTTGGATCAAAATTCCGGCACCATCTCCCATCAGCTTATCCGCACCCACTGCGCCGCGGTGATCAAGGTTCTCAAGAATTTTGAGACCTTGTTCGATGATCGCGTGACTTTTTTGACCCTTTATATGCGCGACGAATCCCACGCCACAGGCATCGTGTTCGTTGGCGGGTGTGTAGAGCCCCTGCGCCGCGGGAAGTCCGCTGACGGGCGCGGAGGTGCTGCGTGCAGCTTGGGCGGGATGAAATTTCAATGGGAAGGTCGACATAACAAGCTCCGGGTGCATTACTGCCATGTTGCAGTGCAAGAGCGTAACGATAGCGTTGAAATTTAAGTGTGGCAAGAAAAAAATCGATGGTACGTCCCCAATTATTAAAAGACCTGGAAATCTTCTTTTTTAAATAGGGACGCACCAGCGTCGTGAAAAGTAAATTTTCTTTGAGGAATGAAAAATCAGTCAATTATTTGGTGTTTTCGAGGCCGACCTCGGGGTGCAGGACTGACTCGCCGATGAGTCATTTTTTCCAAGTCGCTTAGAAATGCAGGCTCTCCTAAGCCCCATTGGCCATGTAAACAGCGTTCTATTTGTAACTCGATCGTTTGACTTGCCCCCTCAGTCAGACGTTGACGGTAGACAGCCTGGCGATCAAAGGGTGTATTGCCGCATGCCCAGTAATCGGGGTGGGGCTGAAACCAGGTGGGAGGGGAACCTGGAGCGGCGCCGGTATGCACTTGCGCAGACGACCAAGGCCAGGCTTCTGGATCAGTGGTAAGCCCTTCTCGTAAGGGGGCACGCTCAAGCCAAAGCAGCGCCGGCAATACCCATACGCCAGGCTGAGGGATCATGGAGCGATATCGTCCGGAGAAAACGCGACCGGTCTTTAGTTGAGCCGCCAGGTTTCTACCCATTGACTGAACAAGTGCGGAGAGACTTTTTTCGTGCATGGGGGTTGCTAAAAGTAAAACCCCCATGGGGGTGATGGACCAGCCATGGACGGACACGCCTTCTCGCGTCGCGGCTAAACCCAGCCAAACGAATAAGTCACGATAGTGGTCGGCGAAAGGGTGTAGTGCGAGTTTAGAGGGGTTGAGCAACTGCATGGACACGAGTTGCGCGAATCCCGCAGCGTGCAGTCGGGGCAGTCTGGCCATGATGGGGTTTCAGTCCCGCTTCAGGGCTTTTTAAGCCTGTAAAAGAGGTTAGGCTCACTCACGATGTACAAATTACCCGCATCGTCAGTCGCAATGCCTTCAGGGCGCGGCATGGGCTTGGCACCTTTGGGGGATAAAGACAGCATCCCGCGTCCCTGGCCACTATCTCCATCAAGCTGAACAATCATTTGAGATTCTTCGCTCAATAAAAATACCCGGCCGTTGGTTGGATCGGCTTCGACTGAGGATAGATCTGTCGCAAAGGGCACATCATCGAGCCAGTGGCTGATGTTTTCAATCCTCAGGCCTCGGGAGTCAGGCGACTGAAGGTAGTTGAGCCCACTGATGCGATAGAGCGTTCTTGGGCTGTGTTCTTTTGACACATACAGGCGGTCACGCTTAAGGTCATAGCCTAAACCGTTAAAGCCCTGGTTCGCATCATCGCCTTCGCGCACCCGTAAAAGCAGTGCAAACGCACGCGTAACATCAAGAGTCTGCGGTGTGGCAGGTATTTCGGTCAATACAATGCGACTGCGTCTACCATTGACCAAGGCGACACGATTGCCGCCCATCCAGGCAATGCCATTGATATCAGACATCCCTTTGACAGGATACGTCGCGAGTAATTGACCGTCGGTCGACAGGGCCACGATTGCGGTGGGTTTGTTCACTACGCCCCAGAGGCGCTTTTGAAGGGGATCGTAGGCGATACCCGCAAATTTGCCTTCAAGCCCTGCCACGGGACGTGGCTGGTCGGGCGTAGCGTAACCGGTGAGTGTGTTTCCACCCTCGGCTGAAATTTTCTTTTCCCATTCCGCCTGTTTGGCCGCCAAACCTGAAATCCAGCGGTAGGCCACCTGCTCAGCGTGGTAATAGCGCACGCCGATGTAAGTAGCCCAGCCCACAGCGATCACGAGTAGGCAGGCCAGCAAAATTTTGGAAAGAAACTTGACTAAATCGGACATACCCTAATCCAGGGACAAACAAAGCGGCAGTCCCGCGAAAATCTTCGCCGGAAAAATGCCCCTCAGATTAACACTCCCGAGACGCATGCGGAACTTTCGGCGCTGAAATCCGTCATATTGGCACTCGGGCCGTGCGAGTGCTAATATTTGCAACAAGACGGCACCTTGAAAATAGGAGTCACCCTACATGACCAATTCGGCAGCTTTAACTTTGCAACCAAGTCAACTCGCAATGGCAATTTCGAACCCCGGTTCACTCGGGACGATCGAGGCCTATATTTCGACGGTAAACCGTCTACCTGTTCTCACCCCGGAGCAGGAGAGTGCGCTCGCCCGTCGTTTGCGTGATGATCAAGATATCGCGGCGGCGCGTGAGCTCGTTTTATCCCATTTGCGCTTAGTTGTGTCCGTTGCGCGCCAGTATTTGGGTTACGGCTTGCCACACGCAGACTTGATCCAAGAAGGCAATGTGGGCTTGATGAAGGCCGTTAAACGGTTTGATCCGGAGCGCGGCGTGCGTCTCGTCTCCTTTGCGGTGCATTGGATCAAAGCTGAAATTCACGAATATATTGTGCGCAACTGGCGCATGGTCAAGGTCGCGACAACCAAAGCTCAGCGAAAGTTATTCTTTAATCTGCGGAGCATGCGTCCTGACGGTCAAACGCTGGACACTAAACAAGTCGATGAAATCGCCGCGAAACTGAATGTTCGGACTGAAGACGTGCGCGAAATGGAAGTGCGTCTTTCGGGGCGCGAAATGTCTCTCGAAAACCAAGACGATGACGATGATGCGTATGCGCCGATCGCCTACCTTTCTGACGAAGGCCATGCTGATCCGACGCAGGTGCTGGAGCGGCGTGCTGAGGATTTGATGCGCGGGGCTGGTTTGGATCGCGCGTTGGATGCACTGGATCCACGATCACGACGGATTGTGCAGGCTCGCTGGTTGCAGGATGATAGTGGTGCCACGCTCCACGATCTTGCCGAGGAGTTTGGAGTGTCGGCCGAGCGGATTCGCCAGATCGAAGTCGCCGCCATGAAAAAAATGCGTTTGGCATTGAGCAACTAAGGCTTGCCCTTAAAACATCACGTACCATAGGGTTCTGTTGGTGGGTTTTGCCCACTTAGCAAACGGAACAATACGGTATGGATATTCATTCCTTTGTATTTGGACTCACGGGCCTGCTTGCGCTCGTGTGTTTCATGCCGCCTCTCGCGGGTCGCGTCAAGCTACCCTATTCAGTGTTTCTTGCGATCGCCGGTTGTGTGCTCGGCTATGTCTCTCATGTCCATAAATGGGCGCCACCCGTGCTCGGAGAATTTCTGACGATCCTCAGCACGTTCGAGGTTTCATCTGAGACATTTCTTGTCGTATTTCTGCCTATCTTGCTGTTTGAGGCAGCGCTGGCGATGAATGTGCGGCGTTTGCTCGATGATCTCGGGCCGATCCTGATGATGGCAGTTGTCGCGGTGATCGTGAGCACGGTATTTGTTGGCCTCGTGCTGTCCCAGGTGTCGGGTTTTAGCCTCGTCGTCTGTTTGCTTCTGGGCTCGATTGTCGCCACGACAGACCCTGCCGCAGTCATTGGGATCTTCAAAGAAGTGGGCGCTCCTGCTCGACTGAACACCTTGGTCGAAGGAGAAAGCCTTTTAAACGACGCGGCAGCCATTGCCCTGTACGCGGCTCTTTTAGGGGTGTTATCCCATACGGCAGAATTGACCTTTGGTTCTCTGGC
>JAURZO010000015.1 GCA_030653405.1 Zwartia sp. | reverse complement strand
AAAGTAATGAAATATCAGCTCGCGGATGGACACACCTCCGTCAAATTCGTACGCCCCGCCCATGCCCTCGTCACCTTGTTTGGCGATGAAGTCATTCCAGCTCAAATTCTGGGTTTATCGGCTGGCCGTATCACGCACGGCCATCGCTTTTTGCATCCACAGGCCATTTCTCTGACGAGTGCGGATCAGTATGAGCAGCAGCTTGCTCAAACCGGCCATGTTGTCGCCTCCTTTGACGAGCGCCGCGCACAAATCCAGACCCTGCTCGACGCCCAAGCCAAACGACTTGGCGCCTCGCTCGGCACGGACCCGGACGTTGCGGCACTGCTCGATGAAGTCACGGCACTTGTTGAAGCACCTGTTGTGTATGTGGGCACCTTCGAAGAGCGTTTTCTTGCTGTGCCACAAGAGTGCCTGATTCTAACGATGCGATTGAATCAAAAATATTTTCCCCTCTTTCACCCAGAGACGGGTGCACTCACCAATCAATTTCTGATTGTCAGCAACATGCCCACTGACAATCCTGTCGCGATCATCGAAGGCAATGAGCGGGTCATTCGTCCGCGTCTGGCCGATGCCGAGTTTTTCTTTGAAACCGACCGCAAAACGCCCCTCGCCAAGCGTGTCGAACAACTCGACGCGATCGTCTATCACAACAAGCTCGGCACCCAACTCGCCCGCACGGCGCGTGTCCAGCAGATCGCCGCTTGGCTTGCGCGCACCCTTGGGGCTGATGTTGCGCAATGCGAGCGTGCCGCGTTACTCGCCAAGGCAGATCTCAACACCAATATGGTGGGTGAGTTCCCCGAGCTTCAGGGCATCATGGGTGCCTACTATGCGCGCGCAGATCACGAACCAGCTCCAGTCGTCGAGGCGCTTGCCGGCCAATACCGGATCAGGCTTGATGCTCCCGTTCAGCACAAGGACCTCACCGCAACAGTCCTTTTTATGGCTGAACGCGCGGAAACGCTCGTGGGCATCTGGGGGATCGGACTCGCCCCCACTGGTGAACGCGATCCGTTCGGTTTGCGCCGAGCCGCGCTCGGCTTGATCAGCGCTTTCGAGCAACTGACAGCAGGCTCGATTCTGCAGATTCAACAAGCGGGTCCGCTCACTCTGCGTGCGTTGCTGACCGCAAGCGCCGAGACATTCAATGCCGGGACTCTGCAAGCTGAGACGGTTGCAGAGGTCGAGGCTTTTATCCTTGAGCGGCTGCGTAATCAGCTCATCACGCAACACGATCGCAACGCCGTCGAGGCCGTACTCGCGATCACGCCCCCCATTCATCAGGTACCAGCCCGCGTGTTGGCCGCAGAAGCGTTTGCACAAGGACCCGATGCCGCAAGCCTCGCAGCTGCGAACAAACGCATCGGCAACCTGCTTAAAAAAGCCGAAGGCAACCTCCCTCCAGTCAATCAGTCCCTACTGACTGAACCCGCCGAACAAGCCCTCGCTCAAAGTATCGCAGCGCTGCAGCCGATCGCAGAGCAACAATTCAGCGCGGGAGACTATCGAGGCGCGCTGGCGACGCTGGCTCAGACTCGCGCAGCGGTCGACGCATTTTTCGATGACATCATGGTGATGGCGGATGATCCCGCCGTCCGTCAAAATAGACTGGCACTCTTGGATCAACTGCATCGCCTGATGAATCAAGTGGCTGATATCTCCAGACTTGCGCCATGAAACTGATCATTCTTGATCGCGATGGCGTGATTAACGAAGACAGTCCGGACTACATCAAACATCCGGACGAGTGGCACGCCATTCCTGGCAGCCTTCAGGCAATCGCTCGCCTGCACCAAGCCGGCTGGAGAGTCGCGATCGCGTCCAATCAGTCAGGTCTGGCTCGCGGCCTGTTCAATATTTCCGCGCTGACCGCTATTCACCAAAAGCTGCGCAAAGAGTTGGCGCAACTTGGTGGAGCCATCGACTCGTTTTTTGTGTGTCCACATGGACCGGATGACAACTGTGTTTGTCGCAAGCCTCTACCAGGTCTGTTTCACGACATTGCCAAACGCTACGATATCGATATCAAGGACGTTCCGGCAGTTGGAGACTCGATGCGAGATATCCAAGCAGCTTCAATTGCTGGCTGTCGTCCGTGGCTGGTGCAAACCGGCAATGGGCCCAAGACACTCAAACAAGGTAACTTGCCGCCGAACACTGCCGTGGTTCAGGATCTAGCTGAAGCAGTCGAACAGATACTTTCCAATGCCAAATAAACTCTTTCTTGCCGTTCGCGCAACGCTCTACACCGCGCTGTTAGTGATCACAGTCATCCCCTACGCTTTTGCCTGCATGGTGTGGTCACCACTGCCTTTGCATTGGCGCTACAAGCTCACGATGGGCTGGCCAAGGCTAGCCATCTGGGGTGCCAAAGTGATCTGCGGCGTACGCTGGCAAGTCCAAGGATGGGAAAATCTGCCCAATGGTCCCGCGATTGTGCTGTCAAAACACCAGTCAGCTTGGGAGACGCTGTTCTTGCCCTCTCATTTGCCACGCGAAGTCTGCTTTGTCTACAAACGCGAGTTGCACCGGGTCCCATTTTTTGGCTGGGGACTCGCGCTTCTGGCAATGATTCCGATTGATCGCAGCAAAGGACGTGATGCGTTCGAACAAGTCGTCAAAGTCGGACAGCAACGCCTTGACGAGGGGCGCTGGCCCATTCTGTTTCCCGAGGGGACACGGATCGCGCCAGGCAAGACTGGACGCTTTAAGATGGGCGGCGCTTTACTCGCCACGCGCACGGGTGCACCCGTCATTCCGATTGCCCATAATGCGGGCGAATGTTGGCCTCGCAATGCGTTTATTAAAAGACCTGGCTGCATCACGGTCTCCATCGGCCCGCCCATCGAATCTGTCGGTCTCACACCCGAAGAGTTGAACGAGCGCGTCCAAGCGTGGATCGAGAATGAAATGCACCGACTCAACCCAGAGCGTTATCGTAAGCAAAGCCATGGGTCAGCTTGAACTATTGCTTTCCGACGCAGATACCCCGAAGCCCAGGTGGTTGATCGCGCCAGAAACGATCCCACTAGGCGCTAAATGGCGCATCGTGCAACATGGTGACCAAGCCGTCGGCTTCACACTGCTGCGCTCTCGCCGACGCAGCATTGGTTTTGTCATTCAGGATGAGGGTCTGCGAGTCACGGCGCCAAACTGGGTCACGCTCTCGCAGATCGATCAGGCCGTGATTGAAAAAATGCCGTGGATTCTGGCTAAACTTCAAGATTGGCAAGCACGCAAAGAACGTCTGGCGATGTCGCAGACCCGCTGGCAACCTGGCGGCGTGTTGCCCTACATGGGTTGCAAGATCACTCTGCGTAATGGCATCCCAGAGGGACACACCACCCGCGGCGCTGTGTTTTTCGAAGGCAATCCTGATGCCCCCGAAGCCGGACAGGCGCTTTGGTTGCCATTACCCGCCGATGCCGAGGGGCACCGGATGCGGGACATGACGCAATCCTGGTTACAAGCGCGCGCCAGGATATGGTTCGACGTGCGTCTTCAATATTTTCTTGAAAAAACCGGACTCACTATTCGTCGCTGGCGACTGTCCTCCGCGGCGACCCGCTGGGGTTCGTGCACGAGTGATGGCAACATTATGTTGAACTGGCGTCTGATTCATTTCTCACCGATGGTGATTGACTACGTGATCGCACACGAAATCGCGCATCTGCGGGAGATGAATCACAGTCAAGATTTCTGGTCAGAGGTGCAACAGCTGTATCCTGATTTCAAGCAAGCCAAAAAAATGCTGCAAAGCCATACCCCGGATCACATACCCGAACTCTGAAGACCGCCGAGCTCCAGAAGAATATGACTGAATATGAGGTTGTTATGATGACTCTAGCAGCGTTAAAAACGTTAAACCAAACAACTTGAACACGTCCCATCAAGGAATACACATGAGAATTCTTCACACTATGCTTCGCGTTGGCAATCTTGAACGGTCAATCGAGTTCTACACCACGGTACTGGGTATGCGTGTGCTGCGTAGCACCGAGTATCCGACTGGGCGGTTCACCAACACGTTTGTTGGTTTTCAAGATGAGCGCGAGGGTCCCGCGCTTGAGCTCACCTACAACTGGGATACCTCCTCATACGACTTAGGCACGGCCTATGGCCATATTGCACTTGAGGTCGACAATGCATACGAAGCCTGCGATCTCGTCCGAGCACGGGGCGGCAAAGTCTCTCGCGAAGCGGGTCCGATGAAGCATGGCACGACTGTGATCGCCTTCATTGAAGATCCAGACGGCTACAAAATCGAACTCGTTCAGAAAAAAACGGCAGCCTAAGCCCGCGCGCATGAAAATCGTCATCGCTCCAGACTCTTTTAAAGAGTCGCTTTCCGCTCCGTTGGTCGCGCAAGCAATCGCCCGAGGATTACGCCGTACGGCACCCCACGCCAATATTGTCTGCGTGCCCATGGCTGACGGCGGCGAAGGCACAGTTGAGGCGATTTTGGCGGCTTCTGGTGGCGAGAGAAAATGCCATACGGTTCAGGATGCGCTCGGTCGCAGCATTGAAGCGCCATGGGGTTGGTTACCCGGAAACGTTGCTGTCATCGAGATGGCCTGCGCAGCAGGACTTGAACACATTGCCCTACAGGATCGTGATCCGCTTCGCGCGAGCAGTTTTGGCGTCGGACAGCTCATTCATCACGCACTGAATCTCGGTGCCACACAAATTGTTTTAGGTCTCGGGGGTTCGGCCACCAACGATGCAGGCGCTGGCATGCTGCAGGCACTCGGCCTCCAGCTCCTTGATGCGCAAGGTCAAGAACTCCCCCCGGGAGGCGCGCCGCTCGCCAGACTCGTTCGCATCGACAGCGGTAGTCTAGATCCAAGACTGAAAGAAGTAAAAATTATCATCGCCTCTGATGTCAATAATCCTCTGTGTGGCCCTCACGGTGCTTCTGCTGTCTTTGGACCGCAAAAGGGTGCAACCCCCGAATACGTGCAAACCTTGGATGACGCGCTTGGACACTTTGCAAACCTGTGCGCACAAACACTTGGATACGACCGACGTGACGCCCCCGGGTCGGGAGCTGCCGGCGGACTGGGCTTTGCCGCACACATGTGGATGCAATCAAGCTTTAGACCTGGTGTCGAGGTCGTCGCAGAACTCGGTGGCTTGGCGCATGCCATATGCGACGCGCAACTCGTCATCACGGGCGAAGGCAGGATGGACGCACAAACGCTGCATGGCAAAACACCGATGGGCGTTGCGAAAATTGCCAAGGCTGCGGATGTACCTGTTATCGCAATCGCCGGCTCACTCGGGCCTGGTTATCAGGCACTCTATGACGCGGGTATTGTCGCAGCGTTCAGTCTGGTATCCGGGCCGACCACTTTAGCGCAGGCTTGTAGTGATGCTGCAACCCTGCTCGAGGATCGGGCACAGGATATCCTCAGACTTTGGCTGGCCGCTCAGCGCCAAACTTCTAAAGGGTGAAGTGATGAGTCGCGCAGTCCAGTCGTACAGCCGAGTCACTCAGTCGAGTCGCGCAGTCGAGCAGCGCAATCAACTACACGCAACTCAACGTTCGCCTGCGTGCCAAAGCGCATCCGCGACGCCGATAAACCCGGCCACCGAAACCTGCTCAGCGCGCCAAGTCGGCGCGATGCCGAGCGTCTCCCACGGAATCAACGCGGTCCACTCACCCATCACGCCTCGCAGCATCTTGCGACGTTGAGAAAAAGCACGCTGTACCACCCGGGCAAACAAGGCATCACTCTGCGCGCGTAAGCGATCCGCCCCAAGCGGAATCATGCGAACAATCGAGGACGTTACCCGAGGTGGAGGATCAAAAGCATCGGGTGAAACATCAAATAGTTTTTGTATGCGGTAACGGTACTGCAACATCACAGACAAACGACTGTAGTCGGACTCGCCAGCTCGGGCGACCATCCGATCGACTACTTCTTTTTGCAGCATAAAGTGCTGATCAATCACCCGATCCGCAAAACCGACCAACGCAAAGAGTAAAGGACTTGAGATGTTGTAGGGAAGATTCCCAACAATCCTGAGCTGTTCGCCAAACTGAGCGAAATCAATCTCGAGCGCATCACCCTCCACGACATTCAGTCGTTCTGCAGGAAACCTGTCGCGCAACCGTTGGGCGAGATCCCGATCGATCTCGACGACCGTCAAGTGCTCAAGCCTTTCAAGCAAAGGCGTGGTCAGCGCGGAAAGGCCAGGACCAATTTCAATCACATGGTCTTTCGGTTGTGGAGCTATCGCGCGAACGATGGACTCCACCACGGCCTGATCAACCAGAAAGTTCTGACCGAAACGTTTGCGCGCTTGATGTGCGACCACGTCCTAGCGTCCCTGTCCCTGTCGCTGGCTCTTCTCTAGCCGGTTATCGATGTAGGACTGATTGCGGACCTGTTGCAACCAAGCGTCAAACGCCGCAGTCGCGCGTTGGGCAAAAATTTGCTGACGCGCCTGATTTCTCAGGAATTGATCTGCCATGTCTTGAGTACGGCGACCATCCACCACAATCAAATGCCAACCAAACTGGCTTTGTACAGGTGGACTGACCTCGCCCTCTTTCAACGCATTCATGGCTTTCTCAAACGGTGGCACCGTTTCGCCTGGGTTTAGCCAGCCGAGTTCGCCACCCTGAGGTGCAGACGAGTCGTTTGAAAACCGCTTGGCTAAATCAGAGAAAGACTCACCACCCTGAACAATCCGCTGACGAATCTGCTCCAGCCTCTGACGCGCCATATCATCCGTCATGACTGCGGTCGTCTTGATCAAAATGTGTCTGGCTTGTGTCTGCTGTACGGGCATCGGGCCTGTTGGTGGAGGTCCTCCAGGCGTTCCCGGCGCAGGCGCTGCCTGCGGCTTTGGCTGGGGTGGCTCAGGAGGCTTTCCTCCAGCACGACTGACGACCTTGAGAATATGAAAGCCATTGCCGCTTTGAATGATGTTGCTGATACGACCGTCAGGCACACCTGCGACAGCTTTAAGGAACAAATCTGGCCAATCGCTCACCAAACGCACGCCCATGTCACCCCCGCGGCTAGCCTCAGGGCCATCCGATTGCGCCTTGGCAACCGCCTCAAAACTTTCGCCCTTACGGACGCGGGCAAGAAGCCCCTGAGCCTTGGCACGCAATGCCTTGACCTCTTCCTCACTCGAGCCTTCGGGTACGCGGACCAAAATCTGCGCAATCCCCATGATAGCGGGCGTGGCGGCTTGGGGCTTGGGTGGTGGCGGCTTGGGTGCGGGTGGAGGCTCAGGACGCTTGATCACAGGCAAATTACCGTCCTTACGCGCTTTCTGCTCACGCAGGAATGCATCAACCTCAGCATCACTGACCAAAATCGTGCCATCAGTGACGCGCTGACGCAAACGCTCAAGCAGAATTTCGCGACGGATCATGGAGGTGTAATCGGCCCAAGGAATACCGGCCGCCTGGACTTGCTGGCGCATCGCCGCGACTGTGGCATTGTTACGCTTGGCGATCGTATCAAGTGCTGTTTGCAGCATTTGCTCGGTCACGTCAATTTTTAACTTTCGAGCTTCTTGTTGCTCAAGCAACTCGGTAATCAGTCGCTGCAAAATCTGCGGCTCCAATACGGCATCGGGTGGAGCCTGAACGCGCTGTGCAGCCAACTCTCGTTTGGCAATGCGCACGCGCGCGTCAAGCTCTCGCCGCGTGATGACCTCGCGGTTCACGACCGCTACGATGGTATCTGCATCACGTTCAGCCGCCTTGGGTGGCGCCGCAGTCCGATTTTGTCCACCTGTAGCCGTTTGAGCCGCAGCAGGGAGTGCCCATGCCGTCAAACCGATCAACGCCAACAGCGCAAAAATATTACGTAAGCTCGTTGCGCTTCTCATTATTCGTACCTTTCAAATTTACCAACGCCGGGAATCGGGGTATTGATGGGCTGATAATCCGGGATGCTCCGACCAATCACACCCATCGGATTCTGCCCAAGATTACCCAAACCACCGAGTTCTAGCTGAAAAAACACACCAGTATTGGTTTGATCCACACTGACAACATAGCGCTGTACGACGACCCGACCTGTCCAACAACAATCGCCCTTGTACTCCAAACCCATCACGGCTTGCGTGACTTTGGGAATGGCGACAATGCGAGACGGATCAATAATGCTCGGCGCCACCGCGTTATTCAAAGAGTAGTCTACGCGACCGATTGAATACCACTTTTTCGTCAGTGGCCACTGGAATGCTGCGCTCACCTGATTTTGTCCCTGCGGCTGATACAAGGACAGCGCGGGCGGGTTCGCCTGATATCGATACGACAGCGCGAGCGTGGCAAGACGCTGCGGGCGCCAGCGACTCGTCACCTGGGCACGGCTGATCTGACTGATGTAGGGGTTGTACTGCACCACCGAAGACAGATTTAACGTATCGGTCAATGCGGCGTTACCACCAAACAAGAACTGAGACTTCGTATTCGTCCGGGGTATCTGGCCAGGCAGCGTCACTTGCTGGTCTTCGAAATAATACTGCTGCGCAATCCCGAGTTGCAAGCGCTCGAAACCAGAGTTCGCATCCAGCCAACGACTGGTCAGCGCGATCGTGACTTGATTGGCGTTGGAGATCCTGTCGGAGCCTGCGAAGATATTTTCCTGAAAGGCTTGGGAAAAGCTGAAATCAGCCAGCGTCGTGTCATAAACAGGGTACTGAGACTGATCGCGATACGGCACGCGCAAGTAGTAAGCACGGGGCTCGAGAGTCTGAAGTGCGGCCTTGCCAAAAAACGTAGTGTCGCGCTCAAAGGTCATGCCGGAGTCTACGGACATGATGGGCAAGACACGGGAGTTGGACGGCTGTCCATAACCAAAATACTGTTCCAGTCCGTACCAGTCAGTTTGATACTGCGACAGGCTCAAAGCAATTTTAGGCGTGATATACCAGCCCGGCTTGACGATCGGGTAGGCAATCGAGTTATAGGACAACACGCGCTGACCATCTGGACGCCAACGCAAACTCCCGCCAGGCCCGAGCGCGAAGCGATTGTCGAGGGGCGCCTGGAACTGCGTCATGGTGTTTTGGCTTTGGATATCAAAACCGCCGATGTCGTATCTGGCCGCGTTAAAGGAATACTCAGGGACCTTGTTGTACTGAGGTGTGACGAAAGTCCCGGTGGGGTTAATGGTCTGAAATGTTGTGTACTGCACCCCAGCATTAAAGTATTGATTCGCCCAGCCACCACCAACATTCCTGGGTAGTGCGCTAATAACAGTCTGATTAAAGCCCAACGCGACAAAATCGTTGAAATAGTTGTCGTCTGAGACACCACTGACGTTATAGCCACCGTAAAAACCGCGTCCAAAGCTTTGATTGTGCTGCGCCGTATAAAGCCAGCG
>JAURZO010000174.1 GCA_030653405.1 Zwartia sp. | reverse complement strand
CTCTGCTGGACAAGGCGTAATACCAAAGCCGCAATTGCCCATCACGACTGTCGTGACACCGAGCGCCGGTGAAGGCGACATCGTGGGATCCCAGGTCACCTGAGCATCGAAATGGGTATGCAGGTCAACGATGCCGGGCATAAGCGACAAGCCCTTGGCATCGACTTCTTGCTTGGCAGCGCTCTTGATCTGGCCGATCTCAGCCACAACGCCATCTTGAATCGCGACATCGGTAACCAGGCCAGGATTGCCCAACCCGTCAAACACTTGAGCCTGTCTAATAATCAAATCGTACATACTGTCTCCCCTTATGCAATGTGCATATTATTTTATTTAAACAATCCCTTTACTCTTCAGTGCACTGACATCTGCCTGTGTCATTTTGAGGACAGAAAGTAAGATCTCGTCAGTATGCTGTCCTAGTGCGGGTGGTGGCATCTCGTGCTTGATCGGTGTGTCTGAAAACTTCATCGGACTGCCAACCAAGGGCACTTTGCCAGCCACGGCGTGCGGCAGTTCTATTTTCATACCGCGCGCGAGCACCTGTGGCTCCTCAAAGACCTGCGCGACGTTATTGATAGGACCGTTCGCCACACCTGCCTCGTCCAGCAGTTTGACCCACTCTTTTGTTGTGCGTTTTAGAAAAATCTCATTCAAGATATTGGTGATTGCTTCGCGATTTTTGACACGCGCACCATTGGTCGAATAAAGCGGATCTTGCGACAAATGCACGCAGTCTGCGATTTCACAGAATTTATTAAATAAATTGTCATTGCCGCAAGCAAGAATCAAGGCGCCGTCTGCGGTCTTGAAGGTCTGATAAGGCACGATATTCGGGTGGGCGTTTCCGATCGCCTTGGGAGGCTCTCCCGTCGCAAAATAATTCATCGCCTGATTTGCCAGAAAGGCGACGCAAGAGTCCAGCAACGAGACATCAATCCACTGCCCTTTGCCCGTCACTGCGCGGTGCGCAATAGCTGCGCAAATCGCGATGCTTGCGTACATGCCTGTGGTGAGGTCGATGATGGGTACGCCCACGCGCTGAGGGCCGCCACCAGGCAGATCATCACGCTCGCCTGTAATGCTCATCAGTCCGCCCATGCCCTGTGCCATAAAGTCGTAACCAGGCCGATCTTTTTCAGGTCCAGTCTGACCAAAGCCCGTCACAGAGCAATAAATAACAGAAGGATTGATGGCCTTGATGTCTTCGTATCCGAGCCCATAGCGCGCCAGGTCGCCGACTTTGTAGTTTTCAAGAATAACGTCGACATTTTTGGCCAGCTCTTTCACCAAGGCCTGACCTTCTGGTTTGGAAATATCAATCGTGATTGAGCGTTTGCCGCGATTCGCTGCGCAAAAATAGGCGGATTCGCGAGTGGTATTGCCCTGCTCGTCTTTCAAAAAAGGCGGCGCAAACGCACGTGAGTCGTCCCCTTTGATGGGACGCTCGACCTTGATGACATCCGCCCCAAGATCAGCGAGATTCTGAGCAGCCCACGGGGCGGCTAACACACGGGACAAGTCGAGCACTTTGATATGAGATAGAGGACCGGACATGAGGGATTCCAATTCTTGATGGGCAAAACCCCTATTGTAGGGCGATACCAGAGATAAAAAGATCGAATTTATGACAGAGGGCTGAGAGTATTTGTGAGGTGAATACAGGCCTTTGGCGCATAGAATCCGGCATTGCCAAACACGGCTCGTCAATCAACGAAAGATGACTATTTCAAGTTTCTTTGCATCTCATCAATTCGACTTTCTGAGATTTCAACATTTACCCGCACACACCTGTGCTGAATTCGACGCACTGGTGCCAATACTACCCGGCACCAGGAACAAAAATTTGTTCTTGAGGGATAAGAGCGGCAAGCGACATATCCTACTGATCGTTCCTCCAAATCTCAGCGTTGATCTCGAACGTTTAAGCCAAATGCTAGAGACCAAACGCCTGGGATTTGCCTCGGCAGAACGCCTGAAGAAGTATCTTGGCGTAGAGCCTGGAGCAGTCAGTGTGCTCAGTCTCATTCACGACGTGGCGAATCAGGTTGAGCTTGTGATGGATCAGTCTCTCTGGCGCGCTGAAACGCTTCAGGCACACCCGCTCATCAACACGGAAACAGTTGTGATCCCGCACCTTGAGTTGGACAGACTGCTCAAGGCGACGGGGCACCAAGCCCTTGTGATGAAAGTCCCCGCAATCACAGTCCTAGAGGCGAACAGATCGCGCACCACCCACTCTGTCTGCGCATCGGCAAGCAGGCTCTAATTACTGATCAAGCTTGATGTTGTATTCCTTGGCGACGCGTACCCATTTTTCGATTTCCGCACGACGAAATGCCTCGAGGTCCTGTGGTGAAGAAGCGATGATTTCTCCACTGAACGCATCAATCCCAGCTTTAACAGAAGGCTGCTGCATCACCTTGACCAAGGCCTGATTCAAACGATCGATGACCGGTGCAGGTGTACCGGCGGGCGCGAAAATCGCATTCCACTCGTAACTTGAATACCCTTTGACACCACTCTCGGCAATAGTCGGTACGTCAGGCAACACCGCAGAACGCTTCTCGCCACCGGAGGCGATCACGTTGAGCTTGCCGGATTTGATCTGAGGCAATGCCGTGCCAACGGTCGCGAACGCCAAGGGCACTTGTCCTGACATGACATCGGTGATCGCAAGCGATCCACCCTTGTAATGCACAGACTCAAGGTGTGTGCCCGCCAGCGCATTAAACAATGCACCGGCGAGATGCTGTGCGCTGCCCGCACCAGAGGTCGCGTAATGTACGACTGGCGCTTTAGGCGTCGTCAACTTGATCAGTTCCTGAACCGTCTTCACGGGGTACGTTGGACCGGACACGAGGATATTTGGCACACGCTGCAACAGCATGACGGATGAAAAGTCTTTGAGCGTGTCGAACTGCATTTTGCGTAACGCTGGATTTTGAACGTGATTTGCCGCGTCAAGCATGATGGTGTAGCCATCAGGCGCCGCCTTGGCGACATAGGCGGCCCCAATCATGCCCCCAGCACCACCACGATTGTCCACAATCACGTTTTGACCGAGCTCTTTAGCCAGTTCAGGGGCAATCAGACGCGCCACACGATCCGCAGTCCCGCCCGGCGGATAAGTGACCACTAACGTCACATTCCGATCAGGGTAAGCGGCATGAGCAAGTGTTGCGCCTAGCAGCGTGGCGGTCGCAAATAACGTGCTGGTTAACGTGCGGGTAAAGGTAAAACGCATGTGATGTCTCCAGAGGTCTGTCTATCTCGCGCTACTTTAAACCATCGGTACAATCGACGCACAAAAACATGCCGGAGACTTAGAGATGGACATATTGCAGGGTATCGAAACGCGACAAAGCATTCGCGGGTTTCAACAAACGCCGATCCCAGAGAGTGTGCTGCGTCGAGTGTTGCAAGCGGCTGGACGCAGTCCCTCCTACAAAAACACACAGCCGTGGGAAGTCGCCATTGTCTCTGGTGCCAAGCGCGATGAACTGAGCGACGTTTTGTTTCACCTGGCGAGCACGAACAGTCCCCCAAAATACGACTACCCTGCACCAGAGTCCTGGCCGCCAGCCCTCGATTTTCGTGCAAAGGATCACGGCACGCGCCGCTTTAAGGCACTGGGCGTTGGTCGGGATGATGCCAAGCTGCGAAACGATCTGCGACTGCAAAACTTTAAATTTTTTGGCGCACCCTGTGCGGTCTTCTTTTTTATGGATGCCTCCCTAGACCATTGGTCAACGCTGGATATGGGACTTTTTCTGCAATCATTTACCTTGGCTGCTCACGGAGCGGGTCTCGGGACATGTATGCAAGCCTCTGTATCAGGCTATCCTGACGCCATTCGTCAATGCTTGGGGATTCCCGAAAGTAAAAAGCTGATTGTGGCGCTTTCACTTGGGTATCCCGATATGGACGCACCGATCAACGGATACAAAAGTACCCGCATGGAAGTCGACGGATATACAACTTGGTATGCCTAGGCGAACTTATCAGAGAGCTGCCCCAGCACATACTCTAGCGACTCGACATCAGCGGATTTCATATCCATATCGAACATGTTCGCCTGATGCGCCTGGGGGCTACGGTCGCCGCACGCCTCCTCAGCCACAATCACCCTGAAGTTATGCGCGAAGGCATCTGACACTGCACCTCGGACACAGCCGGAAGTCGAAATCCCGCACACCACAATGGTGTCGATATTGTCGTAGCGCAAAAAAGACTCGAGAGGCGTTCCAAAGAAACACGATGGCTTGTTCTTGAGCACGATGCGATCAATCGCTCTAGGCGCATAAGCCTCTGGCCAGGCATCCGCACGCGGATCACTATGATACTGAAAGGCATCTGGGGCGGCGAGCTTGTAGTTCCAAACGCCGCGATACGTCGGATGGCTTCGGTCGTCACGCCGGCTGTAATAAATCGGTAAGTCAAGCTGCCTGAAGGCCTCAGTCAGTTGAGTGACCGCTTGGGTTACTGAAGTCATATCCCGCCCACACATTGAATAAGCTGGATCGACGAACATATACGTCGTGTCGACATTCAAAAGCGCGACGCGATCGCCCATACCAATCCGCTGACCAAAACCGCCTTTGCGGTAAGTCTCGAGCTCTTCATCAGGTATGTAACCACGCCACTTTTCAAGCTTATCCATACTGCCCTCCTTTTTTATTAAAACCGCCTATTTTCGCGGCCTAGTGTAAAGCTTTCGAAAATGCTTTTGAAAATCAGTGTGAAAAGTTAACATCTTTGCAAGAGTCGTTACTCAGACCTGAAAAAGTAACGATATCAATTGTTCTAATTTAAATTCAACAATAAAAGATAAAACCAATGACAACGCTCAAACCCAATTCACTCAAGGCCGCGCTCTACAACAAGCAAATTCAGCTGGGGCTCTGGTGCGCGCTCTCAAGCAGCTACTCGACGGAAATTATTGCAGGCTCGGGCTACGACTGGCTGACACTTGACATGGAGCATTCACCCAACGATCTACAGACCGTCCTGACACAAATCCAGATGCTTGCTGGCTACAATCTGGAGCCTGCGGTACGTCTTGTGAAATTTGACAAGGATCTCGTCAAACAGTATCTGGATATGGGTGTGCGTACCGTCATATTGCCTAATGTTGAGTCTGCCGCGCAGGCAAAAGAAATTGTTCTTTCTACGCGCTACCCGCATCGAGGCATTCGCGGTGTCGCGGGTCAACAGCGTGCCAACCGCTGGGGCCGAGTGGCCAACTATGCACAGACGGCTGACGAGCAAATTTGT
>JAURZO010000259.1 GCA_030653405.1 Zwartia sp. | reverse complement strand
TAAGTTAATTAATAAATTAAAGGGTTGTGAGAGCCATGGTTAACAATATTGATCATTTAGTTGCACATTATGGATATAGATTTTTTGAGCTTCATGCCGATTTAAAAAAGGAAATTGGTGACAACTCTTATTTAATGGGCCATTTAAGTCGAATGATAGCTTCAATACTTGAGTTGCAAGAAATAATTAAAGAAGGATCTAATGTTTTAGAGTTAGGATTTTCAAACTTTTTCCACAAGCATTTGCAAGTTAATGTTAACACTTGGGATTATACAATTTACCCTAGTTCACAAAGTTTAACAATAGAGCCTACATTACGTGTTGGTGAAGCATCGAATTCACCTTTAATAGTTAACTCAACTTCAATAGAAATTAATTTCGAAGAACAAGTTTTTCCAGTTATGGATTTGCCTAAATATGATTTGATAATATGCACTGAAGTCATTGAGCACATGGACTGTGATCCTATGTGGCTTATGTGCGAAGTGAACAAATTATTAAAAGTAGGTGGATATTTGTTTTTGACAACACCTAATTCAGTTAGTGCTCGAATTTTTTGGAAAGTGGCACATGGATTCCATCCATCCTTTTTTCTTAAGTATTCAAAAAATAGAAATCCTTATCGTCATAACTATGAGTACACTCCGCAAAATATTTCTGATTTGTTAACCTGCTCCGGTTTTGATGTTCTTAAAAGAATCACTTTAGATACTTTTGAGGATCCATTGGAGCGTGCTTATAAAGAACTAATTCGATGTGACTTTAATACATCTGATCGTGGTGATAACATTTTTGCAATTGCCAAAAAAACTGGTGATGTTGTGGATCGTTATCCTAGTTTCCTTTACTCATAACGACTTTTAAATTAAAAATTTTGTCTCGATAATTTACTAATTTGCGGTTTCAAATTCGAAGCGCAACTTTAATTATCTGATTTGAGTAGATTAAATGTTCTAGTATACGAAGCTCCTTAACCGCCCAGACGAAGATTGATACTTTTTATAAAAATTTCAATCAAATTGAACGTTATCAGATTTATACGCCTATGAAAGTAGGACATAATGTCTTGACTTCTTTCCATACACTGGATCGTCACCAGTTGACAAGCGGTCCGGGAGTTTTACAACTTTTGATCTTAAGGTTGTTGATCTCGAAATGTCAGCAGCTATTTGTTGCTTAAAAAGGGAAGCCTACGAGAGCATGAGCTTGCCTGACAAAAATTTAAAATTTGTACGAACGCGGATTGAACGCTTTTTTTGTTTGAGGTGAGAATATTGTCAATAGTCGATTTCTTGCAAAATGAGTCTCTCATCTAATTACCATTTGTACACTATTGAGCGGAACGGCCATCCTAGTCGGTCTATGCAGCAACTCAATCAACACCATGGCACGCGCCTTGCCGTCATCCATCTGATAGATCGCCTCCATCCCTGCAAACGCGCCTTCACGGATTCTGACGACATCTCCGCTCTTAAAGGGGGTTTGTGGTGATTCTTTGAGGGAGAACTCGTGTGCCCTGAGCTGTTCGATCAGGTGTGTGGGGACTTTAGCGGGCTCGTCGCCAAAGGTCAGCAGTCTGCTGACACCGAGTGTCGAGCGGATGGGGCTCCAGCTTTTGGCGGTTGAGTTGGAATCAAGCTCGATAAAAAGGTATCTGGCGAATAGGGGCTCGGTTTCGAGCTCGAGCGCAACGCGGCCCACTTTTTTCTTGGTGATGGTCGGCAGGTAGCATGCGTAACCCTGACGCTCGAGGTTCAGAAGCGCGCGGGACTCTTGGCGGGATTTGGTGTGTACGACATACCAGCTCATGACCGTCCTCGTCTACCCTCGGCTCTGCCAAAGCGCTCGTAGTGCTGCCAGGCATCGGCGAAGAGGCCTGCCTCGATCGCCCGAGCGACATCGGGGTACTGGCTCAGGTAAAAGGGTTCATCAAATTGTTCGCGTGACATCACATCGGGCACGGCACTCAGGCGATCTTTCTCTGTTGGGTAGGTTTTATGGAGAAAAAAGATCGAGTGGTTGGTCGTGTCCTCGATCAGGGCCTGGTTCAGGATCGCGGGGACTTCGCCCTGGATGCAGGCTTGGTATTGCGCCATGTTGAGCATCGGTTGGCGTAGCACCGGGCAGATCTCGATGTCTTCAAACCCCGCCTCTTGGGCTTTGGCCCAGACGTCCTCCAACACAAAGTCGTTTTCAATCACGTTGAACGTGCGCATCTCATACTGCGATGCCTCGGTCTTGGAGTGATGACGGCCGGGCTCCGACATGCCCACCAAGCCGCCTGGCTTGAGGACTCTGTAAAACTCCTTGAGTACATCCCCGACGTTCGGAATGTGGTGAAACGCATCGTTCACCACCACCCGATCCATTGAGTGGTCTGGCAGGTTGAGGCGTATCCCATCAAACGGCAGGAAAACAGGCTCGACCGGATTGTTCATCACCGGCGGATAGCGCCTGAACAAGTCCTTGCCAATCTCCAGCGCCTTGGTCGACGCATCGCTACTCGTGACCTGGCAACCCAGTTGCACGAGGATCCGGGACAACCAACACGACCCCGCCGCAAAGTCCAGCACATGCATCCCGGTTTGCAGGCGCAGGCCGGCGAGTAACTGTCCGAGATTAGTGACGGACGGCGCACAGTCACGCGGGTGAAAGAACGGCTTTTGGTAGAGATAGTTGTGTCCGTCCCGCCCGTCAAAGTACTGATCCGCAAACGCCACGTGCTCGGAGATGGTGTGGCGGTCGATTAGGGCTTGGGGCAGGATGGGGGGAGTAGTTTCACTCATAGGGTGAGTATAGGGGGATTGGGGGGGAGGGGCAATGTGGGGGGCTGTATGATTGATGGCTGATTGAGTTGTTTTTCAGCACGAAATTGATATGTTTTACGAGGAATTTGAATGATCCCTGCTTGGAATCTTCAGGGAGTGATCCCTCCAATTCGCCCGGGAGTGCCGGGTCATGATTTAGATCGTTCTCAAGACTCCAATGCTTTGCAAGCGATGCTTAAAGCAAAGACCGATCTTGGAGGTGAGTCATGATTAAACGCAGTGATTGGTATCTTTCAGAAATCAATGAGATACAGAAAATTCTCAAAGATCTTCCTGCATCGTCTGTTATTCAACGGCTTTCATTTGAGTCCCGTCTAAAGTCAGCGCGCTTAGGGCTTGAGCAGGAACTCGCAAATCCCCAACCCTTGTACGCGACGCTGATATTTCGGGGGAAGCCGGTTGCTGACAGTCGTGGAATTGCTGCGGATTTTGGAGGTAAGGCTGCAAGTGCGTTTACCGATGCATTTGCTGCGGTGGCAGCTGGCTTAAATGAAAGTCTTCATTCAATGGGGCCGATTCCTGATCGAGCCAAGAATCAGCTGCTCATCACTGGAACAGCCATGGGTTCTTTCGGTTTCGAGTTTGAGCTACCTGCGAGTGGTCTACCCTCTGAACAGAAGCGGGCAGAGGATGCCTTTGAGATGATACAAGCTGTGTTCGAGGCGTCAGCGACGGGCAGTGATGATGATCTTGGCGAGCTTGTAGACACGATTCATCCCCGCGCAGTTAAAAAGATATCGGAGTTTCTTGGTTTGCTTTCTCAACATCAAGCGTGGTGCGGCGTGGAGTTTAAGAACAAGATATTCAGATTTCAAGGCCTCGATCAACTGACACAGTCGGCAACTCGGCTCGGCGATGAAAATATCAAGGAAAGCAGTCAGACTTTCCACGGACAGTTTGTGGGAGTGTTGCCGCACAGCAGGACTTTTGAATTCCAGACGCTTGATCAGGAAGTGATCAAAGGGAAGATCGGGGGTGCGATTGAGGATCCTAGCTTGATGAATACGGATTGGTTGGGGCGGGACGTCACGATAACGTTGGACGTCATTCAAGTGGGCCAAGGGCGGGAGCGTTTTACGCTGAATGTGTTTGGTAGTTGAGGGGGTTGGGGGTTCTCTCGAAACGTCAGGCGTGTTTCCGAAATTAGTATATTAATTTCGGACAAATGTTTGTAAAATGTCCGAAATTTGTATGTAAATATCGGACAAAAGGACTATGTCTCAACTCAAATCTGACATCTCTGCTCTGATACAAACGGCTGAGTCCGGACACGTATGGGTGCCGACCGACTTTGCATATTTGGGCAGTCGTGATGCCATCGACAAGACACTGCAGCGCATGGTGCTGGCAGGAGAGTTGCGTCGCATCGACAGAGGTCTATACGACAGCCCCAAGCTCAACAGCCTAACTAAGCGGTTTACAACTCCTGATTATCGCGCGGTGTTAGAGGCCATCGCCAGACGTGACAATCTGCGCCTGCTTGTGGATGGCATGACCGCTGCGAATGATCTTGGTCTGACCGACGCTGTACCTGCCCGAGTCATCATCCATACCGACACCAGGCGCCGTGCAGTTCAACTGGATAATCTCACCATCGATTTCAAGCAGACCGCGCCAAGTCGCCTGTACTGGGCGGGACGGCCCGCCATGCGCATCGTACAAGCACTGTACTGGTTGAAGGACACAATGTCATCTGAGCATACTTTCATCCAGAACAAGCTGACCAAAGTGCTGGCTGATCCCGTTCATGGGTCAATGATCCGAAAAGATCTGCTCGATGGCTTTAGTGTATTGCCGGCGTGGATGCAGCGCTTTGTCAGAGAACTGCCTGGATGTGATCCGGGGTCAGTGGTGAGTTCGGTTCGTAAGAATCTTGGTTTGGGAGGGTTGCTTACTGCTAGCGACCGATCGGTAAAAAGCGTGGGGGCTCAGTGAACTTCTTCTCAAAGCGGCTTAGCGCGCTTTTCTTTTAGGGTTTTTTTCGAGCTCATTGATTAATTCGTAAACGTCTTTCCCGGGATTGTTCGAGAGGGCCGTAACTTCTTTCATCGCCTCAATAGTTTCGGCATTTGGAAACTTAATGTCGAAGGGCAATCCACGATGATGCACGACTTGTTTCAAAAACAATCTATAGGCATCCGAAAGGTTTAGGCCACAGTCTGCCAGAATGGATGTTGCCTCTTGTTTAAGCTCGGGTGAAAGTCTAGTCCGCACTTCAGCGGTCATATTCGATTTTTGCAATGCTGCGCTCATGGCGTTTACTCTCTACAATTTATAGCTACATTGTAGGATGTGTATCACATCGTTCTTCGAGCGTTAATGTTCGTGCAGTTCTTTGCCAAGGTGATGCTCGAGTGGGATGTATACGAACAGCGGATAAAGCGAATTCAGCATGCGCCAGATCAGCAATCGTATCGATCGAGCTTATTCATTTCTGCTGGAAACCAACTGGTCTAGAAAGGCTGAAGCCGCCCCGAGGGACGGCTTCGTTACTCCTTCCACACATGGTAGATAAGCTTCTAATATTCTTCTTGAAAGGCTGGGAAAAGTAAAGGCTCTTGTAGTCCGAACTTGCTAAACTGGGGCCGTTTGTTGCGCTGGATTATCAGTTTTTTACTCACTCCAAGGAGCATGATGATGTCGGTATCAAGCGAAAGCCGAACGGCCACCCGATTAATCTCCATGACGGCGCGCAATGTCGCGCATCGGATGGCCCTCATACTTTGCGCCACTGCCATGGCGCTCATTACCATGCAAGCCCACGCGCATCACGGCTGGGCTTGGGCGGAAGGGGAGCAGTCCGAGTTAAAGGGCACCATCGCCGAGATTTCAATGGCGCCGCCACATCCAGCCCTGCGCGTGAAGGGCCAGGATGGTCGTTTGTGGCAAGTCGATCTGGGAAACCCGAATCAGACACAGCGTTCAGGTTTCACCGGCGACACTGCCAAAGTGGGCGATGACATTACGGTGCTGGGCAACCGTACCAAAGAGCCGAACAAGGCGCATATTAAAGCCGTGCGCGTTACGGTCGGCGGCAAACAGTACGACATGTATCCAGAACGCATCAAGCAATGACGACACGGCGATGACAGGTTTTCTGCAAGCAATTTCCGGCTGGCCCGGTGCCGCCTTTTTGCAGGAATACTGGGTCGCCTATCTCATTGTCAATGCAGCCCACATCTTTGGGATCGGGCTACTTCTTGGCGCGATCCTACCGCTCGATTTGCTTCTTTTGCGCTCAACGCGCGGACGGGATCTGCCGATCCTTGGCCCTTTTCTTGTCCGCGCAGCGGCGACGGGCACCGCACTCGCGGTGACGACAGGGCTTTGGTTATTCTCAGTGAAGCCGGTGGAGTACGCAGAGAATCCAGCTTTCCTCTTCAAGGCCATACTGCTTGTACTGGCCATCTGCAACATCGCACTTCAGCATCGCGGCAAACACTTTGATGCGGCCCTGCGCAGCGGTCAGGTATCTGTGAGAGTTCGTATCTTGGCCGCTATATCTGCCATTCTTTGGCTTTGCGTGCTTATAGCGGGTCGATGGATTGGGTTTGTTTGAGGGGGTGTAATGGCGAGAGATTGTAAGTGGGGGGGTAGCTGCGCTAGCTGTTAGTAAAAGTCTGTTTTATGGATCAGACGGAGAGCGTGAGGGTGTGATTCA
>JAURZO010000168.1 GCA_030653405.1 Zwartia sp. | reverse complement strand
ATCTGGAAAAGAATGACTAAGACACTAATAATTGCTGAGAAGCCTTCTGTCGCGCTTGATATTTCTCGCGCGTTGGGTGGTTTTACGCGTGAGGGCGACTATTTTGAGAACGACAAATATGTCTTGTCTTCAAGCGTCGGTCACTTACTAAGCCTTGTAGCGCCAAACGATCCGGTAAAAGGTAAATGGAGTTTTGCTCACTTACCGGTCATTCCTCCACAGTTTGAGTTGGGACCTAGCGACAAGAAGTCCGCCGAGCGCTTGAAAATGTTGGTGCGGCTGATTAAGCGCAAAGACGTAAGCGCTCTGATCAACGCATGCGACGCGGGACGTGAGGGTGAGCTGATTTTTCGCTACATCGAACAATACGCAGGGCAAAAAAAGCCGGTTCAGCGTCTTTGGTTGCAGTCGATGACGCAAGACGCAATTCGAGAGGCTTTTGCTACGTTGCGTCCAGACACAGCGATGAAACCTCTTGAGGCAGCGGCGCGTTCTCGCGCTGAGGCGGACTGGCTCGTCGGGATCAATGGCACGCGTGCCATGACAGCGTTCAATAGTAAAGATGGCGGCTTCTTCAAGACGCCTGTGGGCCGTGTACAGACACCAACGCTTGCGATTGTTTTTGAGCGCGAAGAGAAAATCCGTCGTTTTGAGCCTCGCAACTATTGGGAGGTGCGCGCCACTTTTGTCGCGGCTGGAGGCTTGTACGAAGGCCGTTGGTTTGATCCTCAATTTAAGAAAGATGCTGAGGACCCGAGCAGGCATGAGTCGCGACTTTGGGTTGAGGCGGCCGCCAAGAGTGTTGTCGCAGCTTGCCGAGATCAGCCCGGTATTGTGACTGAGGTCGCCAAGCCCAAGACAGAAGCTCCCCCGGCCTTATTTGATTTGACTTCGCTGCAACGCGAAGCCAACGGACGTTTTGGCTTTTCCGCTAAAACAACGCTGTCTTTGGCGCAAAGTCTGTATGAGCGGCACAAGGCCTTGACCTATCCCCGAACCGACTCGAAGCATTTGCCTGAAGACTACATCAATACAGTTAAGGCCACGATCGACGGGATCGCCGAAGGGGGCGGGGTGACGCGCAATCTGGCTCCGCACGCTAAGACCATTAGTAAAAGCGGCTGGGTCAAACCGAACAAGCGGATCTTTGATAACAAAAAAGTATCTGATCACTTTGCCATCATTCCGACATTGCAGATTCCTAAAGAATTGAGCGAGGCCGAGGCGAAGTTGTATGACTTGGTGGTCAAGCGGTTTTTGGCAATTTTCTTCCCTTCTGCCGAATACCGTATGACCACCCGTACGACGACGGTGCAGATGCATCAGTTTAAAACTGAGGGCAAGGTATTGGTGACGCCAGGCTGGTTGGCGGTCTATGGCCGAGAGGCGCAGGAAGAGGACGCAACTTTGGTCGCCGTCGTAGAAGGCGAAAAGGTGCGTACTGAGGATATCGATTCGATCGCTTTGGTGACAAAGCCACCCGCGCGCTACAACGAAGGCACCCTTTTGTCCGCGATGGAGCATGCAGGCAAGCTGGTTGATGATGACGAATTCGCTCAGGCAATGGCTGCACGCGGGCTTGGGACTCCGGCAACCCGGGCGTCCATTATTGAAGGTCTGCTTAACGAGTCGTACTTGCGTCGCGATGGTCGTGATCTGGTGCCAACGGCCAAGGCACGGCAGTTGATGACCCTGTTGACGGGACTCGACGTGAAAGAACTCACGTCGCCAGAGCTGACAGGCGAGTGGGAGCATAAGCTACAGCAGATCGAGCATGGCGAGCTTGAGCGTGAAGCGTTCATGCGTGAAATCGCGCAAATGACTCAGATCATTGTCAAGCGCGCGAAAGAATACGACCGCGATACGGTGCCGGGTGATTACGTCACACTAACCACACCTTGTCCAAAATGTGGCAGTGTGGTGAAAGAAAACTACCGCCGTTACGCATGCACGAGTTGCGATTTTTCAATTGGTAAACATCCTGGTGGCAGGACCTTTGAGCCGTCAGAAGTTGAAATGCTCATTACAGAAAAACGCATCGGCCCGATGCAAGGATTCATCAGCAAAATGGGTCGACCCTTTGCGGCCATTCTTAAGCTGGATGCGGACTCAAAACTAGAGTTTGATTTTGGTCAGCGCGATGAGGAATCTAATGAGCCGGTAGACTTTTCGAGCCTCACGCCGCTGGGGCCCTGCCCTAAATGTTCGGCGCGCGTCTTCGAGCATGGCATGAGTTATATCTGCGAAAAATCAGTAGGACCTGAGCGCAATTGTGATTTCCGGTCTGGCAAAGTGATTTTGCAGCAGGAAGTCAGTGCTGAGCAAATGAGCAAATTGTTGAGCACAGGCAAAACGGACTTGCTCGAAGGCTTTGTCTCAAGTCGGACCAATCGAAAGTTTAAGGCCTATCTTGCGCGCGGAGAAGACGGCAAAGTGAGCTTTGAGTTTGAGGCACGTCCAGACAAACCGGGGGGTAAGACAGCGTCTAAGACTGCTTCGAAATCGGCGGTAAAAAAGACCAGTAAAACTGCGACTAAAACCGCCACTAAAGCCGTCAAAAAAACGGCAACTAAAACGGCAACTAAAACGGCAGCAAAAAAAGCAGTAAAAAAAGCCGTCAAAAAAGCGGTAAAGAAAGTCACTAAGAAAGTTGTCAGCGACGCGGTATCGGAAGAATAACTGGGGGAATGAATGTGAGTGCGCATGCAGAAGTAAAGCGAATAACAGTGCCGCAATTGATGGCGTGCAAAGGTCAGCGTAAGATTGTCGCGTTGACCGCCTATAGCGTGCCAACAGCGCGTGTGATCGATGACTATGTGGACTTTATACTGATCGGAGATTCGACGGCAATGGTGGCGTACGGATTGCCGAATACGCTGTCGATTTCGCTTGAGCAGATTGGTCATCATACGGCTGCAGTCGTGCGCGGAACGAAGCGCGCCTGCGTGGTTGCTGACCTGCCGTTTGGAAGTTACCAAGAGTCCCTGGGTCAGGCTTTTCGCAGTGCGGGTCATTTGCTCAGCCAAGGTGCGGACGCAGTGAAGCTCGAAGGCGGTGTCATCATGGCTGAAACAGTCGAGTATCTTGTGAGCCGCGGCATCCCAGTGCTGGCGCACGTCGGGTTGATGCCTCAGTATGTCAATACGATGGGTGGCTATCTTGCTCAGGGCAAAACCCCCGACTCTGCCGCACGGATTTTGGCTGATGCGATTGCCCTGGAGAAGGCCGGCGCATTTGGTGTGGTGCTAGAGGGTGTCACGGAGTCGCTTGGTGCTGAGATTACATCCAAGCTGGCGATCCCGACGATTGGTATTGGGGCCTCCCCCTCTTGTGATGGCCAGATCCTGGTGACGGATGACATGCTGGGATTGAGTGGGAATCGCGTGCCGAAATTTGTTAAACGTTATGCGGATCTCGATACGGTGATGCGTAATGCTGTCCAACAGTATGCGGATGAGGTGCGTGGCGGAAAATTTCCTGAAGCACAGCACTGTTTTGGTGTGAAACGCACTTGATTTTTTGACGCTTGACTCATGACAACTACTGAAAAGCCCTGGCATATTGTCAGGCGATCCAAAGTTCACGGCAACGGTGTTTTTGCTGCACGCAATATTCCTGAAGGGACGCGCATTATTGAGTATGGCGGTCAAACGATCAGCGCCAAGGAGGCGGATCGCCGACATCCGACCAACCCGGACGATCCCTTTCATACGTTTTTCTTTTCCTTAAGTTCAGGAAAGGTCATTGATGGGAATGATGAAGGGAACGATGCGCGATGGATTAATCATGCGTGTGAGCCAAACTGTGAAAGTACGGAAGGCAAGGGTGGCAAGCGGGTGCATATCGTGGCCAAGCGTGACATCAAGCGTGGCGAGGAGCTTAATTATGACTATGGACTCGTGATTGACGATGAAAAGCTAACCAAAGACCTAAAAGCGCAATATGAGTGTCGCTGTGGTGCGGCGAGTTGCCGCGGCACGATGCTGGCGTTACCTGAAAAGAAGACACGTAAAAAGAAAGCTGAATAAGGCTAGACTCTGGTTTTGAGGTGCTCTTTTATAGTGCCAAAATCTAGGGCTAAAGAAGCTGCCACCAAGCAAAAGCCAATGCGCTGATAGCGCCAAAAGTCAGCATGGTGCGCAGCCTGAATACCCAAATAGGAATGAGATTTGGTACGTTGCGCATCAGGAGTCTATCCAGAATCCACTGAAGCGCGAGACCTGCCATGAGCATACGCAGACCAATGGCAGGCGTGGTCATGATTGCAACCCAGCCAATCAGGGCGGGTACCACGCTCCAAACAAACATTGCAGTGCGAGGTGCGGTGGACGCAGCGTGAACCGCCATACCCCACCAAAGCGCGCCCACAAAACTCAAGATAATGGCGCCATACATAATGAGCGCCATGAGTGCTAACAAAGGATCGAGCCCTGTGGAGAGGTATGCGGAGAGTGCTAAGCCCCAGAAAGGGATTAGACCGAGCAGCCCCGGAATGAGTGCGGCAGGTGGTATACGCACGGGCATGGGGGGCGCGTTCGGCAAGGTGTGGGAAGGATCAGACATAATTGCAATATTACCAATTGAAACTGTCCATGTTGAGTGAAACGTGACTGAACTACGAGAACTTGCGCTTTGCGCGTTAGGCTTGACGACTTGGGCGGAAAAGGCAGCGTGCTTGTCCCAAGTCAGTACGACCTTGCCAATCGACGTTTCGCGTTCGCTGCAGGCGTTAGGTGCTGTACCGGGGCGTCCCGCAGTGGAGTTGGTGCCCCCTGCGGGCTTACGACTGCGTAGTGTTCACACAAAAGAGGGGCGAGCGGTACTGCTGCATGCTCTCGCGCACATCGAATTTAATGCGATCAATCTCGCATTGGATGTCGTCTGGCGTTTTAGCGGGATGCCAGAGGCGTTTTATCGCCAGTGGATAGGGGTGGCGCAGGAGGAGTCCTTGCATTTTCAAATGCTTGAGAACCATCTGATGACCTTGGGATATCGATATGGCGATTTTCCGGCACATGATGGTTTATGGGAAATGGCGGAGCGCACGCAAGAGGATGTGCTGGCGCGGCTCGCTTTAGTTCCCCGGACACTAGAGGCGCGAGGTTTGGATGCTTCGCCTGCTGTCCGTCACAAGCTGGCTAGTGGAGGTGATCCGAAAGGTGCGGCGATTATTGATGTGATTTTGCGCGATGAAATCGGGCATGTGGCGATCGGTAACTACTGGTATCGATGGCTCTGCAATGCGCGCGGACTTGATCCAATTCGGACGTATGCGCAACTCGCCGCACAGTATCGAGCACCTAAGTTGAAAGGACCTTTCAATGTCGAGGCACGACTGGCGGCTGGCTTTGAACCCGAAGAGATTGCTGAATTACAAAAATAATAAAAAAGGGGCCGACGAAAGGCCCCTTCTGATTTAGGACTGCTTCAAATGTCGGTTTAATGCACTTAAGACAGCCTTGAATGAAGCAGTGACGATATCACGGTCAATGCCGACTCCGAACCCCGTGGCACCCTCGTCAATCCGAGCCTCCACGTAGCATGCGGCGCGTGTGTCGGTGCCGATCCCAATGGCGTGCTCATGGTAGTCCATAATTCGCACCGGAATGCCCAGACAATCCACAAAGGCGGAAATCGCGCCATCACCTGAACCGGTCAGTGTTCGCCGTTGGCCTTCAACATCGAACTCTGCCTCAATAGTGAAGAGCTTGCCCTCGGCTGCGGAAGGGTCGCCGGTGATGCTGTGTTTGATTAATTTCCAAGGCTCGGTTTGTGTCAGGTACTCAGTATTAAAGATGCTGAACACATCCGTCGCGGTGACTTCGCGTCCAGTCTCGTCGGTGACGCGCTGGATCGCTCGGCTAAATTCGATTTGTAAACGTCGCGGCAAGACTAAACCATGCTCTTGTTCAAGCAGGTAGGAAACGCCGCCCTTGCCGGATTGGCTATTGACCCGAATCACTGCATCGTAGCTGCGACCAAGATCGGCCGGATCGATTGGCAAGTAAGGGACCTCCCAAATCGCATCCGCCTTTTGAACGGCGAAGCCCTTTTTAATCGCGTCCTGGTGAGAACCCGAAAACGCCGTGAACACCAAGTCACCCGCATAAGGGTGTCGTGGATGCACAGGAAGTTGGTTACAAAATTCTACGCAGCGACGGACTTCGTCGATGTCTGAGAAATCCAAACCTGGATGAATGCCTTGAGTATAGAGATTCAAGGCCAAGGTGACGATGTCAACGTTGCCGGTTCGCTCGCCATTGCCGAACAGACAACCTTCGACGCGGTCAGCACCCGCCATTAAGCCAAGCTCCGCGGCTGCAACAGCAGTTCCGCGATCATTATGCGGGTGCAAACTGATGATAATGCTGTCGCGCTTGTTGAGGTTGTTGTGCATGTATTCGATCTGATCTGCATACATGTTGGGGGTGGTGGCCTCGATTGTGGCGGGCAAGTTGTAAATAATCTTGCGAGTAGGCGTTGGTTTCCATGTGTCTGTGACTGCGTTACAGACCTCGAGAGCAAAGTCCGGCTCGGTGGTGCTGAACACTTCTGGCGAATACTCGTATAACCATTCTGTTTGGGGATGCTTGGCCATGCAGGCCATTACGCATTTTGTGCCTTCAATCGCGACTTGTTTGACCTCTTCGCGGTTCATGTTGAACACGATACGCCGAAAGCCCGGTGCACAAGCGTTGTACAGGTGAATCATTGCGCGTTTGGCGCCCGCGGCGGACTCTACAGTGCGTTCGATCAGTTCGGGGCGAGCCTGCGTCAACGCAATGATCGTGACGTCATCGGGAATCAAATTGTCATCGACGAGTTTTCGGACAAAATCAAAATCTGTCTGCGAGGCCGAAGGGAATCCCACTTCAATTTCTTTGAAACCGATTTTGAGCAACATATCGAAAAACCGCAATTTGCGTTCGACGCTCATGGGCTCGATCAATGACTGATTGCCATCACGCAAATCTGTGCTCATCCAGATCGGCGGATGGGTAATCCGCTTGGTGGGCCAGGTGCGTTCAGAAAAATCGCGTTCGAAGGGTTTGAACGGGATGTATTTTGTAGCTGGATTCGAAAGCATGATTTACCTCAAGTCTATTTTGCTGATGCCAAGCGCGTTGTGGACGCTATAACGATCAGGAGCTGGTTTGAGCCAGCAATCCGGTTGAACCGGGTTTAATACAGGGATGTTTAGTAATGCAGGGTGGCCGAGGGCTGCCGGACTGCCACGGGACGCTAGGTCCGGCAACCGATCGCTAGTAGCAGCGGTAGGAGGCCAAGCTTTGAGGTGTGGTTGGCGCGCAAGGCAGCTCCACAGCTTTTGGAAGCTGTTTCGGCCAAAGTGAAGCAGGCTAAGCCCGAAGTTTGAAAGCGCATACCCATAAGTCAAACATAAAACGACGTTAAACGCAAGGCAATCGTGCGATTCCAGGCTTAACAAGAATCAATTGTTAGCAATTAAGCAACAATTCATCATTAATCCGCATAAGCGATGTCGCAAAACAAATGACAATGATGAATGCATAGATCAACGAAGGTTGCTAGAGAGAACGTCAAGCCAATAAGGTCGGCTCACGCTGACCTTCCTGATGGAGAGGCTTATCTGGAGCACTTTGGTCCGGAGGAGTTAAAGCAAGATCCAGCTCAAGTTTTTGTGCACGTGCAAGGTCAAGTTTGCGAATGCGACCCGAGCGAAGCTGGGACAAAACGGTTTGCAGGTTGCCCACGGTCACGGGTGTGGACTTGTCTTTCCAGACCCAATCCAAGACGTCGAGTGACTCCCGACTCAAGCCGGTGCAAAGCTTGCGTACTTCGCCAAGTGGTACAAGGGCTGCGCGCCCTCGTTTGGCACTACCCTTTATCCAACTCATCAATCCGCTTAAAACAAATAGCACCACTAAAATGACGACGAACCACCAAAAATATTTCTGATATTGCATGACAAAGTCGATGACGGTCTTGCCTAAGATCTCATTGAGTCCCGAAACATGCAGGCCAAACTCCAGCCAGCCGCGCCCTCGGGAGAGAATGCCTTGAACGCAATACAGCAATACCGCCAGCACACTGAGCAGCACAACCAGGCGAACAATGAGTCGCGGCAATGCCAGTCTCAGCAGCGTTGTGCCCAGAAGATTGACGTCTTTTCGGATATTTGCGGTGTTTGGTGTGATCATCATGCAAAATATTGTACCTATGAGTCGTAATTTTCTCGAACTTCGTCTTGGTCAGAGTTTGACGCTGACCCCAGCACTGCAACAATCCATTCGATTATTGCAGTTGTCAACGCTCGACCTGGAGGCCGAGGTGGCCAAAGCATTGGCTGAGAATCCTTTGCTCGAGCAGGAGGGAGAGGGCCTGCAAGACCCGGGTGCACTGGGCTCTACTGTTAGGGTGGGCGAGGCGCATGATGCCCCTGTACAGTCTCCTGAAGAGGCCTATGATGCATTACAGCCTGAGGTGAGCTCCGGGGTGCAAGACGGCCAGCCACAAGACCATGAGCGACTGGAGTTTTCTTCTGAGTCGCGGGGCTCGCGCGATGATGAGATGGCCGACCGTCCCGAGGCTGCCCGCGAGAGTAATTTGCGGGAGTACCTGTTAGAGCAGTTAGGCACGACCCGGTTGAGCGATCGTGATGCCGCGCTGGTTGCGTTGTTGATCGAGGAGCTTAATGAGGATGGTTTATTGGCTTCTCCGCTCGAGGAAATCGTGACTTGGATGGATCCCGAGCTTGGCGTAGAGCTTGACGACTTTCGCACGGCCTTAAGGTTTTTACAGTCTTTTGATCCGCCGGGTGTAGGCGCCCGCGATCTCGCGGAGTGCTTGGATTTGCAACTATTGCATGCTGATCCCGAGCGATTACCGGAAATTAAAAACGCAGACGTGTACGCGCTGGCCCGTCGTTTATGTCAGCAACACTTGGCCATTCTTGCAACGGGCAATATGGGTAAGCTGCGAGAAGCGCTGCACTGTGATGCTGACTTGTTGCGTCGTGCGCATGCGCTAGTCTTGCGACTGAATCCTCGGCCAGGGAGTGCCTGGAATAAACCTGCCGCTGATTTTGCGATCCCTGACGTGATTGTGCGAAAGACGCGCAAAGGTTGGGAGGCGCATTTGAATGAAGCGGTGATGCCCAAGCTTCGGATTAACGCTATGTATGCGGAGGCGCTCGGGAGTCCGCGTGGCGGCGCCAGTAGCGCATTGCATGGTCAGTTGCAGGAGGCGCGCTGGATGATTCGCAATGTTGCGCAGCGATTTGAGACTATCTTGCGCGTGTCCCAAGTGATCGTGACACATCAACAAAGTTTTTTTAGTAAGGGTTGGGCCGCTGTTCGGCCCCTAACGCTTAAAGACGTTGCGACGGAACTTGGTATGCACGAATCAACAATTTCCCGTGCCACGACCCAAAAGTTTATGGTGACGCCTTTTGGTACGCTCGAGCTTAAGCGATTTTTTAGTACCGGCCTGTCGACCGAGGGTGGCGAAGCGACATCCTCTACTGCGGTTCAAACGCGGATACAGGCGCTTATCAAAATGGAAGATCGCGCACGACCGTTATCCGATAGCCAGTTAGTGAGTTTATTGGACAAAGATGGCATTACGATTGCCCGGCGCACAGTTGCCAAATATCGCGAACAAATGCGGATTCCGACTGCGCCAATGCGCAAGTCACAAGCAGGTGCAGGCTAGGTCGTCAGCCCAGACCTCAGCCCCCAACCGGTGTGTCTGTTGAGCGAGCAGGACAACCCGTTACTTTTCCCCATGCATTATTTGGCCCACAAAACTTGACTTGAGCCGCATCGATACATCCAGGGCGTCTAAAAAAGGTGACACTGTTGCATCGGGTAAGCTCTTTGGTGAGTGCTTGTTGCCAGGTTTCTGTGGCGGTGGGTGTAACAGGGACAGAGCGAGGCGGCGCTGCAATCGCCGAAGCTGAGGAGACATCGAGTGTACGTACAGTGTCTTGATCTCCATCGGGTGAATCAGCATCATTGTCGTCGCTCCCCTCCCCGTCTTTATCGTAGGCATTCGCATCCGCACTTGAGGCCAGAACGGCAGCAATGGTCCACTCAATCGGCTCCATGTCTCGAGGGACGCCCAGCGTGCCGTCGATACGTGGTTGGGGTGGTTGAGGGGCCAGAGGTTTACCCTCGGCATCCAGTGCCTGCGACCCACTATCGGTCGGATTGACGGTAGATGCGATTGAGTCGGGTGCTTGTTCAATAAGCCATTGACCAAGCTGTTTCCCGCCTTGCCAGGACGCGACAACAGCAAGTAGAAGAAAAATGATGAGGGCGCGCCAGGACATAGTGATCTGTGTAGGAACCTGTAATGAGCGAGGTGTCAGACTTTGTCGGAAAACACTTGACCGCCATGTTCGCGCATCGCGTGAAAGCGGATCGCCGGATGGCGTTCTTCAGCTACTCGAAGCTGCGCTGTGGACGAAACAAGGAATGCCGGGGCTTCGACGACATCATAGGCGATATGAGAGGCATTGGCATCGATGAATTTGCGCAGCTCCTTGGGGTCTTCGGCTGTAATCCACCGGGCCATGTTGTAGCGCGACGGCATGAGGCGCGCTTCGGCGCCATACTCGGCCTGAAGGCGATGCGCCACGACCTCGAATTGGAGTTGGCCGACCGCGCCCAGCAACAGAGCACCGCCCGCGGCGATAGGCTTAAAGACTTGGATGGCGCCTTCTTCGCCGAGCTGTAATAAGCCAGTACGGAGTTGTTTGGTGCGAAGAGGATCTTTGGTTTCGACAGCCTGAAAAAGCTCAGGGGCGAAAAAGGGCAAGCCCGTAAAATGTAGGGACTCTCCCTCTGTTAACACATCGCCTAAGTGCAAAATGCCATGGTTTGGGATGCCAATGACATCGCCCGCGTAAGCTTCGTCGACCAGCTCGCGTCTCTGGGATAGAAAAGAGACAACGTTATTGGGACGGATTTCTTTGGCATTGCGCGAGACTTTGAGGCGCATGCCGCGCTCGAACTTGCCAGAGCTCACGCGCACGAATGCGACGCGATCTCTGTGCGCGGGATCCATGTTGGCCTGGACTTTAAACACGACCCCAGTGAATTTTGGCTCGTCGGGGTATACGATACGCTCAAGTGCTTGACGGGATCCTGGCGGCGGAGCCTGATCGACCAAGGCATCGAGAACCTCTTGAACACCGAAGTTGTTGATAGCGGAGCCAAAGAAGACGGGCGTTTGTTTGCCGGCCAAGAAGGCTTCGCGGTCAAATGTCGGTGCAGCGGCTTGAATAAGCTCGATTTCGCCCTTGGCTTGCTCAAAGGCAGAGCCAAAGCGCTTGGCGATTTCGGGATTGTCCAGCCCGTCGATGAAGTCGTCGGAGCTGTCGTTTCTTCGCTCTTGGCCTGGGCGAAACAGGCGCATTCGGTCGCGCTGAATGTCAAAGACGCCGCCAAAGGCCTTGCCCATGCCGACGGGCCAAGAAAAGGGCACAGCGTCCATGCCGATGTGTTGCTCAATCTCGGAAAGCAACTCAAGTGGATCACGGACTTCGCGATCCATCTTGTTAATGAAAGTAATAATTGGGGTGTTGCGCGCCCGGCAGACTTGTAGCAGGCGGATGGTTTGGGGCTCAACACCATTTGCCGCATCAATCACCATCAGTGCAGCGTCAACAGCCGTTAACACCCGATAGGTATCTTCGGAAAAGTCCTGATGCCCAGGGGTATCCAGCAAATTGATCACGCAATCGCGGTACTCCATCTGCATGACCGATGAGGCGACGGAAATACCCCGTTGTTTTTCGATTTCCATCCAGTCAGAAGAGGCATGGCGTGACGCCTTGCGCGCTTTGACACTTCCGGCGATCT
>JAURZO010000250.1 GCA_030653405.1 Zwartia sp. | reverse complement strand
CAATAACGGCTCGGGAAAAACAACACTGATGCGGATTTTGATTGGCCTGTATCAGCCAAGTGCCGGTCGGATCTTAGTGAACGGCTTGCCGATCTCCGAGCCGACAACGGGTGCGTATCGCGACATGTTTTCGGTTGTATTTAGTGATTTCCATTTGTTCAAGACACTTTATGGTTTGCCGGCGGACGATGTGCGCCGGATGGAAGACTTATTGAAAGTGTTTCAGATGGAAGGTAAGGTCAGTATTCAAAACGGCCAGTTTAGTTCGCTTCAGTTCTCTACGGGTCAGCGCAAGCGTTTGGCCTTGATTGTGGCTTTACTCGAAGACCGTCCTTTCGTGATTCTCGACGAGTGGGCGGCTGACCAAGATCCTGAGTTCCGTCAGGAATTTTACGAAAATATTATTCCTAAGTTGCGTGCGATGGGCAAGACCGTGATCGCGATTACGCACGATGACCATTACTATGACCGGGCGGATCACGTCTTGTTCATGGCAAATGGCAAACCAATTAATTCCTGATAGACGGAACAATGATGCGATACCTTAGAAAAATTTATCATCGGTTTGCAGATTGGGTGGTTGTCAACATCATTCCGATGTTAATCGTGTTGTTCTTATTTATTGGCAGCGTGGTGATTTTGTATCCTCGCATTGTGATGCTTGTGCCTGCAGGCTCAGTAGGCGTCATTTACCGAGCGCTGGATGGGGGTGTGGCCTTGGATGAGTTGGTGCCTGAGGGCGTCACGTTGATATGGCCCTGGAACTCAGTCTCACAATACAACAGTCGCATCCAGGTGCAGAGTTTGGAGCTAGATGTCTTGACCTCTGATTTGTTGAAATCAAGAGTCAAATTAAACTTTCAATTTGAGGTTAACCGCCTGACTGTGCCCATGTTGCATAAGTTCGTCGGCCCTGAGTATGTCAAAACCATGGTCATACCTGAGGTCACCTCTGTCACGCGTGAAATGTTTGGACGACTGAGTTCGACACAGGCATTCACCGCAGGGATCAATCAAGTCGTGCGCGATATTGCGATTACGGCTGACCGTGTCATCATCGATAAGCTCAGTCCACCAGGTCTGAAAGAGGTGCGTCTGGTCCGTATCAGTGCCGTACAGCTCGAGTCGATTACCTTTCCTGAAGAAATACAAAAGGCGATTGAAGACAAGCTGACACTTGCTCAGGTGTCAGAATCTTATGTTTATAAGTTGCAAACAGCAGAAAAAGAGGCTCAACGCAAGGTGTTGGAGGCAAAAGGAGTCAAGGACTTTCAGGACATCGTCAATGCGGGCATGACAGAAAGTTATTTGCGTTATCGCGGTATCGAGGCTAGTGAAAACCTCGCCAAATCAGACAATGCCAAAGTTATTATGTTCGGATCCTCGACGGGTGGTTTGCCGTTGATCCTTGGCGGCTCACAACAAGAACCAGGCGCGATGATACGCAAGTAAACAGCAGCTGTTTTATAAGTGGAAGGTTATTCGAGATGGCCGCCGATCCCGATATAGGCATTGCTGTATTCATCGAAGACGCGCGACGTGGTATGACCTAAGTCTTCTTGGCGCTTAACCGTTAAAATTTTCTTCAACGTTTTGACCTCGTAACGCCATCCGTCAGGTAAATTGAGAAATTGAGACAGATTGGCTGCTGTCTCTTCGATGCTTTTAACCTCGACACCCACTCCGCCCGGGAGGAAATGCGACATGACGAAGACCTCACCTTCCTTGGTAGTGAGCGTATAGATCCTGGAACCTGGCAGCCAGACATAATCAATGTTTTCAGCCATTTTTACTGGATTGTAGATCGTCACTCTGCTGCGAAAATTATCCCAGGTTGTGACATTTTTAAAAATATCCTTGATGCCGATATGCGCACTGGCAACTTGAGAAAAGTTCAGCAAACCAATCGATATATAGGGATGTGAAACTGTGCTTGTGTTTCTATCCATCATCTGCACGTGAGGACCGACAGGAACGATCCGATCGATTGATTGAGAGGCAATGACTTGGGCTTTCACCGATGCAGCTGTCGTGGATCGAAATAAATCAGGATCGCAGGCGTTGACCTTATAGGTCGACAGTACAGTAATGTTGATACTCAAAAATCTGTAATCAAGAATATAAATCGTACAGGTGACTGCGTACTTGGCTGTTGGATCGTAATCCTCATCAAGTTTGAGAAGATCTCTAGCAAGACTCTTTTCCGGGATCGGTTCTGATACCAGGATTTGCTTCATTCGCATGGAGGACTGCGCATGTAATGATGCAGGCACCACAACAATGCCGAGCATTGCCAAAGACAGGACACCACATAATTTTTTTAACAAATACATACGGTGTGTCTTTCTCTGGTTAAACTCAGATACTGTTGTTCCGAGTGAGTGCATGGCTTGTTTCAATCTTAACATTGGATGTCTGGGGGAATGATGGTCTATACCGCTGCGTTGTATGTGTTGCTGTGCTTGTTGGTTGGTTTTATCGGGCGCTGGAGTCGTTTGGGTTATTGGGGTGTTGTGCTGGTTTCGCTTGCTGTCACACCTGCCGTGACTGGTTTGTGCCTGCTGTTCTTGAGTGACCGCTCACGTCCTTTGACAGCGCCGGCAAGCCAGATCGCAGCACGTTTTAAACATCAATCTAGGCCTTGATCCCAGTCTGTACACTGATTTTTTCTCTTAATAGCATCGCAAGTTCTGACGCGCGCGGGTTCAAATAAAAATGATCTCCCTCGAACCAGTGCGTTTCAAAGTTCCCGCGTGTGAGTGCGCCCCAAGGCTCGAGCGTTGCCATATCAAGCCATTCGTCTTGCATCGAACCTAAGCCCAGTATGGAGCAGTTCAATATTGGCTCGGGTGCGGGCCTATAGTGTTCAGCTAAGGTAAAGTCCGCCCGCAATAGCGGCAGCAATATCTCCATAAGTTCTTCATTTTCCAGAACCGCAGCAGGTGTTCCTTTATAGGCACGTACATGTTGCAAAAACTGGGCATCTGTCAAATGCGAAATGGGCGCACGCTTAGAAATCGTTCCCGGGCACTGTCGACCAGAAACAATGAGCAGTTCGGGTGAGCGACCGGCGCGTTCAAGTACGCGCGCAGTTTCATAAGCACACGCAGCTCCGAGGCTATGACCAAATAAAACAATCGGTTTGTCAGTGACCTCCAGTATGGCGTCTGCCGCAGCATTTGCGAGTTCGCTAATACTGCTGACAAAGGGCTCTGAAAAGCGTGTCTCTCGCCCTGGTGGCTGAATTGCATATAACGTCATCTCGGTCGGAAAAAGCTTATCCCAACCCCTGTAGATCGAAGCGCCCGCGCCTGCATAGGGAAAGCAAAACATAGCGCAAGCGCCGCTTGCAAGGCCTGCAGTACTGCGAGCAATCGGCGCTAACCAGGACGAGCTTTTGGTCTGTATTGTTGTCATATCACTTGATCAACACAGCGGGTGAGGCAGGGATTGATCCGGGTACCTTGTTGAGCGTGAGTAGCTGAGAGAGCAAGGCCAGCACTTCGCGCGTATAGCTGTTGGAGTCCGCTGGTACGGAGTACGTTTCGTTTTGATAGGTAACGGAAGTTAACGTCTTGCCTGTGCTGCGACCTTTCTCCACGATGAACAGAGGGATAGCAGTGGACGTATCGTTAATGAGATTTGGATTAAGAGCAATTGCATCTGAATTCATCACCTTGATCTGACGCGCAGGATCACCATTTTGCAGCTTGACCAGAGTACCTAGGTAGTCAAACACATTGCGTGTCGAACGCAGTTTAATCACCAGACGACTGTCTTTGCCGACACCGGCAGAGCGAAGTGCTTCAGCAGTTTCGGGGGATAAGGCTTTCTTGGGCAAGATGCCGACTGCTTCAGTATTGCAAAAAGCTGACTCTGCAAAGGTCTGACCCAGTACGTTTTGCTCAGCCTGCTTGTTCAGACACATGCGCGTCGAAGGCATCATGCGTACGATCTGATATTGAGTGGCGCCACCCGTTTTGACCGGAACGACCATCGTGCCGGGTTGGGCCTGTGCGGCGACTGCGGCGACCAGATTACGGTTCAGGGCTTCAGCGCTCATCGGGGCCGATACGACATGCTTCTCCATGACCATTTCGGTGCTCAGGCCCGCTTCGATCAATGTATAGAGCGCTTTTTGAAACTCACCATAGTTAGGTAAATAAGGGTTGTTGAAATACTTTGAGATCACAACATTGTCCTTGTCGCGCAATTCAATGGTGTCGATCACCAGAGAGTACAAAATGGATTTTGGTCCGACTTGATTATTAGTCAGGCTCGCCACCACCTCAGGTCTGATATCGCTCAAGAACGAGCTCATGAACTGCGAGTTATCAAGAGAAGATTGGGTAAAGTTAAACCCACTATTGACGCTTAATCCCACGCTGGGTCCATAAGAGGAAAGACCTGCAGTAGGGTCGGCCGAGAAAAAGCCAGCGAATGAGCTGGGAGCTTTGCTTAATACTGTGCCGCCAATGCCTGCATTGACACCTACATTACCTGTTCCAATGACCGATGGCATGTCTAAAAAGCTGACAGGCATATTTTTTGAGGAGCGAACGATGTTCAGCAGGACGTTGTCGTTGGCATACTCCTCGAGCACTTCACGATAGGCCGCAGACATATCCCTGAACGATGACGATCCTGTAGGGGCGCAGCCGGACAAAACAAAGATCGCTGCACAGGGGGCCAGAATCAGTTTCTTAAACATGTTGCTCTTCTCGATAAATAGTGGGGGGCAGGTGCGTTTAAATCACCCGCCATTTTCACGTATCTATCTCTTTGAAGCGCGGAAAATCTTGAAACTGTCTTCTAAATGAGAGCAATTGAGAGGATTGAAATGCCTCGTCGGTCAAGGTGTCTACAGCTTTGTGCCGCAGTCACGGCAGTAGTGGTCCTGCTTGTCGAGATGATCAGCACCGCACTCTATACAAGCGACTTGGTTAAAGCGTCGTCGACCTCGTGTGCGTGACATTTCAGCTGTCACAATGCCTGTCGGGACGGCAAGCGTGCCCCAGCCCATCAGCATCATGATTGAGGCAATCAGCTTGCCGATGTCGGTCTGGGGTGTGAGGTCGCCAAAGCCAACAGTGGTCATGGTGGTGATTGCCCAATAGGTTGCGATCGGTATGCTGGTAAATCCATGCACAGGGCCTTCGACCACATACATCAAGGTACCCATGACCAACACAATCATCAAGACAAACGATAAAAAAACAAGAATTTTCTTGCGACTCGCGCTCAGTGCGTTCGCCAAGTGCGAGTACTCCTGCATATACGCAGTGAGTTTAAAGACGCGAAAGATTCGAATCAGACGCAGCACACGCACATCAATCAAGGCGTGCAGTTCTGGGAAAAATAAGGCCAGATAGGTTGGCAGAACTGCCAATAAATCAATCACGCCAAAAAAGCTTGTGGCATATTTTCTGCGATCTTTGGCACAGTACAAACGTGAGGCGTATTCAAGACTAAAAATAATCGTAAAGACCCATTCAAGCGCGAACAGTAATGAGTGGTAGTTCCGTGCGATCTGTTCGACGCTATCGAGTATGACGATAACAAGTGATAGCAAGATCAGTGCGATGAGAGATTTATCAAAAAGACGCCCCGCGGCAGTTTCGTTAGTAAAGATCAGTGTGTACATCCGATCTTTAAGCGTGTGTTGTGAGCGAGTCATCGTGAGGCTTGATCTGAGTGATAGGTGGTCAAAGGGTGAGGCAAGCGTCTACATTTACGTACGGTAAGGCTGTTGTAGTCGGGCGATATCTTGTGCGAGGGCTTGTCCACTGAGCCAGGCACCTTCGACTTTTTCTGTGCTCGTCCAATCGCCGCACAAGCCAAGTTGTAATGTTTCATCAAACATATGGCCGTGTTGTGTAGCGATCCCAAGTCTTGCAAAACGCCAGAGATGTATTTGATAGGTGACGGGTCGATAGCCAGTGAGTCCTTCAAATGCGGCGGTCAGAAGCGGTGCTGCTTCCTCTTTGGTGATGTTCTCATGGGCCACGCTCCATTCGGTTGTCGCGTGCGCGAGCCAAGCCTCACCTGATACACGACTAGGTTTGCTGGAACTTCTGGCGATCCAGCTAAAGATCCCTTGATTGATAAATGCTGCATCAAAATCGAGTGCAAGCCGCTCGCAAGCATAAATCATCAACGCCCAGCAGGGAGCCATCACGGCATCGCGACAGCGATCGTAGAGCGAGGTGGAATGGGACTGAACCAGTGGCGCGGCCTGTTTGGACGGGATTGCAAGCAGGACGGTGTCAAAGCCCATGTCAAGCATGCCGGTTTCTTTGCAGTGAAGCTTCCACTTTTGTCCATCGCGCACCAACTGGTCGATCGTGGTTGAGAATTGGATAGTCAAATCCTTTGCCAAGTGTTTGGCCGGCGCTGTCATCGAGGGTGTCCCGACAAAACGGCCTGTGGAGGGTTTGATCGCCTGCCAGCCGCTTGACTCAAAACTCGTGATTTGAGCATTCCAGAGCGCGGCTGCACCTGCTTCTTGCCACACTTGAACTTGCTGAGCAAAAGCTGGATCTTTGGCTGTGAAATATTGGGCCCCATGATCGCACGCCCAAGTCTCGAAGCTCCGGGTGCTCATACGGCCACCGACGCCGCGACTTTTTTCAAAGATCTGAACACGGTGCCCCTGCTGAGTCAGTGCCCTGGCACAGCTTAAACCTGCAAGGCCTGCACCGATGATTGCGATGGAACGTGGTTGTGTCTTCACTAGCTATGTATCCGATCGTTAGAAAAAAGAGTTCGCTACTCATTTTATAAGTTTCAGACGCTCGAAAACAGGAACTTAGAATCTTTCAGGGGATAACCCTTGTAGACAGTAGCTAGTGGTCGGATTATCAATGCATATTGAATTCCGATCAATACAAAGGCGTGACTAAGATGCTCCCTGCAGGTGTTCGTTCGAGATTGATCCAAGACGTCAACGGTATCACCTTACACATTCTTGAGGCGGGTCACGAGGTTCCCGGTCGTCCGCTGGTCGTGCTGTTGCATGGTTTTCCAGAGCTTGCCTACAGCTGGCGTAAGGTGCTGGTGCCGCTTGCAGAGCAGGGCTATCACGTTGTGGCCCCCGACGTGCGAGGTTATGGGCAAAGTGGTGGGGCAGGTGTGTCTTACCAAGATGATTTGCGTCCGTTCAGCACGTTGAACAAGGCACACGATATTTTGGCGCTTGTGGCCGCCCTCGGCTATCGAACTGTCGCGGCCGTGGTCGGGCATGATCAAGGATCACCCCTTGCGGGATGGTGCGCTTTGATGCGTCCAGATGTGTTCCGTTCGGTGGTGATGATGAGCTCGCCATTTCGAGGCGGACCCGTTGCCCTGCCTTTTAATACCGCCAATGAAAAGCTTGAGCCGGCGCCTCCAAGTACCATTGATGAGGACTTGGCAAGGCTCAATCCACCGAGAAAGTATTACATGAGGTATTACGCTACAGAGCCTGCCAATGAAAACATTTGGCATGCCAAGCAAGGTCTGCATGATTTTTTGCGGGCTTACTATCATGTGAAAAGTGCCGACTGGGCACCGAATCAGCCGTTCCGTTTAAAAGGGCTCACCGCGGATGAATGGGAAAAGTTACCGCGCTATTACGTGATGGATCTGGACAAGGGCATGGCGGAGACCGTCGCTCCTGACATGCCTTCGATACAACAGATTGCTGAATGCACCTGGTTGACTGAGGATGAGTTGAAGTTTTACGTCGACGAATACAGTCGAACCGGTTTTCAAGGTGGCTTGCAAGGTTATCGCGCCAACCCCGGCGATAAAGATCTGGCCGTGTTCGCAGGCAAAACAATCGATGTGCCGTCAATGTTTATTGGTGGTCTGCACGACTGGGGCGTCTATCAGACACCGGGTGGGCTTGAGCGAGTCGAGGGCGCATTGACCACACAATATCAAGGCACCTTTTTAGTCGAGGGCGCAGGCCATTGGGTGCAGCAAGAGCAACCAGAGGCCGTTGCTCGCCTGTTGCTGGATTTTCTTGATCGGAATGCCGATGATTAAGCTAGTAACAAGGTAGCAACAATGTGGCATTAAAGTGGCATTAAATGATCGATAAGGCAGCAATAAAACAGCAATACGGCAGCGATTAGGCAGCAATAAGGTAGGATTGGAGTGTAGTGAAGCGCTATCGCTTTGCTGCGTCGACTTGCGGAGCCCTCTAATGAGTATCACCAGTATCGATTCTGATTACACACGTCTGGAACACGACTTGCTTGGAGAGCGCGAAGTACCTGCCCAAGCGTATTACGGTGTCCATACCTTGCGCGCGATTGAAAATTTTCCCATTACTGGCTTGCCAATATCTCAATATCCGGATCTGATGCGCGCGCTCGCCGAAATCAAAATCGCCGCAGCGTTGACGAATCAAGAGTTGGGGATGCTGGATGCCACCAAGTGCGAGGCGATTATCGCGGCTTGCAGAGAGATCATTCAGGGTAATTTGCACGACCAGTTCGTCGTGGACGTCATTCAAGGGGGCGCAGGGACCTCGACCAACATGAATGCCAACGAAGTCATTGCGAATCGTGCACTAGAGCTGCTTGGTCATAAACGAGGTCAGTACAGCTATCTTCATCCGAACGAAGACGTGAACATGAGTCAGTCAACCAATGATGTCTATCCGACATCACTCAAGCTGGCGACCTATCGTGGCTGCCAGCGACTGTTGACTAAAATGGCGAGTCTCCAAGGTGCTTTTGAAATAAAAGCCGAAGAGTTCAAACACATTATCAAAGTCGGGCGCACACAACTTCAGGACGCTGTGCCCATGACCCTCGGGCAGGAATTCAACACCTATGCGGTGATGCTTGGCGAAGACATCTTGCGGCTCAAAGAGGCCTTGCCCTTGATTTGTGAAATCAATCTCGGTGCGACCGCAATCGGTACGGGAATCAATACCCATCCTGACTATGCAAAAATGGTTCGTCAGCACTTGGTGACGCTGACGGGCTTGCCACTTGAGACGGCACCAAATCTGATTGAGGCGACGCAGGATTGCGGTGCTTTTGTTCAGCTCTCTGGTGTTTTAAAGCGGATTGCTGTCAAGATTTCCAAGATTTGTCATGATTTGCGGCTTTTGTCGAGTGGACCACGCGCGGGCTTCGGAGAGATCAATCTGCCGGCGGTTCAGGCGGGCTCGAGCATCATGCCCGGCAAGGTCAACCCTGTGATTCCTGAGGTCGTCAATCAAGTGGCGTATGAGGTGATCGGCAATGATGTGACGATCAGTTTTGCAGCCGAAGCGGGGCAGCTGCAGCTCAATGCGTTTGAACCTGTGATCGCCTATTCCATGTTCCGTAGTGTTTCTCACCTCACGGGTGCGTTTGAAACGCTTGAGCACAAGTGTGTGAGAGGAATCACCGCGAATGAAAGTCGTATCAAAGAGTTGTTTGATCGCTCAATCGTATTGGTGACGGCCCTGAATCCCTATATCGGCTATCAGCATGCCACAGAGGTCGCACAAGAGGCCTTGGTGACGGGCCGACGCGTCTACGACATCGTGCTTGAACGGGGATTGTTGAGTGCGGAAACGCTCGACGACATTCTGAAGCCCGAGTCGATGACGATGCCACGATTGCCGCATCGCTAGGAGTCCTAGACAACAGGTTCCGTCATGAATCAAGAACGCTCAACGTCCGCACGCGTAACAGCGCCGAAACTGCGTACTGTGTCTGAGCATGCTGGTTTGAGCACGGAAGAGGCCGCGGAGCGGTTACGTTTAAACGGACAAAACGTTTTACCTGGCAGCGTTCCCGTCAGCGCCATCAAGATTGTTTTGGAAGTCCTGACAGAGCCCATGTTTTTGATGTTGCTCATGGCGGGAGGGTTGTATCTGTTGCTGGGCGACAAGGGCGAGGCGATATTTTTGTTAGCCGTCGTTTTTCTCGTCATCGGTATGACGGTGTTTCAGCATGGCAAAACGCAGAGGCAGTTGGAGGCGTTGCGAGAGCTTTCAGCACCGCGTGCGCTTGTGGTCCGCGATGGGACGGAGAAACGTATTGCTGGACTGGAGGTGGTGCAAGGTGATGTGTTGGTTTTGCGGGAAGGCGATCGCATTGCGGCCGATGCAAGGTTGTTGGAAGGCAGTCTGGAAGTCGATGAGTCTTTGTTGACTGGCGAATCGGCTGCAGTGGTGAAGCGCGCGGGCAAGGGTGGCCAGAAGAACGCTCCGGACAATAACATCGACAAGACCTCTCAGGATGCGTTGTATGCCAGTACCGTCGTGACGAAGGGTGTCGGGCTGGCGAAGGTCACGGCGATTGCGCATGCAACGGCAGTCGGTCAGATCAGCAGGGATCTCTCTTCGACAACCGAAGTGCCCTCTGTATTACAGCTGCGGGCACGCGCCTTGATTCGGTGGCTTGGTCTGATGGCTCTTGTGCTGGCGGTTGCGCAAGTTGCCTTAAACATATGGTGGAATCAGACCCCAGTGTTGCCCAGTATTCTCGCGGGATTGGCTTTTGCGATGGCGGTCTTGCCTGAGGAAATTCCGGTTGTACTGACCGTGTTTCTTGCTCTGGGCGCATGGAGACTTTCTCAGAAAAAGGTCTTGACGCGGCGTGTGACCGCAGTAGAAGCGCTTGGCGGTATCACTGTTCTGGCAGTCGATAAAACCGGCACTTTAACGATGAACCGGATGTCCGTGGCAGAACTCAGCACCATTGATCTTCCATCCCCGGCCCTCCATGGCGACTCCCGCCTGGCCGATGTGTCAAGCAACGTCATCACCAGTGAACAGAAGCAAGTCGCGGAATTTGGGCGATTGGCCAGTGCATCAGATTCAGTCGACCCGATGGAGCAAGCCCTACAAACATTTTGTCTGCAAAATGAGGTGTCCTTTGATTCAGACGATGAGGGACGTCCTGGCAGTCTTGAGACGGTGCACGAATATGCGCTGTCAGCAGATTTACTCGCCATGACGAGGGTGTACGAAACGGCGACAGCGGGGCGGTATGTATGCGCGACCAAAGGCGCGCCTGAGGCGATTGCCGATCTCTGTCATTTGACGGCACAACAGCGTGAGATCTTGAAGTTAAAGGTTGCTGAGATGGCCTCTCGAGGTCTGCGAGTGCTTGGCGTTGCCCGAGGTGAATTGTTGGTGACAGGGACGTCACCTGCCGAATCAAAATGGCCGCAGAGTCAGCGCGACTTGAATTTGGAGTTGGAAGGGATTGTTGGTTTTGAAGATCCGCCGAGACCAGAGGTGCCTGATGCGCTGAGACGCTGCCATGAAGCGGGTGTTCGGGTGGTGATGATGACGGGAGATCATCTTGCGACTGCGGTGGCGATCGCACGAAAAATTGGCTTGTCTGAACATCCTGACAGCCTCACAGGTCCTGAGCTGGATCAGTTGAGTGATGAGGACCTCAAACGTCGCTTGCAAAGCATCAACCTCTGCGCGCGGCTCAAACCTACTCAAAAGCTCAGACTCGTCCGGTTACTTCAGGGTTCGGGTGAAGTGGTGGCGATGACGGGTGATGGTGTCAACGACGCGCCCGCCTTAAAAGCAGCCGATATCGGAATCGCGATGGGTGAGCGGGGGACTGACGTTGCGAGGGAGTCTGCGGCCATTGTGCTGTTGGATGACAGCTTTGCCAGCATTGTGACGGCGATCGCGCAAGGCCGCCGCATTGATGCGAACCTGCGTAAGGCTGCAGGATTTATCTTTGCGGTTCACATCCCTATTGTGGCTTTAGCATTAATCCCGGTGATGATGCATTGGCCGATGCTGTTGATGCCCGCGCACATTGTTCTGCTTGAATTGGTGATTGACCCGGCCTGTACACTTGTGTTTGAGTCGGAGCCTGAGGAAGACGGTGTCATGCAGCGACCGCCGAGGTCCTTTGATGATTCACCCTTTTCTCTGATCTCCGCCAGCGTTCCGCTGCTTCAGGGTTTCGGTGTCGCGGCACTATTGATCTCGACTTTTGCATGGTTGAACGCCGCGGACTGGGGTGAGATGCTGATTCGAACCATCCTCATGCTTTCTCTGCTGGGCAGTGTCGTGTTGCTGATTCTGGTGAATCGGGATCATACGCATTCGCTGCTCAAAGGGATCGTCACACCCAATCGATGGTTAAAAAGATTATTCATGGCCATTGTTGTGATGTTGGCCTTGATGTTTTTAGTGCCGTGGCTGCACCGAGTGATCGGCATCGCACCGCTTGGTGTTCAGGATCTACTCGTGATCGCGGGATTGGTGGGCAGTTGCGCGCTTTGGGTCGGGGGCGTGGGCTGGGTCGCCACTCGGTTCAAACTTGGCTAGTTTATTTCCCGCAACACGCACCGATCGCCGCTGGCTTTGCGTTCGACCGTGACGGCCGAGAGTTGTGGCAAGGAGGGCTTGAGCTGCTTTCTGATAAAGGCGCAGAGATTTTCAAGCGTCGCCGGTCCGAGGTCCTTGACCTCGTCAAGAAATCGATGATCCAGCATCTCGCGCACCCGGGCGACTTCGCGACGCAGATAGCCCAAATCCACCAACATACCGGATTGAGCATCCGGCACACCCGCGACAGTGACTTCGGCTTC
>JAURZO010000249.1 GCA_030653405.1 Zwartia sp. | reverse complement strand
TCATTTTCGAAACACGCTGCGCATTTAGGTATGCATACAGTGCCTGCTGTGGCGATCGATACCACGACGTTTAGCGAGCTAGAAGATCGCGGTTGGTTGCTCTGTGGTGAAGATGGCGAAGCCCATGTTTTTTCTGGCGTGCCCGCGACCGCCGGTAAGCCTTTTGCTTTGTTGGATCTCACACATCGCGATGTTTTAAACACCTGGTCAGAGCGTCATCGTCATCTTGCTGAGGATGGCGTTGGCGCAACGGTCTGTGATGTGCAGTTCGATATTCCAGATACAGTTGTCGCGCGGGGTGGCGAGCGCGGTGCGGTGTTGCGTTCGATCTATCCTGCCCTGGCTCGCCGCGCGTTGTTTGAGGCGGCCGCGGGACATAAGGTCCCGCCCGAGGGGGTTGTGTTCAGCTCCGATTTGTTCCCGGGGGCGCAACGCCTCTTGTGGCAAAGTCCGGTGCGTGTGCCCAATACCTGGGCCGGTCTGCAACAAACACTGCGCACAGCGCTTGCGATTGGTGCGAGTGGTTTGCCTGTACAGATGCATGCGCTTGGCAATGCTCTGGCGCCTGTGGAGTCGATGACACCAGAGCTTTATTTGCGCTGGTTGGGTATGGCGGTACTTTCGGGTAATTTCGCCTTTCAGGCGCACCCACAACTTGTGCCGACAGCGTTTGACGAAGCCACGCGTGCGCATGTTCAAACCTGGTTGCAGTTGCGTTATCGACTGATCCCTTATGTGCTGGGGGCGATCGAGGATGCGGCAAGAACAGGCTTGCCTGTGCAACGGTCGATGGCGATGTCTTTTCCTGCGGATCAGGAAGCACAGCGTTGGGATACCCAATACATGCTCGGACCCGCCATACTTGTCGCGCCTGCGATGCAACCAGGCGAGGACATCCAAGTCTATTTGCCGGCCGGTGAAGCCTGGTGGGATCTGAATACAGGCTGGCGCTACGAAGGTGGTGCGGTCTGGACAGTGAAGTGTGGTTTAGGTACGTTGCCTGTCTTTGGTCGCGAGGGGCACATGCTCTGCCTCGGCCCGACGGCGAGCCATACGGGAGAGTTCAACTCTGCCCGCATCCTGGACGAGGTCTGGATGTTTGGTATGCCTGTTCACAACCCGGTCGTGATGCGTAACAAAATACGTGTCATGCAAATGCAAGGCTCAAGCTACATCAAGGGGCTTGAGGGGTTGCGTATTTCGCCATCTGAGGGACTTGAGGTCAAGCGTCGTGGTGCCGAGGTCAGGATTTCACGCGCCCGCTGATCTTGCCCTGAATCATTTCCTCTTCGTGCTCTGACTGTTTAAGTCTGAACCCAGTGCCTGAATAAACGCTTATATTGAGTGTTTTGCGCTGCGGGTTCAGTGGCGCGCATTCAATCATGCGTTTTAAACAGGAAGAAAAAATGACGATAATCCCTGGCGGTGATTCCGCAGAACTTTATGCTCAACAAGTGTCAACGACGCGCGCGCGTATTGCGCGTGGTGAGACCACACCTCAGGCTGTTCTTGAGTCTCAGTTGGCGCGTATTGCTGCCCGTGAGCCCCACGTGCATGCGTTTGCCTGGCACGATGCAGAGCAGGTCCGTCGGCAGCTCTCAGGCGCCCCTGCAGGCGCGTCAGACTTGCCTTTGGCGGGCATTGCGATTGCAGTCAAAGACATCATTGAGACGGCTGATATGCCGACGCAATACGGAAGTGCTGCCTATGCGGGGCATCAGCCTGATCGGGATGCCGTCGTTGTGTCTCAGTTAAAGGCCGCGGGCGCGATCATCATGGGCAAGACGGTGACGACTGAGTTTGCGTATCAGGTGGCTGGCCCAACGGTGAATCCTCACAATTTCAATCACTCCCCAGGAGGCTCCTCGAGTGGCTCTGCGGCGGCCGTGGCGGATGGGATGGTGGGGTTGGCACTCGGTACGCAAACGGGGGGCTCGACGATCAGACCCTCTGCTTACTGCGGCATCGTAGGTTTCAAGCCAACGATTGGAAAAATATCGCTTGAGGGTATCAAGCCGCTCGCATCCACGATGGATACGGTGGGCATTCATGCGCGTTCAGTTGCTGATGTCAAAATATTGGCAAATGTTTTGCTTGGCAAGTCTGAAACAGCTGTCGACAAAAAGGGCTCAATTCGTATCGCTTGGTATCCTGGACCACATGAGAGTCTTGCCGATCAAGATGCCTTGCAAGCGTTGACCAGAGCAAGAGATGTCTTGCGCGATCATGGCGTGGAGTTGGTTGAGATTGATTTGCCTGCGCAAGATATTTTGGCTCTGGATGACTCAAATCGTCTGATCATGGCTTTTGAGGCTGGTCATTACTATGAGCAGCTGTATCGCGATAAAGCGGCGCTACTCGGCGCGGGGACCGTGGCCTTGATCGAGTCTGGCCTCAAGGTTTCAATCGCAGAGTTTGATGCCCAGCGTACGCATGTTGCGCGTTGCAAAGCGTTGTTTGCGCATGCGATGAAGGGTGTGGATGCTTTGCTGACGTTTAGCGCACCAGGCGAAGCACCTCTCAAGAAGGACGGGACAGGGCTCTCCACGTTTAACCGCGCCTGGACGACGATTGGTGCGCCATGCTTGACGTTACCGTTTGGCAAGGGTGATTTTGGTTTGCCCTTAGGCGTGCAGCTCGTTGCGGCTGAAAATCATGATCATGCATTGCTGGCTATGGGTTCAAATATCGAGCAAATGCTTAATTCAGTCTCGAGCAAATAAGGGCGTTCTTTTGCTGCTCAGAGGCTCGTTTGACAGCAAAACTCAAAAAAGCCATAATATCGGGCTTGGGGGCTGGTAGCTCAGTTGGTTAGAGCAGCGGACTTTTAATCCGTTGGTCGCGAGTTCGAGTCTCGCCCAGCCCACCAAGATTTTAGGGTATGTACCGTTATTG
>JAURZO010000225.1 GCA_030653405.1 Zwartia sp. | reverse complement strand
CTGGCGTCGCCATGGGCGGACTAGAAGATGTCGCCAAAGTGGATGTTTCGCTTGATGGCGGTAAAACATGGCAGGCCGCGCGCCTGGTAGGACCAGACCTCGGCAAGTACGCTTGGCGCCAATTTGTTCTGGCAGCCAATTTGAAAGCTGGCCAGTATGATGTCTCATGCCGCGTGACGACCAAGGCCGGCGTTGAGCAGGTTGCAACCTCAACTGAGAATGCCGCAGGCTATTTGAATAGTGGCTGGATCGCACATACTGTCAAAATTAACGTGGCCTAAACCAAGTTCGACCGCGCAGCTTCAACAAATTAAAGCGAGTCTTTTAGTCAAATGCAAAAAATACTCTTCACTCATTCTGCTGCGGCCATCGGTGCGATTGCGTTCGTATCCGCGATGGCATTCTCTCCGGTTGCCTCGGCAAATGATGAAGAAGGCAAGCTTTTGTTTTTAAAAGGCGCGGTGCCTGCCTGTGCGATATGTCACACACTTGAGGCCGCTGGGGCAGCGGGTGCGGTGGGTCCTTCAATGAACGAGCTCCAACCCGACGCAGCGCGTGTCATGAACGCCCTTAAAAACGGCATTGGTCAAATGCCTGCTTATTCAAGCTTGACCCCCTAACAGATGAAAATACTCTCCGAATACGTTGCCAAGGCAAGTCGCGAGTAAAAATCAGATCAATCACGATCGATTTGTGTTCGAAAAAACCGAACATAAAGTCCTATAAAGTTCGATTGATACGAAGTCAATCCGCCCTCAAAATCAACTCCATTACGTTTGCCGTTCTCGGCTATCCGATGGAGATTTCAAATGAAAGTCATACTTTGGGGCGGCGTAGCCCTCCTCGCATTACTGTGGACGAGCGGTGCGGCCTTGATGGCCAAGGCAGTGCAATGGTCTGCGAAGCGAATGACCGCGGAACCCACGATGTCTCTCGAGGCGGTGACCAGCGGTTTCGTGACGCCTGTATGGATGACTGCTTGGTTTGATCCCACAGCCTGGGTCGGTATTCTTGAAACAATGCAAGACATGCTCGGGAGTTTCGAAAGCGTATTACCAACGGTGGGGATGATGATGGCATGGCTCATCCCCGCGATCTGGATCACATGGGCCCTCGGTATGCTGATCTTAGTGGGGTTGATGGTGATTGGTACGCTGACGTTAAAGCGAATGCAGAAATCGTAGATATTGTGTGTCAAAGTATCCTCCCCGGATTTCCAGAGACCTTAGCGGAAAGCATCTTGGGCGGTTTACAGTCGGCAGCAGACAGACTCAGTCATTAGACCCACAAGTTCGAGGGTTTTAGGGGATTGGTGGTTGGCATAAACCGTTATAGACTTTGTTGAAAGCAAATGTATGTCGTTTTGACGTTTGTTGTGTATTTAAAAAATTACTAATAAATATTAAAAAAAATAGTTAGATAAAGGAGATTGCTTCATGATGCAGATCCAATTAACGGTGAATGGTCAGGCTGTGACCCTCACCGCAGCACCTAACACCTTGCTGGTCCAGGCTCTGCGCGAGCATCTCAATTTAACGGGTACGCATGTCGGCTGTGACACCGCGCAGTGTGGCGCATGCACGGTTCTCATGAATGGCCATGCAATCAAGTCCTGTAACGTGTTGCTTGCACAAGCCGAGGGCGCAGACGTCGCCACGATCGAGGGCTTGGCGCAGCCCGATGGCACCATGCATCCGATGCAGGCGGCTTTTAAAGACTGCCACGGTTTGCAATGCGGCTATTGCACGCCCGGCATGGTGATGAATGCGGTGGACATTTGTCGTAAACATCCTAATCCGAGCGCTCAACAGATCCGAGAGCAGTTGGATGGCAATATTTGTCGTTGCACGGGTTATCAAAACATCGTCAAGGCCGTGCAGCAAGGTGCTGCCGCCATGAAAGCTTGAGGAGGCGAACATGGGCGCAATCGAATTCGCAAAACTGCCGCATATCGGTGAGTCAGTTTTACGCAAAGAAGACTACCGATTCCTGACAGGTGCGGGTCAATATACTGACGACATCACGCTTACGCGAATGGCGCACGCCGTGTTTGTGCGATCACCGCATGCGCACGCGCTGATTAAAAGCGTGGATACGCGGGCCGCGAAAAGCGCGCCAGGCGTGATTGGTGTGCTCGAGGGCAAGGATGTTGCGAACGACAAGATCAACGGTTTACCTTGCGGATGGCTGATCACCAGCACCGACGGTCAGCCCATGAAAGAGCCGCCTCATCCTATTCTGGCACTGGATAAAGTGCGCTACGTGGGTGACCACGTGGTGATGGTGGTGGCCGAGACGCTTGAACAAGCAAAAAATGCAGCTGAGCTCGTCGAGGTGGATTATGCGCCGTTGACTGCCGTCGCGGATGTGCGTGATGCAAAGGGTGGGGCGGCGCTGCATGATATTGCGCCAGACAATCAGTGCTTCAAATGGGCGATTGGCGACAAGGCTTTGGTGGATGCGGCCTTCGTAGGTGCGGCACATGTCACCAAGCTCGATCTGATTAATAATCGTCTGGTACCCAATGCCATGGAGCCGCGCGCGGCGATTGGTTCCTACAGCCGTGCGAATGACGACTACACGCTGTACGTAGCCAATCAGAATCCTCACGTTGAACGCCTGCTGATGACAGCCTTTGTGATGGGACTGCCAGAACACAAAGTCAGAGTGATTGCCCCCGATGTTGGCGGCGGTTTTGGTTCCAAAATCTACCTGTACGCCGAGGATGTTTGCCTGACCTGGGCCTCGAAAAAACTCAACCGCAATATCAAGTGGGTGTGTGAGCGAGGCGAAGCCTTTTTGTCAGACGCGCACGGACGAGATCACTCGAGTCATGCAGAGCTTGCACTCGACAAAGACGGAAAATTTTTAGCCCTGCGTGTCCATACGGATGCGAACTTGGGTGCTTACCTCTCGACGTTTTCGACCTGTGTGCCCACCATTTTGTACGCAACCTTGCTGGCAGGGCAGTACACCACGCCGCTTGTCTATGCGGAGGTGGATGCCTGGTTTACCAATACGGCGCCTGTCGATGCGTATCGCGGTGCAGGACGCCCCGAGGCGACCTATCTGTTGGAGCGGATTGTGAGTCGCGCGGCCTTTGAGCTCGGGCTGGGTCAAGATGAAATCCGCCGACGCAATTTCATCACCCAGTTCCCTCACCAGACGCCGGTGGCGCTGCAATACGATATCGGTGACTACGTCGCTTGCATGGATGCATCGCAAAAGCTCGCCGATGTTGCGGGATTTAAAGCGCGACAAGCGGCGAGCCAAGCACAAGGCAAATTACGCGGGATCGGTTACTCGAGCTATATCGAAGCTTGCGGACTCGCGCCGAGCAACATCGCAGGCGCGTTAGGCGCACGTGCGGGTCTGTTCGAGTGTGGTGAGGTACGTGTGCACCCGACCGGAAGCGTCACGGTCTTTACGGGTTCGCACAGTCATGGCCAAGGCCATGAGACGACGTTTGCCCAAGTGGTGGCTTCGCGTCTGGGGATCGCGGTTGATGCCGTGGATATCGTGCACGGTGATACGGGCCGAGTCCCTTTTGGTATGGGTACCTATGGTTCGCGTTCGATTTCAGTGGGTGGTGCGGCCATCATGAAAGCGTTGGACAAGATAGAAGCCAAAGCTAAAAAGATCGCGGCGCATTTGCTTGAGGCTTCTGATACCGATATCGATTTTGCGAATGGTGAATTTACGGTGCGCGGAACCGACAAGAAGATTCCTTTTGGTACCGTCGCGCTGACGGCCTACGTACCGCACAATTATCCTCTGGATACTCTGGAGCCCGGTCTGAACGAAACTGCGTTTTACGATCCCACGAACTTTACCTTCCCCTCGGGCACCTATATCGCCGAGGTTGAAGTCGACCCAGAAACGGGCGTGGTGCGTTTAGATCGTTTTACGGCAGTCGACGACTTTGGCACCATCATCAATCCGATGATTGTGGAAGGCCAGGTGCACGGTGGTCTGGTTCAGGGTATCGGACAGGCACTGATTGAAAACTGCGTGTATGACCGCGAGACCGGGCAGTTGTTGACGGGGTCCTTTATGGACTATGCCATGCCGCGCGCCGATGATTTTCCGGAGTTCAAGATCGGTCACGTGTGCACGCCTTGCACGCATAATCCGCTGGGGACCAAAGGGTGTGGCGAGGCAGGTGCGATCGGCTCACCGCCTGCCGTGATCAACGCAGTACTCGATGCTCTGGCACCCTTGGGTGTCAAAGATCTCGACATGCCTGCGACGCCACACCGCGTCTGGCAAGCCATTCAATCCGCCAAAGCTTAAGGAGAATTGGACATGTATGCATTCACTTATGAGCGTCCAAAATCCCTGGCCGACGCCAGTAAATTCGTACAAGCCGGTGGACAGGCCTTAGCGGGTGGTCAAACCATGCTGGCCTCGATGAAGCAACGTTTGATGCAACCTGAACAGCTGATTGATTTGCGCGACATCCCCGAACTTGTGGGTGTGCGCAAAGACGGCGAGCAGCTTGTGATTGGTGCGATGACCAAACATTGCGATGTCGAGCACAATGCGCTCGTCAAGCAGCACATCCCCGGGTTAGCAGCTCTGGCCGGCGGCATTGGTGATCGACAAGTGCGCGCGATGGGCACGCTGGGTGGTTCGGTTGCCAACAACGATCCCTCTGCGTGCTACCCCAGCGCCTTGTTGGCTCTGGGTGCGACGATTCATACTGATGCCCGCACCATCAGTGCTGAGGATTTTTTTCTTGGCATGTATGCCACCGCCTTAAATCCCGGAGAGCTCATCACCGCAGTGAGCTTTCCTATCCCTAAGCGTGCGGCATATGCCAAGTTCAAACAAGGTGCCTCACGCTTTGCGATGGTGGGGGTGTTCGTCGCGGATACGGCGCAGGGTGTGCGTGTGGCGATCACGGGTGCGTCGAGCGGTGTGTTTCGTCATGCCGGTCTCGAAGCGACGCTGACAAAAAACTTTGCCCCTGAGTCGGTCGCAGGCGTCGCGGTCGATGACACTGAACTGAATAGTGACATCCACGCCTCGGCAAGCTATCGCGCCCAACTCATCAAAGTCCAGACGCGAGTCGCTGTGCAAATGGCGCTTGCTTAGCGTACTGCGCCTCAGCGATGAGGCGTTTGATTGGAAGCTTTCATGGCAGAGACGCTCAGCGTTGATTCAGTCCAGGCGTTGACGTCAGCGCTAGCATCGGTTGGCTACTTGGCTGAGCGGCGCTTGGTCACGGCCGTGTATCTGAGCCTGACTTTGCAGCGACCTTTGTTACTCGAAGGTGAGCCTGGCGTGGGCAAAACAGAGCTCGCCAAAGCATTGGCGCGCGTATTGAATCGCCCGCTTGTGCGCTTACAGTGCTACGACGGCATGGAACAGCGCGAAGCCCTGTACGAGTGGAACCACGCCGCACAGCTCATGCATATGCGTGCACAACAAGATCACGCGACACCCGAACAACTCGAGCATGCGATTTATCAGGAAAAATACCTGTTGCGCCGCCCGATGTTGGAGGCTTTGCAGACACCCGCACCAGGCGCTGTGCTGTTGATTGACGAAGTCGACCGCGCGGATGCGCCTTTTGAGGCATTTTTATTAGAGTACCTTGGTGAATACCAAGTGAGTATTCCGGAGCTTGGCACGATCCGAGCGGAAATTCCTCCCGTGACAATCCTGACCAGCAATCGAACGCGTGACCTCAATGATGCGGTGAAACGTCGCTGCTTATATCACTGGATGGATTATCCTGACCGTGAACGTGAACTCGCCATCGTGCGCGAGAGGGTGCCCCAGGCGAGTCAAGCGCTGGCAGAGCAGGTCGCCGATTTTGTGGAGCGTCTGCGCCGTGCGCCTTTTGTCAGTGCGTTGAGTCGCTCACCCGGTATCGCTGAAAGTGTTGAATGGGCCCGGGCACTCGTCGCACTCAATACCTTGCAGCTCGATCCCGAAGTGGTTCAAAGCACCGTCGGCATCTTATTCAAGCAACGCGAAGATCTTGCCGCGCTTGAGCCGATGCTTGAGGCCTTGCTTGCGCCCAACCCAGACGTTTGACACACTCCTATGCAACTAGGTGATTCGCGCATCGGAAAAATGGCTGACAATATCGTCGGCTTTGCGCGTACGTTACGACGTGCTGGTTTTCCGATGGATAGTGGTCGCATAGGCCTAGCGCTCGAGTCCGCCTCATTGCTCGGGCTCGACAATAAGCAAGATTTCCGTGCGGGTCTGGAGGCGACCCTGGTTTGTCGCCAGCAAGATCTGGAGGTATTTGATCAGTTGTTTGAGGCTTATTTTCGTAACCCGGAATTCACACAACAGTTGCTCGCGCAAATGTTGCCCAAGACGACCGAAGCCGCGCCTGTGCCCAAGCGGCGCGCACGCGCGCAGGAGGCCTTGGCTGCGATCGTTTCAAACGCACCACGGACGCCTGCGCAAGAGGACTCTGTTGATTTCGACGCTGCGATGACCGCCAGTGATCGCGCGCGATTGCGGCATGCGGATTTTGAAAGCTTGAGCGCAAGCGAATTTAAACTGGTGCAGCGGCTTGCCAGTGAGCTCCGTCTGTCATGGCCGCTAGTTCCTGCGCGGCGGACACAACGAAGCCACTCAGGCAATCGGGTAGACTGGACGCAGACGCTCAGAGAGTCGGCACGCCTGGATGGCGAGTTGTTGTCCTTGCCCCACCTGGCCCGACGCACCCAAGCGTTACCCGTATTGATTTTGGTCGACGTGTCTGGCTCGATGGAGCGCTATGCGAGGCTGATGCTGGCTTTTTTGCATCAAAGCACACGCGGAAGATCGCGCTCGGTCTACGCCTTTGGTAATCAGCTGACGGACTTAAATCGTGCCTTTCGGCATACAGACACGGACCTGATGCTCTCTGGCGCGAATCAGCTGATTCAGGATTTTGCGGGAGGTACGCAGATCGGACGATCGCTTGAACAGTTGCGTTTAACCCAGCACCGCCAGCTGATCGGTCGCCGTACTGTGGTGCTGCTCATTACCGACGGTCTCGATACTGGCGAGCCGAGCGTGTTAGAGCAGGAACTCGCCTGGCTCAAACGCAACTGCCGCAGCTTGTTGTGGCTCAATCCCTTGTTGCGGTTTGAGCACTATGCTCCGACAGCGACTGGCGCAAGCGTATTGCATCAGCACGCGGACCGTTTGCTTGCGATTCATAATCTGGCACATTTGGAGCAACTGGCGCAGTCTTTAGCAGAGCTAGTTAAACAGTAAATATTTAAACGAGAGAACACTATGGATATGCAAGGCAACCGCCAGCTCGGCGTTTCACAACAACAAGCGTGGGATGCACTCAATGATCCCGCGATCTTAAAAGCCTGCATCCCAGGGTGTGAAAAATTTGAACAGACTGCAGAAAATCAATACGCAGTGCTTGTCGCCGTCAAAATTGGCCCGGTGGCGGCCAAGTTCAACGGCAAAGTCACTTTGGCAGACATTCAAGCCCCCGCGTCTTATTCCCTGCAGTTTGAAGCACAAGGCGGCGTTGCGGGTTTTGGTCAGGGCGAGTCAAAAGTAGAGCTCGCGGCCAATGAGGGAGGCTGCGAGCTACGCTATACCGTGCACTCAAAGGTCGGGGGCAAAATCGCCCAGCTTGGACAACGATTGATCGACGGTGTCGCGAAATCGTTAGCCGAGGATTTTTTCAAACGTTTCGAGCTCGCTCTACAAGAGAAATACCCAGAGTCCACGCTCGCGCCTGCGTCCGGTACCGCAGAAGAGGGCGCGACCACAGAGGTTGCAAGCACAAATGCAAAACCTTCCGGCACACCCAAGTGGTTATGGCCTTTGGTGGCGGGTGTCGTGGCAGGCCTTGTTGTGTATTGGTTCACGCGCTAAGTGACCCTGTCACGCCGCTCGCCTTTGGTGAGCGGTAGCCTCATAGGTCAGTTGATCGACTAAATCTTCCGGCAGGTCTTGATCGTGCGGTGAATCGGAGTCACAATCTCCGCATGAAAAGCGGAGATACATCCTATATTTGGCAGCATTGTGACTGGCCGCAGTGGGGGTATGACTCCAAACAACTGGCGCCATTGCTGGGACAGGTGCATCGAGCACTGGGACATTTATCCGGACGTATGCATGACTTGAGCGCAGTTCTACGCGATCAAGCGTTGTTGCGTACCTTGACTCAAGACGTACTCAAAACCAGCGAAATCGAGGGTGAAACGCTCAGCGCAAACTCCGTACGGTCCTCGATCGCGCGCCGTCTTGGTGTAGAGATTGGCGCTCTAGCACCTGCAGATCGACAAGTCGATGGCGTGGTGGATATGGTGCTGGATGCGACACAACGCCATCACACGCCACTGACCGCCGAGCGTCTCTTTGGCTGGCATGCGGCCATGTTTCCAACTGGCTACAGCGGGCTGGCAAGCATAAAAGTGGGTGCTTGGCGCGATGATGCGCACGGTCCGATGCAAGTGGTATCGGGGCCTATCCATCGTCAAACTGTGCATTATCAAGCGCCAGCGGCGTCGCTGCTTGACGCTCAGATGGCGGAATTTTTGAACTGGTTCAATCACGATCAAGCCGAGGACCCCGTGATAAGAGCGGGTCTTGCTCACCTGTGGTTTGTAACGATTCATCCCTTTGATGACGGTAATGGCCGCATCGCGCGAGCCGTGGGCGACATGGCGCTCGCACGCGCTGAAAATACGTTCTATCGCTACTACAGTCTTTCGGCGCAGATTCAAAAAGAGCGCAAGGCTTACTACGATCAATTAGAAGCCACACAGAAAGGTGACATGAACGTCACGAATTGGCTCGGATGGTTTCTCACTTGTTTGTTAAGAGCGATCCAAGATGCTGAGCAAACGCTTGGGGTCGTCCTGAAAAAAGCACGCTTCTGGCAACACCATGCAGGCGAGGCTTTCAACGTGCGACAAATCAAGCTACTGAACAAGTTACTCGATGGTTTTGAAGGAAAACTCACCACCACCAAATGGGCTGCGATCGCAAAGTGCTCCCAAGACACGGCCCTGCGCGACATCACCGAGCTCATCGAGCGTGGTGTGCTCAAGAAATCCGACGCCAGTGGGCGCAGCACGAGCTATGAATTGCTCTGATGTATCTTATGGGACACAATTTAGTCCATTCATGCATTTTTTGATGCCCAAGGGACACAATGACAACGCTTGCCAGTCAGACGCGTGAGAATCTGAGGTTTCCGGTTTTTCCGCTGATCGCGACGCTCGCGACGCAAAGCTTGGCGACGATGGCGGCGTATTCGTTTCCGGTGGTGGCACCCGTGATCGCCAAAGACCTGCAAGTGCCCGGTACGCTTGTTGGTTTTTTTATCTCCACAGTCTATGGCGTGGGCATCATCTCGGCGGTGCTTTCGCCGCGCTTTATCCGACGCTTTGGTGCGGTGAGGGTCAGTCAGTTGGTGCTCATTGCGACACTGGCGATGCTGCTGGCTTGTTCGGTCGGGAGCGTGGTCTCAATCGTGATCGGGGCGGCGCTATTGGGCCTGGCCTACGGTGCGACTGCTCCGGCAAGCGCGCATCTGCTGGTGCCGCGCACCCCTCCGCGCGTAATGAATCTCGTGCTCTCGATCCGACAGATTGGTGTGCCACTCGGTGGCGTGATGGCCGGATTGCTCATGGCGCCCATGACCTTGAGTCTGGGTTGGCAAACCGCGCTGCTCTGGCAGACGGTGCCGGTGGTCATCGCGGTGTTGTTGCTTGAGTGCGCGCGTCGGGATTGGGACTCTGATCGAGACCCGACTCGCCAGATCATGAGCAAAGGCTTGTTGGCACCGGTACAAATCTTGTTTGATCGACCAGAGCTCAGGCGCCTGGCAGTCGCGAGCTTTGTTTATAGCGGATTGCAACTCTGTTTTATCGCATTTTTGACCGTGCACCTGACGAGTAAAACGAGTTTTAACCTGGTCCAAGCAGGATGGGCCTTGGCCGTGTATCAACTGGCTGCCGTGGTGAGCCGACCGATCTGGGGCTGGCTCGCGGATAAGTGGTTCTCCGCCAAGCTTTTGCTGGCTTGGCAGGGCTTCATTATGGGGGCGGCGGCCTTGCTGGCAGGGCAGTTCACCGAGAGCTGGTCATCTGGGCTGGTGCTGTTGTTATGTGCTGTTGCCGGTGCGACGGCTAGCGGGTTTACAGGTCTGGCCTATGCAGAGTGGGCGCGTCTGGGTGGGGCGCAGAGAACAGAGGCAACCGGGTTGGGTTCTGGTCTGATGTTCGCGGGGGTGTTGTTGCTGCCTTCCCTGTTCTCGGTGGCTGTCACGTATTTTGATGACTTTGGTTTGGCCTATGCGGTGGTTGGCGGGTTGGCTGCGATGTCGGGGTGGTTACTTTGGCGGCAGAAGGGGATTTGATCGGAAAATCCGATTCGCTTGATAGAAGCCGCCCATTTACACCCAGTTACACCCATTAAATCCATTAAAAATGAAAGAATGGGTGTAAATGGGTCATTTATTGGTTCAGCTCCCTGATAAACAAGTACCCCAAGGCATCATCCAGAATGCTTAGCTTTCCACGTCAGTTGTATGCTCGCCCAGAGGGTCAGCGCGCTCAGCTCTAGGACATGCCGCGTCCTATACCTATGGCATGCGGTGGAAAGCTGTGCGAAATGCCGAATATCTCTTTAGAGATCGGGATCGGCACTGCAACGGTAAGTCTCTCGGACCGCGATCAGAGAAAACGGAGGCACTGTTGGCAGCTTTCACGGCAGGACGAGAAGCTGCTCAAGAACGGCTTCGCCTCATTACTGAAAAAATTGATGAGCAGGCTCGGTTGAATAAAGCCTTGCGACTTAATCGTGTGCTGCGCGTTGTAGCCCGCGTATTGTGAGAGTGAGACCTCGTGGCGGCCCAAGTGCCGGGATTGCAGTGGCTTTTAAACTCACCCAAGCTTGATGTTATTGCTATTGATGAGGATGATTGGCCTGTTCCTATGCGTGTGCTCGATCCATGTGCATTTGCTTTGCACAAGGCATGG
>JAURZO010000221.1 GCA_030653405.1 Zwartia sp. | reverse complement strand
CTGGCGTGCGGGTGCGGCGTGGTTTGAGTCACAACTACTGGACTACGATGTCTACAGTAATCAAGGTAACTGGCTCTATATCGCAGGCTTAGGCACTGATCCGCGCGGAGGTCGTCGGATGAATATGGAAAAGCAAGCGCTTGAGCACGACCCCGAAGGCCACTACCGTCAACAATGGACCACCACATGACCACACTTCGCCTGATTCTTGGTGACCAACTCAACCCTGCCCATAGCTGGTTCAAGGTCGTCGATCCCAACATCGTCTACACGCTGATGGAAATGCGCCAGGAAACGGACTATGTGCGTCACCATGCGCAAAAGGTGATTGCGATCTTTGCGGGTATGCGCGATCTTGGCACGCAGCTTGAAGCACAAGGACATCGCGTGCATGTCCTGCGCATTGATGATCCCGATAACACGCAATCCCTGACAGAAAATATCGAGCTCTTAATCAGTCGGTATGGCTGTACGCGCTTTGAATATCAACAACCTGATGAGTGGCGTCTCGACCAGCAGCTTGCAAGTTTTTGTGAGGCGCTCCCGATTCCTGCGACCATGGTGGATAGCGAGCATTTTTACACGACACGCGGTGAGGCCGCCAAAGTCTTTGAGGGTCAGAAAAGTTGGTTAATGGAGCGTTTTTACCGGTATATGCGCACCAAGCACCGTATTTTGATGCTCGATGCCAAACGACCAGTCGAGGGAAAATGGAATTTTGATCACGAGAATCGCAAGCGCTGGATGGGCAAACCACCTGAACCGGCCGACCGACGCGTTCAACATGATCATTCCGCGCTCTGGGCGACGATCCAGCGGGCGGGTGTGGAAACACTCGGTCAGCCGCAGGCAGAGCGCTTTGCCTGGCCGCTGAATCGCGACGAAGCACTCAAAGACCTGGACCACTTTATCAAAAACATCCTGCCAAACTTTGGAGACTATCAAGACGCCATGAGTGTCTCGAGCTGGCGCATGTTTCACTCCCTGTTGTCTTTTGCGCTCAACAGCAAAATGCTTTCACCACAAGAAGTCGTCAAGCGCGCGGAGCAGTCCTGGCAGGAGGGCAACATCACGATTGCCACGGCAGAAGGCTTCATCCGACAGATTCTTGGTTGGCGCGAATATATGAGGGGGATGTACTGGCATCACATGCCCGGCTATGTCGAGCACAATACGTTTGAGCATAAAACGCCATTACCTGATTGGTTTTGGACCGGTCAAACAAAAATGCAATGCCTCTCCAAGTCAATTGGACAGTCGCTCGAACATGCTTACGCACATCACATCCAGAGACTGATGATTATCGGGAATTTTGCCTTGCTCGCCGGAATTGACCCTGGGGCGCTGCATCGCTGGTATCTGGGCATCTATATTGACGCCTTCGAATGGGTGGAGCTACCGAACACTGTTGGTATGAGTCAGTATGCCGATGGTGGACTACTGGCGAGCAAACCGTATGTATCGACTGCCGCCTATGTTGATCGCATGAGTGACTATTGCAAGGGTTGCCACTACGACAAGAAGAAACGCGAAGGCGAAAATGCCTGTCCGTTCAATGCCCTCTATTGGGATTTTTTTATACGGCACGACAAAAAACTGTCAGGCAATCATCGTCTGGGCATGGTCTACCGCCAGATCGAAAAAATGGATCAAAGCGCGATTGAGGCCCTTCAAGAGCAAGCTCAAACAACAAGATCTTCGTTAAACGAGTATTAAATACCGGCAGCTCAATCAATATCCAACAGTCGATCAATCTGACGGGCCAACACGACATCGCGGGAAGACAGTCCGCCCGCATCGTGTGTGGTCAACACGATCGATACTTTGTTGTAAACGTTTGACCACTCGGGATGATGGTCTTGCTTTTCAGCTAACAAGGCCACTCGAGTCATAAAGGCAAAAGCCTCGCTGAAATCTTTAAAGATGAAACTACGAAGCAAGCGTCCACCCGCCCAGGTGTCGTATTGCCAGGCAGTCAGTTCGGCCCGGGCTGTTTCAAGTTCCTGTTCTTCTAAGCGTGCAATCATCTGACTCAGTCACCTAACCTGAAGTGGTTGTCGAGCTGGCGGGCTCTTTGGGCAACAAGGTCACCACGAGTGCCGTACACACCGCGAAACCCGCCATCACCATGAGCATCACCTCAAAGCCCAGGCTTTTGACCGAAGGCCCGAGCGCCCAGACAGCCAGCGAGCTCAACCCAAGAGAAATCGCCAAACGAATGCCTGCAACGCGCGAGCGCATGCGGTCATCCACATAACGCACCACCATCACATCGACAAACGGAATCGCGCCAAAAATCACAACCATCACGCCCAGCAATGCCGCGAAAAGCCACCAGCCTTGGGCATAGGAGGCTAACAAAAACAGTGGGATCTGCATCAGCACAATGCCCAGAAAAAGGGGACGGACGGCAAAACGATCCAGAAGCTTACCGACAACAACCTGCATCAATGAGGCCACGGTATAAATCGCGGCCAGCATGATACCCAAGGTCGCTGGATCCTCGACAATGCCTTTGAAACGTTCGAGCAATAGCTGACCGTTTCCATTTGTCGTGAAATTAAACAATACACTTCCCGTCGCGGCAGTGACGGTCATCACCGCCAGCGCACGCGCGACCATCGCAGGTGGAAAATTAACAGCAACCTTCGCTTTTCTCTTGGCGGGAACCTCAGGTTCGGCGGGACAAACATACGCAAACCAAATCCCACAGGCAATCGACAGCAGTGCTGGAATCGCAAAGGCGGCACGCCAACCAAACCACTTGATCAAAAACCCGCTCAAGACTGCCGCAAGCGCGACCCCCAAGTTGCCGGCTAAACCATTGATCCCGATTGCGTAACCAGGATTGAGGGACTTTTGAACCAGGAAAGGAATGCCGACTGGGTGATAGATCGATGCGAAAGCACCAACCAGGGTCAATGCCAAAGCAAGTTGCCAGGCATTTTGTGTGAGCGCCGCCAATAACGTCGAGGCACCAATCCCGATAAAAAACACCACCATCATGCGCCGACGTCCCCACAGATCGCCGAGACGACCGGAGGGAATGGAGCCCAGACCGAACAGCACAAAGGCGCCGACACCGTAAGGCATCAGATCCTCCCAGCTATCGAACCCAAAGTCGGCAGCGATCACCCCGACAGAGGCCGCAAAAATCAATAAAAACATGTGATCGAGGCCGTGTCCGACATTTAGTAACAGTCTGACGGCAAGCGAATGATCTTTAGTGTCTGCAGCGAGGGAGGCTGTGTTCATTGTTTATGGGTCTCTCAAGCCCGACCAATAATTGATGCGGTCAGCATAAGCTCCTCAAGCAATGCCTGAGACACTTCGCCCGATACCGAATACGGATCCAGCTCAGGCTGCTCGGAGTACTTGAGAACAGTCGAGATATTCAGCTTGCTCAGATTGACCTGACCCATGGTCCAGCCGCCAAAACGTCGCTCTGTAATCTCTGAATAATGGAGTAGCACAACATCTTTGTGGCGAGGATCACGCACGATGTGCCCATACAACTCGTTGACTTGCCGACGTCCACCTTCGATGGCCTGCAAATAAATCCCGCCCCCATAGCAGAGGATGCCGGTTATTCCGTTCGACATATTATGCTGACGCGCAGAATCCAAAATGGATTCAGTGACTTCAGTTGCTTTTGGATCAAGCGCGCGACTGACATACAACAGACGTACCAACATGGCTAGACCTCTCGGGGAATCAGGGATAAAAATTCTCGACGCAGATTAGCATCCTTCAGAAAGGCACCACGCATCACAGAGTTAATCATACGACTATCCATGTCTTTGACACCACGCCACGACATGCAATAGTGAGTCGCACTCATCACCACCGCGAGACCATCGGGCTGCGTTTTGTCCTGAATCAAGTCTGCCAGCTGAACCACGGCCTCTTCCTGAATCTGGGGACGACTCATAATCCAGTCTGCCAGGCGTACATATTTTGACAGCCCGATCACGTTGGTATGCTCATTGGGCATCACGCCAATCCAGACCTTGCCGATTACGGGGCAAAAATGATGGCTACACGCGCTACGGACCGTAATCGGTCCCACAATCATCAGCTCGCTCAGGTGCTCGACGTTAGGGAACTCGGTAATAGGCGGCTGCGCGCGATAACGACCACCAAATACTTCCTGCAAATACATCTTAGCCACACGGCGCGCAGTTTCGTTGGTATTGTGATCGGAAACGGTGTCAATCACCAAACTCTCAAGCACCCCCTTCATCTTGCCCTCAACCTCATCGAGGAGTAGCGCAAGCTCTCCAGGCTCGATGTAGTCTGAAATATTGTCATTGGCATGAAACCGCTTGCGTGCTTGTTTGAGCCTGTTGCGTATGACTAGCGACACAGGTGTGCCCGCATCTTGATCAGCGCTTTGGACGCTAGTTTGTTTTAAATTTTGCTCTGAATCATTCATAAATAAAAGTTTAATCGCAATGTAATAATCTTATGGAAGGATCAAACTCAAGAACTACTTGATCCGGCGCTGAATGGAAGGGCGAATCCTAAGAAACCCAACATAACACTTTTCTAAAAACCATACACCCGGAGGGTGGGCGAACAGCCAACCGAGCCAGTGCCAAGACCGCAGATTCATCCAAAGCTCGATAAACCCCGCTGCGCCGCTTTTAAGATCGCCCTGCGCGTCGCGCACATGAAAGCGCGCCATCGCTTGTTGACAATTAAGATCGCTGGCCACTTGGCCATCAGCGATGCGACTGACATCTTGCCAGACAATGTTCTCGGCGCCCACGCACTTCTGATAAAAGCCAATTTCGCGTCGGCAAAGCGGGCATGAACCGTCAAAATACACAGTGACTGGATTATTTGCTTTCACTTGCACTTTGTCCACAAAGACCTCACGTTCAAAGCCACTTTTGCATGAACAAGGCCTGCCCTGTTTCAGGGCTCAGCGCGTATTGTTCAAAACCAAAACGCGCATAAGACCGCATCGCTTGCGCATTCCCACTCAGCACCTCGAGAGTGATCTTGCAACAACCCCGTTCACTTGCATACGCTTGCAGCGCGTTCATCAAGGCCTGCCCCACGCCTTGACCTCGATAAGCGGGATCGACGGCAATGTCGTGAACATTCATCAAGGGACGCGCCTTAAAGGTCGAGTAACCCGGCAACGCGTTGAGCAGACCCACGGGCTGCTGCTCAATCCAGGCGATCCAGCTGATTGCGCCTGGTACATGAACCAAATCATCACATAAACGTAGCTTGGTGTCCTCTGGGAGCGGTGTGCCCCCACCCATAGGATCCCGCGCATACATGTCCAGTAACGCAATCAATGCCTGCCGATCAGCTGGATCTGAGTAGTCAACCGCTTTAACGTTAATGTTGCACTGCATGAAAATAACTCCATATGCCTGGCGCGGTTCGTCGAGTTCGCCCATCGTGAACCGATGGTATAACAACTCGTTTGCAGACCCAAGTCTGCCGCCACATCTCACTTATAAGTCATTAAAGGTTAAAAATGTCCGATCCCCTGCCGCTGGAAGGCATACGCGTTGTTGAATTCACACACATGGTCATGGGCCCCACCTGTGGCATGATCCTGGGTGATCTGGGTGCAGAAGTCATCAAGGTCGAGCCATTGGCGGGCGACAACACTCGCAAGCTACTCGGCTCAGGCTCTGGTTTCTTCCCGATGTTTAATCGAAACAAGAAAAGCATCGCGGTTGACGTCAAACATCCTGTCGGCAAAGAGATTGTGCTCAAACTCCTGGGCAGCGCAGATGTCTTCAGCGAAAACTTCAAAAGTGGCACGATGGAGAAGCTGGGCTTTGGTTATGAGGCACTCTCCAAACTGAATCCTGCGCTGATTTATGTGTCGCACAAAGGGTTTTTACCTGGCCCCTACGAGCATCGCACCGCCCTGGATGAGGTTGTTCAGATGATGGGGGGATTGGCATATATGACGGGCCCGGTCGGACAACCCTTGCGCGCGGGCGCGAGTGTCAACGACATCATGGGGGGCATGTTCGGCGCGATCGGTGTGCTGGCCTCTTTGCAAAAGCGCCACCGCACCGGCAAAGGACAGGAGGTCGCGAGCGCCCTATTCGAAAACAACGTCTTTCTTGTCGCTCAACACATGATGCAATTTGCCGTGACCGGCGCTCCAGCCAATCCGATGCCCAATCGGCTGAGTGCCTGGGCGGTCTACGATGTGTTTACCGTCAAGGATGGCGAGCAAATCTTTTTATCCGCGGTCAGCGATACGCAGTGGGCCATTTTGTGTCAAGAATTTGGCTTTAACGACCTCAAGGCAGATGAGCGACTCGTCACCAATAATGACCGCGTCAAGGCGCGCAGCTGGCTGATTCCGATCCTGCGCGAACGCTTCGGCGCGCTGAGTGCAAAAGAACTCAGCAGCCGCTTTGAAAAATGCGGCCTCCCCTATGCACCCATCACACGTCCGCATGATTTGTTTGATGATCCTCATTTGCTTGCGACAGGAGGCTTAGCACCCGTCACGATCGCAGCAGATAACACGGGGGCGGGCAGAGAAATCGAAACACGCGTCGCCTTACTACCCATCGCACTGGAAGGCGAACGACTAAAAGTACGCAAGGCCCCTCCAAAAATCGGTGCGGATACAAAAGAACTTTTGTTCAGCATCGGCTACACACAAGACGAAATCACAGACCTCAAAAACTCAGGAGTCGTAACATGGAATTGAACCTCGCGAACAAGCATGTCTTGATTACAGGTGGCAGTCGTGGCATTGGCTTGGCCTGTGCCAAAGTATTTCTCGAAGAAGGCTGCAAGGTCAGCTTGGTGTCGCGCAGCCAAGCGAATTTAGAGACCGCTAAAAAACTGCTCGCCTCTCAAGTACACGGTAGTGAAAGTCGCATTGCGCTTTTTTCAGCTGAATTACAAAAAGCGGAACCTGCCGCGCAGGCGCTCGATCAGGCTGAAAAAGCCTTTGGCCCTGTGGATGTCTTGGTGAACTCGGCCGGAGCCGCCAAACGCACGCCCGCGGATCAGCTTTCCCCCGCTTTCTTTCGTGAAGCGATGGATGCGAAATTCTTTACCTACATCAACATGATTGACCCCGTCATCAAGCGCATGGGCGCGCGTGGCACAGGCGTCATTGTCAATGTCGTGGGCGCTGGCGGCAAAACGCCCACCACGGTCCATATTGCTGGTGGTAGTGCCAACGCCGCATTGATGCTGACAACAGTCGGACTCGCCGCCGCTTACGGCCCGAAAGGCGTACGGATCAATGCGGTCAATCCTTCCGGCACCCTGACGGACCGTCTGATCGAAGGACTCAAGGTCAACGCCGAGCACGAGAAAATCAGCCAAGAAGATGTTCTCAAGCGGATGACTGCACAAGTCCCGATGGGTAGACTCGCGAGCCCGGAGGAAGTCGCCGATACCGTGGTGTATCTCGCCTCTAATCGGGCAAGCTACGTCACAGGCACCGTGATCACCATGGATGGTGCCGCGCACCCCGTGGTAGTGTAAATAGGATAGCTGCGCGCAGAGCGCAGCGATCCATGCGCAGTGCCCTAGTGCTCAGGCGCCCGTCATCTCGATATATTGACGAATAATGTATTGATATGAAGGGTCCGCCTTGAGGCCAAGACGGCGAGTACGTTCACATTCGAATCGCGCGGGCCAGCCTCCGACAATCCGCATAATCGCCGCATCTGGTTCAAGGTTCACCAAATTCGCGACTTGATCGCCCGCGACCTCACGCAAAGCCTGCAGCATCTCGCCTACCGTCACACTCAAAGCAGGTAGGTTGAGCGCAGTACGTCCACCGAAGGCTTCGCGCGTCGCTTCGACAACCGCCAACACACCCGCAATCGACGTATTCGGTGAAGACAATGCAACAGGTGTATCGAGGCTGACAGGACAGCGACTGGGCATACCGGCAAGCGGCTCACGCACAATCCCGGATAGAAAACTGGAAGCCGCACCGTTCGGACGACCGGGCCTGACAGAAACGGTCATGAGTCGCGCGACACGTCCATCGATGAAACCCTTGCGCGTGTAGTCCGCGACAAGCTGCTCGCAAATGAATTTATGAATGCCATAACTCGACTGCGGTGTCGGTAGCGTTTGATCTGTCACCACACTCGGCATGGGAATAGCAGGGTCGGAGCCAAACACGGCAACGGAGCTTGCAAAGAAAAAGACTGGCGCGCGACCGCTTCGTATCTGCTGCGCCCGAAGCCGGTCGAGCAGGCTGCGCGTCGTATCGAGATTAGATCGCAACCCCAAATCAAAATCAGACTCGCATTCACCTGATACGGCCGATGCGAGATGAAACACCGCATCAAACTCACGCTCAAAAAGTGAAGCCATCCGCTCAAGCAGATCACCCGTATCCACACGCACCTTTGGATGATTCAACAGCTCTGGGTGCGTTGGTGCCACACGGTCAGCAAGAGTCAAAGAAGACACCGTCTCACCACACAAACGATCTCTTCGCAAAATTTCTCGCGCGAGCAAAGTGCCTAAAAAACCAGCCCCACCTGTAATCAAGATGTTCATTTTTTTACCAGGATGCCTTGAAATGTTGTCTAAGTTCTTGGATCGCCGACTCGGAAAGCGGTGTCACCTGACGATCACTGCGCAACCACAACCGTGCTGTCTCTTCTAGCTCTTCGAGAATCGCCATCGCGGAGGCAGGCGTGGCACCCCAGACCTGCGGCCCGAGTCGCTCGCACATCACCGCGCGCAAACTCAGGCCACGCGCCTGATGGGCGCAGATGAGTTGCTCGACATCATCCGCAACTCGCACATCGCCCGGCCGAAAATACGGTACTAAGGGGACGTGTCCTACTTTCATGACGTAATAAGGTGTCAACGGCGGCACGATGTCTTCAGGACGCCATACACCACGTAACGTCAAATCCACCAACCAGGTTGAGTGCGTATGAATGACGCAATTCGCCTCGGGAGCACACTGATAAATCCGCCGATGCAAGGACAAAGTTTTGCTGGCTCGGTCGCCTGCGCGTTGCTCACCCGCATCATCCACCAAGGCGAGTCGCTCGGGGTCTAAAAAGCCAAGGCAAGCGTCTGTGGGTGTAATCAGAAATCCACCACCTGACTGGGCCGGCAATCTCACACTGATGTTGCCCGTCGACCCGTGCACATAGCCGCGCTCGAACAAGCTGCGTCCAACCCGACACACTTCCTCTCGCAACTGCGACACACTCGATTGATCTGCTTCACTCATTCGATTCGAGCCTCTCAAAGGCGCGAGTGAAAAAATCGATGCCGCCAAAATTACCGGACTTCAACGCAATATGCATGAGCGTGCCTGTCATTGAGGATTCTGCCGCACACCACGGCACGCCCGGGTCGATCTGCGCGCCAATCTGCAGTTGCGTCATACCGAGGGCCTGCACGACCGCGCCAGATGTTTCACCGCCCGCCACGATCAGCTGAGCCACCCCTTCGGAGACCAATCCCTGTGCAACACGCGCCAGCGCGCCTTCAACGAGTGCGCCAGCCTGCCCGACACCAAGTTGTTCCTGTACGCGTTGAAGTGCCTGCGGCTCCGCAGTCGAATACACAAGCACTGGCTGCGCTCCCAGCCGGGGACGCGCCCAGTCCAGCACCTCCTGCACGTACGAATCCAACGCCTGCGCACCTTGGGCAAGCACAAGTGGGTTCAGTGCAAAGCTTGCCCCTCCCCTCGCAATGAAATCCGCGACTTGCCCATTCGTTGCCCGTGAGCAGCTGCCCGAGACGATCGCTCGCGCGCCGGCGGCCAATGGCAGAACGGCCGCCTGAGGATTTGGTTTGATTGAAAAATTACCAGGCAATCCGATGGCAACACCCGAGCCCGCAGTCACAAGTGGCATGCCGGACAACGCAGGCGCCAGACTGTATAAATCCGCATTATTCAGCGCGTCGACAATGGCAATCCCGAACCCCTGCTCTCGCAGCGCATTGATCCGCAAGCGTATCGCCTCCGCACCCTGAGCGACGACCATGTAATCAATCAAACCAACCCGATGCCGGGTTTGGGGCGTCAACACCCGGATCAAGTTCGGATCGCGCATCGGAGTCAAGGGATGATTCTGCATCCCACTCTCGTTGAGCAAGACATCGCCTACAAATAAATGTCCCTTGAAGACCGTGCGACCGACATCCGGAAAGGCAGGCGTCGCAATGGTGAAGTCGCATCCAAGCGCTTGCATCAATGCATCGATGACAGGACCGATATTGCCCTGATCGGTCGAGTCAAACGTTGAGCAATATTTGAAGTAAATCTGACGAGCGCCTTGCGCCTGCAACCACGCGCACGCGGCAAGCGACTGAGTCACCGCCTCACCAGGTTCAATCGTGCGACTCTTGAGAGACACCACAATGGCATCCACCTCGGTCGCGACGGGTGAATCAGGCACACCAATCGTCTGTAAGACCCGCATGCCGGCACGCACGAGATTGTTGGCCAAATCAGTGGCGCCGGTAAAGTCATCGGCGATACAACCTAACAGCACCTGCTTCATTCGTTCTCCAACGGACATACGCAATGACTTGGTTCATGACACGAGACGACTCTTGCTGGAAATTATATGCTTGCCAACGCCCTCAGACCCACTACACTTACTTATAGCGTTTATTGACTGACTCAAGGTGAAGCGTCATGCATACTTTCAAACTGCTACTCCAGCCGCGAGACACCACATCAACACGGACACATGCATCTCCAGCCGCGCTTTGGTACGGGCTGGCCCCTACACCCTTTGGATCAGGCTTGATCAGCTGGACTGAAGACGGCATTGTCATGCTGCACCTGCAGCAAACGGGCGACCCCGCCCCGCAAGATCTGCTAGGTCACCGCTACCCCGGCAGCACACTCAGACCGGCCAACCAAGAAGCCCACAAACTCATGCGCCGCGTATTTAGCCCGTCCTTCTGCGACACGCAGCCGCAAAGCGCGGAGCCCAGCCCATGTCTCGTGCTCCGAGGGAGCCCATTTCAGCTTCTGGTCTGGCAATCCCTCATGAATATTCCCTTCGGTGAGGTCAGAACATACGGTGAGCTCGCGGCTTCTCTGGGTCACCCGGGCGCGGCACGCGCGGTTGGCACTGCGGTTGCCTCCAACACCCTTGCCTATGTCGTCCCGTGCCATCGGGTGGTGCGGGCATCCGGCCAGCGAGGGCAATATCGCTGGGGCGCTGAGCGCAAAGTACAAATCTTGGACTGGGAAGCCCGCCAACTTGCGCAGCCGCTCGCGAGCCGCTAGCATCGGTTCCTTTGAGATACGAAGGACACCGAAGATGAGTCAGCTGTTCACACCCACAAAAATTGGCCCCCTTACACTTCCCAACCGCATCGTCATCGCCCCAATGTGTCAGTACTCGGCCGAAGATGGTTGTATGAATGACTGGCATCTGATTCACCTCGGTCACATGGCCCTTTCCGGTGCGGGTTTGCTGATCATCGAGGCGAGCGCCGTCGAGGAAATCGGACGGATCACCTACGGCTGTGTCGGTCTGTATTCCGACCAGACCGAAGCCGCCATGAAGAAAACGATCGACTCAGTCCGGAAGTACGCCTCAATGCCCCTCATGATCCAGCTTGCGCACTCCGGACGCAAAGCCTCTAGCGCCCGCCCTTGGGAGGGCGGTCAGCTCATCCCCCTCAACCAAGGCGGCTGGCAACCCGTCGGCCCCTCTGCGATTCCCCACTTGCCGACCGAGGCCCCCCCGCAGGCCCTAGACAAAGCAGGTCTGACGCGGATTCGCGAGGCGTTTGTCGATGCCGCCAAGCGTTCTGTGCGCCTCGGTTTTGATGGGATCCAATTACATTGCGCCCATGGTTATTTGCTGCACCAATTTTTGTCACCGGTTGCGAATCAACGAACCGATGAGTACGGCGGATCACTGGCCAACCGGATGCGGTTCCCTCTTGAAGTCTTCGATGCTGTGCGTGCGGTCACACCCAGCGGCACGAGCCTTGGCATTCGCCTTTCCGTGACAGACTGGGCAGAGGGCGGCTGGACGCCAGAGGAAAGCGTGGAGTTTTGCAACATCCTGAAAACACGCGGTTGTGACTTTATCGATGTATCAAGTGCGGGCGTGTCATCCCAGCAAAAAATCCCCCTCGGTCCAAAATACCAAGTCCCTCTGGCCACCACGATCAAGAAAGGGACGGGCTTGCCCACCATTGCGGTCGGGCTGATTACAGACCCCAAGGAAGCCGAGGAGATTATCGCGAATGGCGAAGCCGACATGGTCGCCCTCGCCCGCGGCATTATGTATGACGCGCGCTGGCCCTGGCATGCCGCGGCGGAACTGGGTGCCACTGTTCAGGCGCCCAAACAATACTGGCGCTCACAGCCTCGCGGCCTGACCACCTTGTTTGGTGATGCGAAAACTGGCGGACGTTAAACCAGTCAATCAGCCAGTCAATCAATCAAACGGGCAAACAAGCCTTAGTCGCGAAAGTTGTTGAACTGCAAAGGCAGAGGCACATCAACTTTTTTGAGTAAGGCAATAGCATCCTGGAGGTCATCGCGCTTTTTACCCGTCACACGCAGCTTATCGCCTGTGATTTGCGATTCGACCTTCAGTTTTGCCTCTTTCATCGCCGCAATCAGCTTTTTTGAAATGGGCTGTTCGATGCCCTGCTTAATCGTAATCTTTTGACGTGCGCCACCGAGATTTTCAAGGGGATCAGCAACATCCATCGAGCGAACATCAATCCCGCGCGCACTCAAGCGGCTGCGCAGAATGTCAATCATCTGCTTGAGCTGAAAGGCACTCGGTGCGACCTGCGTCACGACAAAACCCTCAAGCTCGAACTTCGCATCGGTGCCCTTAAAGTCAAACCGCGTCGACAGCTCGCGATTGGCCTGATCGACGGCATTGGTCAACTCATGTTTATCGACTTCAGAAACTACATCAAAAGAAGGCATCACTAAACCCTGTCAGAAAATAGAACTTCATTTTAGAATACATCGACATCGAACAATCGGGAAGACCAGAATGGCGGACTGCACGGGCATCATTACCCAAATGTTTATCTATCCAGTGAAGTCTTGCGCTGGAATAGAAGTCTCTGAGTCGATCCTCAAACCCACTGGACTCTCCCATGACAGGGAGTGGATGATCGTTGATCAGGACGGTCAGTTCCTCACCCAGCGACAGATTCCACACATGGTTTGGATCACGCCCCGTCTGACTGAGGACGCACTCTATCTCTCAGCCCCGGAACACGAGGAAATCAAGGTGCCCTTCTCTCGCATGGGCAAACCCATGCGGGTGACAGTCTGGCGCGACACGTTGCTGGGCGACGATATGGGAGATGAAGTCTCGGCCTGGCTCAACACATTTCTGGCCGTACCCGGTAAAAATTACCGCCTCATTCGCTTTTCGCCGCTCGCGACCCGCATCTCCGCACAAGAATGGACCGGCGAAGCAGAGGCGCCAAATATGTTTAGCGATGGGTTCGCTTTATTAGTAGTGACTCAGCGCGCGCTTGATGTTTTTAATGAACGACTCGCGGAAAACGGACACGATGCCGTCGACATGATGCGTTTTCGGCCAAATTTAGTGCTGGAGGGGCTGGATGCTCACGAAGAAGACGCACTGTCGCAACTACTACTCCATACGGCCGCGGGACCGATTGAGCTGACCCTTGTGAAACCCTGCGGTCGCTGCCCCATCCCCAACATCGACCCTTACACCGCCATGCGCTCCCCAGAGGTGATGGAGACGCTCGAGGGCTACCGCCGTTTGAGTCGGATGAATGACGCAGTCTGCTTTGGCATGAATGCGATCGTGCGCGCAGGCGAGGGACGTGCCATCCGAGTCGGACAGCCCTTTGAGGCCAATTTCGCAGTCTGAATAGGCGCGCTAAAACACCTTAAAACCCTTACGCAAAGGACGCGGAGTGGTAAGCTTGCCTGAGCGAATGTTGCTATCGAAAATTGCCACTCAATATTTGCGCATCGAGTCTGCGCGAGGATGTTAAGCCCATGATTATGATGCTGCCATTTTTAACCGCTCTCATCGCCATTGGTCTGACGATGCGCGGCCGCAGGATGCCCTCCATCATCGCGTGGATCTTGACGTTCATCATCTTTCTGGCGTGGCTGCAGTATCACATGACAGACAAACTCAACATTTCTCTCTGAGGCCTGTCATGGACTATTCAAACCGTTCGTCGGGCATTGCCGGGCACAGCTGGTCATATTGGCTCAACGCGATCGCATTGCTGGCCGTCTGTGGTTCCTTGCTAGAAGCTTTTTACTGGCAGATTGTCTTTAACGAACTGCCCTGTCCACTCTGCCAGTTACAGCGTGTCGCACTCACACTCGCGGGCATTGGCATGATGCTCAATGTTCGTTTTGGTCCCTCTGCCGTGCACTACGCCATTATTCTCGCTTCAGCGTTAGCAGGAGCGACCGCGTCGACCAGACAGCTCCTCCTGCATATCGCTCCGGGCGACGCAGGCTATGGCTCAGAACTGTTTGGGCTACACTTTTACACGTGGGGCTTTATCTCGTTTGTCGTGATGATCGTGTTCTGCGCGATCATGCTTTGTATTGATCGCAATCATCTCGCGATCGAACGGCCCCAACTATCCGTCAGAGCACCAACCACCGCATACATCACAACAGCACTGATCGGACTCTTTTTGCTGATTGCAGTGGCTAACACTATCAGCGCGATCATGGTCTGCCAGTTCGGCTCATGCCCAGACAATCCCACGCAATACCTCTGGAAACTATGGCCCTGATGCTTCCCTCATTGAATGGCACGCATGTCTCACGTTGGCTTTTTGCGCTCCTTTTAGCAGCACTCTCGAGTACCACGCAAGCCGTTACCTCTGCAGCCAAACCTGCGGCGCTGGCGAACACACCCTCGGCGATTGACAGGGCTGCAGTGTCCTTTCCCATCGAGCAAATACAGTCATTGCACCAGCCCGTGCCAGGGGGCGTTGCCGTCATCGACATTACCGGTCCGACTCAAGAACGCAGCGCCGCACCACCGACTGCTCGCTATCAAAATAACCCTGTGATGGTGATCCGTTCTGACAAGGGTCGCTGGTTCGCAATCGTAGGGATCGCGCTCTCAAGCAAGCTGGGAAAACAAACCCTGGATGTCACACAGGGCAAGAAATTTATCGCCTACACCTTTGAAGTACAGGATAAGAAATATCGTGAACAACGCATCACGCTCAAAACAAATAAACACGTTGATCTCAGCAAGCAGGATTTGGAACGGTATGAGCGTGAAAAAAAGCTTCAGGATGATGCCTACCAACAGTTCAGTAGCTCCACACCCACCAATCTGATTCTCGATCGTCCCGTCACCGGTCCATTGTCGAGCCCCTTTGGTCTTAAAAGGTTTTTTAACGGTCAAGAGCGCGCACCTCATTCCGGCCTGGACTTCGCCGTTCCGACCGGCACACCCGTTCATGCCCCGGCAGCGGGTCGCGTCATCTTGGTGGGTGATTATTTTTTTAACGGTAAAACCGTATTTGTTGACCACGGGCAAGGCATGATCAGCATGTTCTGTCACCTGTCTGCGATTGACGTCAAACCGGGCACGCAATTAGCCCGAGGACAAGTGCTCGGCAAAGTGGGCGCGACAGGCCGCGTGACAGGTGCGCATTTGCACTGGAATGTCAGCCTCAACGATGCACGGGTGGATCCCGCCATTTTTATTGGAATGTTCACGCCCTGACGGCATAAGGAACACATCATGTCGATTATTTTTATCCGCCATGGCGAGACACTACTCAACGCGGCTCGCACCATCCAACCTGCCGACACACCGCTTGCCCCGAGAGGACATCTGCAAGCAGAGCGGGTCGCAGAACGAGTTCGCGCACTCAAACCTGCCGCCATCTTGGCCAGTGACATGCCCAGAGCCTGGCAAACGGCGCAAACAATCGCCTTGAAAACGGGCCTGACACCACTGAGCACCCCATTGCTATGGGAGCGTAATTTTGGCGATCTACGAGGACGCCCCTACGACACGCTGAGTTTCAATGCCATGGAAATGATTGAAGCGCCCGCCAACGGCGAATCCATGCAAACCTTTCACGAGCGCGTGGCCGAGGCGCTCGCGTACGCAGCTCGCTTGAGAGAAACGCTGGACGGCCCGTTGATTGTGGTCAGCCATGGCCTTGTCATTCTCGCTTTGCTTGAGCGCAACATCACACTCGGTGCTCATCCTCTCCCTGTGAAGATTGGTAACACCGCCATCACGAGCGTCAGCGCTCAAGCTCCGTACGTCGCGGAGCTCGTAAACTGCACCGTACATTTGGCGGGCACGGGGCTTGCTGAAGACCCGCATAGCCTATCTGGTGGCTAAACCCCAGAGAACACCCCACCCCTTAAGGACGCACGCCAGGCGTTTCAATTGGCATGCCACGGGCGCGCCACATCAAAAACAACTCAAGCTGAACCAGCTCCTCTGAGCCTAATGCGTAGGGCTGTGCACGCACCCCTGTCATACAGTTACGCAGTCTGCGCTGAAGGGATCCAACCGTCTGCCATTCGAGTCTGTAGATTGGATATCCGGTGGGATGAGCTTCTGGGATCACATTGCCACCCAACTTCAGCCCCGCCCGTTCTGCATGGCATTGCGCGCATGACAAGTTGAGCTGCCCCAGTCTCTGTTCAAACAATAGTCGACCTGAGTCAAGCGGCTGCGCATTCTCGGAAGTGCGCTCGACGGTAATCGGCATCCCCTTGGAGGCATGACCGACATAGGTCTCAAGTGACAGCAGTGACTTGGACTCTAATTGAAGTGGTTCTGCCTCCTGCTTGGACTGCCGGCACATATTGATCTGCCCTGCCAGATTCAACAATCGACCGTTCACCAGCTTGGGAAAGCTTGCCGAGACACCCTTCATTGTCGTGGTCGCATCGCCATGACATTGCGCGCACGAGACATTTTTCTTGCCTGTTGATTCGTTCCATAAGGTTTGCCCATCCAAGACCCAGAATGTCGCAGGATTGAGCGCTTCATCGTCCTGCATCGCGCGCGTGGCAGGGGACATCAGTTCATAACTGGATTGCCGGGGTGGCAGGCTTGTCTGCGACCACGCGAGCGATGATAAAAAAAACAGCGGCAACACAAGCCACGCAATAGACCAGGCCACCCCAAACGGAACAAAGCACGCTGATCGCGGCTGTGTACGCGTGCGACACAAAAAACTGCGCACGATCACGTGACAACAAGCTGGCTAGTCACGCTTGAGGCATAGCCATTGTCGCCGGTCCACTTAAACTCAAGTGTTGCGCTCTGCGTGGCGACCGTAAAAAAACTGAAAGTCGGATTCGCACCGACCGCTGGATGAAGCTCGGCGCGAAACACATCGACGCCGTCATAGGTGCAAACAAAATCGCGAATAATGTCACGCGCCACTAACACGCCGCGCTCCGTATGTCTGAAACCAGACTCCATGTCATGCTGAACAATCACGCGAATCGGAATGATCTCTCCCTTTTTCGCAGTCTTTGGCATCGAGACGACCGTGCGTGAGGTCTTACTCATATCAGTATCTCCTCGGTACAGGCGGCCAGCGTCACCATCGTCTCCGCGTAGCCCTGCCAAAACGAGCCATCACTCATCCGCGCAAGCGCCCAAATGCGCTGAGAGTTCATCAAGCGAATCCGTGAACTGACCTCGGCGCGACCCGCGCGGGCGCCCAAATAAAAACTGACGATATTAGGGAGAGGATTGCCTTCGGCGACGATATGGATCGCTGTCACATGATCCGCCTCGGTCATCGGACTTTCAACTGAAACGGTCATCGGCACGAGATTGCCATTTTCAACCAGTGGCGAAATCTCTAAATGAACGCGACCATTGCGTGGCTTGGCTCCGCCTAAAATTTTCTTGATCGCCTCTGCGGCTTCTGCGGGAGTCGCCTGCGCGTCCAACCACGGAACAATGCTGATCGCTCCGAGGGTGACAATGAATGTTCTTCGACTAGTGCTCATGGTTTTAAGCTCACTAAAAATGCCACGACATCTTCGATTTCTTGCGCCGTCAAGATCGTCTTGTCCGCGAACGATGGTGCGACCCGCGTAAAGTGACCTTTTTTGAAATAGGACGGCATGATGGTGTCGGGATTAAAGCGGCTGGCATCGACAATCCTCGCCCTCAGTTGAGCCGGACTCAGACCGGCCGCACTCGCGGCCAAATCTGGTGCCAGATTGCCCTGAAAACGTTCCTCAGGAAACGGTCCGCTATGACACAAAATACACAGACCGCTCTGACGACTTAGAACAATCGCGCGACCCCGGACGACATCTCCGGGAACAACCGACAGAGACTCAACAATCACGTCCTGATCGGTTTTCTGCGCCTGAGTGATACAAGGTGCCACCAACACAATGCATGCTGCCAGTAAACACCTTATCACCCGTTGCGTCATACCAAGGTAAAGCCACTATTTTTCAAAGGTACATCACGCAGACGTTTGCCTGTTGCACGATAAATTGCGTTCAGGACCGCAGGTGCTGCCACGCAGATTGTTGGCTCGCCAATACCACCCCAGGCTTTACCACCGCCTTGAATGATGATGGTTTCGACCTGAGGCATCTGCGACAAACGGATCGAGTTAAACGTATCGAAATTCTTTTGCTCAACACGGCCGTCTTTGATGGTGCACTCTTCTTCGAACAGTGCGGACAAGCCGTACACAAAAGAACCAGACACCTGACGCTCGATTTGGGCTGGGTTGACGGCGTAACCGCAATCTGTCGCCGCCACGATCCGATGGATTTTGACCTTGGTGCCGTCCGTCACGGAAAGTTCGCATGCGGCCGCAACATAGCTGCCAAACGCCATCATCTGCGCAATGCCACGGTGGACACCCTGAGGTGCTGGCTTGCCCCAACCAATGCCCTCAGCCGCAGCATTCATTGCTGCCAAGTTACGCGGGAATTTACCCATGTACTTGCGACGGAATTCGACTGGATCCATACCGGCTTCTTCAGCGAGTTCATCCATGAAACATTCGATAAAGATTGCGTTTTGGTTGACGTTGACGCCACGCCAGAAACCCGGAGGCACATGCGTGTTACGCATGGCGTGATCGATCAGCTGGTTCGGAAACTCATAGCCGATCGCGTGCTCGCCACCTTCCATCACCCCCTGGAAAACCAGGATGTCGCGACCCTTGTCTTTCTCGACAATGGCGGGACGCACAGCAGCCAAGATAGACTGCCCTGACAAACGCATGTGCACACCAGTCAGGTTTTTGTTGGCATCAAACGCGCCAGTCATTTTGCACATCATGACCGGATGGTAACGACCCTGCGTCATGTCTTCTTCACGTGTCCAGATCAACTTGATCGGCACGCCAGGCATTTGCTTGGCAATATTGACCGCCTGTGTGGTGTAGTCCTGAAACGCGCCACGTCGACCAAAGCCGCCACCCAGATTGATTTTGTAAACATCGCACTTGTCCGCTGAAAGACCCGATGCTGCAATGACAGCCGCGAGCGAGGCTTCACCGTCTTGCGTCGGCACCCAGGCTTCACAGCGCTCAGGCGTCCACTTCGCCGTCGCATTCATCACTTCCATGGGAGCGTGATTCAGGAACGGATAAAAATAGGTCGACTCGATTTTCTTAGCTGCGCCAGAAAGCGCCGCCTTGGTATCACCACGCTGATTGCCAACAAAAGCCTGCTCGGCGGTCAGACCTTCTTTGAGGATGGCGGCAATCGAGGCACTCGAGACTTTGGCATTCGGACCCTCATCCCAGACGATCGGCAAGACATCCATCGCGGTCTTGGCGATCCAGAAGGTATCGGCAATCACCGCAACAGCGCTATCGCCCACTTTAACGACTTTTTTGACGCCCTTCATGGACATCACTTTACTTTCGTCATAGCTCTTGAGCTTGCCGCCAAACACAGGACACTCTTTGATCGTCGCCACCATCATGCCGGGCAACGTCAAGTCCATGCCATAGACTTGCTTACCGGTGACTTTGTCTTCGAAGGTATCGATCCGCTGCACCGATTTACCGATGATTTTCCAGTCTTTTGGATCCTTAAGCGGGATCTCTTTTGGCACAGGCAGTTTGGCTGCCGCGTCGGCAACTTTGCCATACGTCGTCGTACGTCCACTCGGCTTGTGTGTGATGACGCCTTCGGAGACGACGCACTCTGCGACGGGTACTTTCCACTCGTCGGCGGCAGCCTGCAAGAGCATCATGCGCGCGGCGGCCCCGCCTTCACGGACGTATTTTTCCGAAGTGCGAATGCCTCGGCTTCCACCCGTGGAGAACGAGCCCCAGGGATTTTTACGCTTGAGGCTTTCACCAGGTGTTGGGTATTCGGTGGTGACATTCTTCCAGTTACATTCGAGCTCTTCGGCCACCATCTGCGCCAGGCCAGTGATCGTGCCCTGCCCCATCTCGGAGCGCACGACACGCACAATCACTTTGTCATCGGGCTTGATCACAACCCACACACCGATCTCGGGTGTGGCGCTCGCCGATTGAGCGACGCTCATGAAGGGGAACTGTAAACCCAGAGCCAGACCTGTACTGACGGCCGTTGAGCCAACGATAAAGTGTCTGCGGGAAGGATTCGGGACGCGTGCATTCATGTGAGTACCCCTTATGCTTTAGCAACTGAGTGAATCGCAGCGCGGACTTCCTGAAAACTTCCGCAACGACAAATGTTCGTAATCGCCATATCAATATCCGCATCTGTAGGCTTTGGATTTTTAGCGAGCAAATCAGTGGCGGCCATCAACATACCTGCCTGGCAAAAACCACACTGTGGCACCTGATGATCGATCCATGCCTGTTGGAGTTTGGTGAGCTTGCCATCGACCGCGAGACCCTCGATGGTCTGCACGCTCTTGCCCTCAGCGGCGCTGACAGGAATCACACAGGAGCGGATGGCCTGTCCTTCAAGCATGACCGTACAGGCGCCACACTGGGCCACGCCACATCCATATTTGGTGCCGGTCAAACCGACTTGCTCACGAATCGCCCACAGCAGCGGCGTGCTTGGATCGACGTCAATGCTGTGCGGTTTGCCGTTGACGGTTAGTTTTATAGCCATTTGGGAACTCCCAGTGTGGTGTTTGATGTTCTAAAAAGTAGGCAGCGAATATTCAATTCTCCATGTATAAAGTTACTACTCATGAGGCATCAGCATTGCTCGGTGCATACCCTATATTCCATCAAACATAGCGCTGCCATGCACAACCAACAAATCATTCTTGCTAGTCGACCCGAAGGCTGGGTCACACCAGAAAACTTCAAGCTCATTGAGGCTGAAATCCCTACGCCTGGCCCGGGCCAGGTCCTCATCAAGAACCACTGGCTATCCCTCGATCCTTACATGCGAGGGCGAATTTCTGAAGCGAAATCCTACGCCCGCGGTGTCAACATAGGCGAATTGATGGTGGGTAACACCGTCGGCGAAGTCATCGCCTCCCATTCCCCTGAGTTTGCAGTGGGTGACGCTGTCCTCGCGGCATGCGGCTGGCAGCTTTTTGCAGCCATGGATGCACGCGCGGTCACCAAAATCAACACGCATCAAGTCAGCCCGACCGCCTACCTGAGTGTGATCGGGATGCCAGGCATCACAGCGTGGACTGGACTGATCGATATTTGTCAGCCCAAAGAGGGCGAAACTGTCGTCGTCGATGCCGCCTCCGGTGCCGTGGGTAGCGTTGTCGGACAACTCGCCAAACTTCGCGGCTGCCGCGTGGTCGGCATCGCCGGTGGACAGAAAAAATGCGCCTACGTGCTCAATGAGCTTGGCTTTGATGCCTGCTTGGATCACCGCTCGCCCGATTTTGCAGCAGAACTCGCGCTCGCCCTTCCCAACGGTATCGATTGTTTGTTTGAGAACGTGGGGGGGGCGATTTTTGAACAATTGCTGACACACATGAATGTTTTTTCACGGATCGCATTATGCGGCATGGTGTCCGAATTCAATCGGGAGCCGCACGCCTATCGGACGCTGCGCTCCATCCTCATCAACCGTATTCGTGTTCAAGGTTTCATCGTCTCCGACCACCTCGAGACATGGCCCGCCATCCGAGAAAGCTTGTACGCACTCGTCGTCGACGGACGCCTCAAGTACCGCGAGTCAGTCGTCGAGGGACTTGTCCGTGCGCCAGAGGCGTTTGTGGGATTACTCAAGGGGGAGAATTTCGGCAAACAGCTCATCAAACTGACGTGAGCGGCTGAGAGAACGCCCCAGACAACCACTCAGGGTCAGCGCATCCGATCAGCGCGTCCGATCAACTCGTTCTATCAACTCGTTCTGTCCGCGGGTCTTTAAAGGAAACGATCCAGCAAGCGGCGACTGTGCTTATCGAGCTGCAACATATCAGAAACAAAAAACCGCAAACCATGGCTATCGGTAATGATGAGTGTGCTGGCACCCAAACGACGAATGTCCTCCTCGCCTTTGAGGATGAGCCTGGTGGGTCCGCGGTCGGTCACAACCTCCCACGTACTGGGCGTGGAATAGGTTGAGACTTTTAACAACTGCTGAATTACCGGCATCACTTCACGTGAGGCGATTTCTTCATTGATCAGCATCCGCACATCCTCGGGTACCTCGGCCAGGCGCTCGATCCAAAGCAGCTCTTTACCTTCGGTACTCACCAGCGCGACAAACTCCTGTGGCGCCTGCACAGGAAAGGCGCGCACCGGCGTCACGCCCTCATGGACTTGACCACTCGGCAGCGTTAGCACCAAGCGCCCCGCCAGATTACGCGACATTTGAAAATCATCCATGCGACGTCTCCCCCGCGCTTGGAAGAGGTGCTTCTGCATCAACCTGTCGTGTCTGAGCCTCGTAGAGCGCGTGATAATGACCGCCACGGGCGAGCAAGTCTTCATGATTGCCAATCTCAACCACTTGGCCGCGATCCAGCACCACAAGACGATCCGCTTTGCGCAGTGTGCTGAGCCTATGGGCAATCGCAATCGTTGTGCGACCCTGGATCAAGTTGTCCAGGGCCTCCTGAATTTCCATTTCAGTCGTCGTATCGACCGAAGAGGTCGCCTCATCAAGAATCAAAATACGCGGATCAATCAGCAGCGCGCGAGCGATCGAGATACGCTGACGTTCGCCGCCGGACAAGGCCTGCCCTCGTTCGCCCACCAAAGAGTCATACCCCTGAGGAAGTCTCAAAATAAATTCGTGTGCCCGAGCCGCCCTTGCGGCCGCGATGATTTCTTCGCGCGTGGCGCCTGGTTTGCCATAAGCGATATTTTCTGCAATCGTGCCAAAAAACAAAAATGGTTCCTGCAACACAAGACCAATGTTGCTTCGGAAAGAGTTCAGTGAATAAGAGCGGATATCCACCCCGTCAACACGGATCCCCCCTTCGGTCACATCGTAAAACCGGCAGATCAGGTTCACGAGCGAACTCTTGCCAGAACCGCTGTGGCCCACGAGGCCAATCATCTCGCCTGCGCCAATACTGAGATTGACATTACGCAGCACCGTCCGACTACCGTAGCGAAATCCTACATTGCGGATTTCAATCCTGCCTTCCATGCGATCGAGCGGCACCGGCCGCTGCGCATCAGGCACGCTGGAGACATGATCCAAAATATCGAAAATCCGCTTGGCTCCCGCCGCAGCTTGTTGCGTATAGGTCACAATGCGACTCATGGAGTCCAGACGCGTATAAAAACGACCAATGTATGCGAGGAACGCCGCAAGCACGCCGACGCTGATCGCGCTTGATGCGACCTGCGTAATGCCGAAAATCCACACGACGAGCAAACCGATTTCGGTCAGGAACGTCACAGTCGGCGCAAAGAGCGCCCAGATTTTATTAATCCGATCATTCACCCCGAGATATCGGTCGTTCGCTTCGCGAAAGCGCGCCACTTCTCTTTTTTCCTGGGCAAACGCCTTGACCACGCGAATCCCGGGAATCGTATCAGCCAACACGTTGGTCAACTCGCTCCATGAGCGATCGACTTTTTCAAAACCAAAGCGCAAACGATCTCGCACGAGGTGGATCATCCAAATGATGATGGGCAGCGGCACTAAAGTCGTCACTGCCAGCCAAGGATCAATCGTCAACAAGATGGCTGCTGTCATGACGATCATCAACACATCGTTGACGAAGTCGAGAAAATGCAACGATAAAAACAGATTGATACGGTCTGTCTCGCTGCCGATACGCGCCATCAGGTCGCCTGTGCGCTTGCCGCCAAAAAACTGCAATGACAGCGTTTGCAAATGGTTGAACGTCGTGGTTCTGAGGTCGGCACCAATCCGCTCGCTCACCCAGGACAACAAATAAGTTCGGGCCCAACCCAGTAGCCATGCGAGCAAAGCTGCGACCACCAAACCCGTCAGATACAGCGTGACTAAGTCGTAATCGATTGGCTTGCCATTCTGAAAAGGAATCAGAATGTCATCCATCAGAGGCATCGTGAGATACGGAGGCACCAAAGAGGCTGCGGTGGACATCAAGGTCAACAGCAATCCGACCAAGAGAGGCACCCTGTAAGGTCGCGCAAAGCGTGCCAGACGCAGCAAGGCCCAGGTATCGCTTGGTCCGGCAGGCGCGGCATCGCAGACGGCGCACTCATCCTGATCCGGCGCGTACGGCGTGCCACAAGCCGGGCAGGCTGCCGCGTCAACAGCAATCACGGCATCGGGGTCGCGGAGCTTCTGTTGCAAATTACTGAACAGCTCCACCATCCTGGCCACAGCCGGCACGGTGCCAAGTGTATGTCGCCAGATCCCGAGCCGCACCATTCCATCGAACAATTCGATCGAACCGACACCAGCGTGGTCTCGGTGCTGCAAAGATTGAGTGACAGAGACCGTCCAGACTAACCAGTCGGCAGAACCAGGTGCCCGAGACAATAAACGGTGCGAGGTGAGGACCAACACACCGGGCGCAAAAAACAAACGCTCATCCAAGTCGGGCTCAAGCCAAGCCAGGACAAGCTCGCCCGGCTCCAGCAACGCCGTCAATGCGTCCGACCAGCCACCGGGCAGGGTCGGGCTGAAAGTGGGCTCAGAGGCTAAATGAGGGGTCATTGCTGCGGCAGATCGTGCTCGTCAGTTTGGAAAGCCGACTGCAACAGAAAGCGGTTCATCGGGAAAATTTGATTAGCTCAAAAATCAGTTAACCCTGCAAGTATAACTAGCATATGGCTTGGGGGTCGCCCTAGATGCATGGGAGTCGTCACCAAAGCCCCTTTTTGCTGCGATAATGTGACATGCACAGCATTGTGCAATGCAACAAATCGAATCAACTGCGGCCTTATTCGTTCCCTATGAGCATATGTGACATCTCGACCTTGCGCAGCATCCACCTGCTGGGGCCGAATATTTGGACCTACCGCCCAGTGATTGAGGCCTGGGTTCAATTTAGCGGGTTGCGGGAGCGACCAACCTCTGACCTCCAGGCTGCCTACCAAAGGCTGCGCCAGACCATTCCTTCACTGATTCAACCAGGCCCCGGCATCGAAGCGTCAAAAGACGTGGCAGGTGCATTCAATCTGGCGCATGCTCTCGAAACCGGCATCTGGTCACCGAACCTCATGGAGCATCTCGCACTCACCTTGCAACAACTCGCGGGGATGCCGGGCGGCTACGGTCAGACTCGCGCCACCTCCAGGCGCGATGTCTTCAAAGTCGTCGTGCGAGCCTGGCACGAAACCGTCACTCGACGGGCGCTCGACTTCGCGCGCGAACTGATTCTTGATTGCGTCGCGGGCCGCCCCAGTGACCTAGTGGCCATGGTGGCCACATTAAATGACCTGCGCCAGCAATATTGCCTAGGTCCGAGCACAGCCTGCATCGTCGACGCAGCCGATGACCGCGATATCCCGGCGATTCGTCTGAGCGCAGGTAATCTGCTGCAACTAGGCTATGGCGTCAATCAGCGACGCATCTGGACGGCGGAAACCGACAATACAGGTGCCATAGCGGAAACGATCTCACGCGATAAAAATCTGACCAAAAGCTTGTTGCAATCCTGTGGTGTTCCCGTCCCGGTTGGACGGGAGGTTGAGAGTGCGGACGATGCCTGGGAAGCGGCGCAGGAGCTCGGATTGCCCGTCGTGGTCAAACCGACTGACGGCAATCATGGTCGCGGGGTCTTTACCAATCTGACCACAAAACAAGAAATCGACAAAGCCTACGCTGTTGCCATCGAAGAAGGCTCAGGTGTTTTGGTCGAGCAGTTCATTGTCGGACTCGAGCATCGTTTGTTGATTGTGGGCGGCCAATTGGTCGCTGCTGCCAAAGGGCAACATGCGGTCGTGGTCGGTGATGGACAACACAGCATCCGTACACTGATTGACACACAACTCAACGCCGATCCACGTCGCGGCCACGAAGAAGATCAGCCCCTCAACTACGTGCGACTTGATTCGGCCGCCATCCTGGAAATCGCCCGACAAGGTTTTGCGCCCGACGACATTCTTGCGTCTGGCGCCGAAGTCGTCATTCAGCGCAATGGCAATGTGGCGTTTGACTGCACGACAGAGGTACATCCCGATATCGCGTCCATCGCCTGCACCGCCGCTCGCATTGTTGGCCTGGACATCGCTGGCATCGACTTGGTCGTTGAGGACATCTCCAAGCCCCTCGCCCCCCAGCATGGTGCAATCGTCGAAGTCAATGCAGGGCCGGGCCTACTCATGCACCTCAAACCCGCCCAAGGTCAGGCGCGTCAAGTCGGTCGCGATATTGTCGGCTATACGTTTCCCCCCGGCGACATGGCCAGAGTCCCTGTCGTTGGTATTACAGGGACAACCGGCAAGACCTTGACAGGCAAACTACTTTTCAGACTCCTCGCGCTGCACGGCTGGCGCACCGGCCTGGCGTGCAGTGAAGGTCTATTTGTGGATAAAAGACGCCTGCATGCGGGCAATTGCGCCGATCACGCCAACGGACGCAGAGTGCTTCTCAATCGCGAAGTCGAAGCCGTCATCATTGAAAATGGCTGCGCGCAAATACTGAGTGAAGGGCTCGCTTACGAGCGCTGCGAGGTTGGCGTCATCACCAATGTGGACTGGACCCAAAATCTGGCCGACCACGAAATCGTCGACGATGCGGATCTGATTAATCTCTACCGCACACAAATGGACGTGATCTTGCCTCAAGGCATGGCAGTCCTCAACGCGGACGATCCACGCGTCATGAGCTTGGCGCAGTTCTGTGATGGCAATGTCACACTTTTTAGCAGACAAGCCACACTCCCTGCGTTAGTGGACCATATCGCGAGCGGGCAACGAGGTGTTTTCGTGGATCATGGCCAACTGATACTTGCAGAGGGATCGGTGCGCCGAAATCTTTGCACGATTGCCTCGATCCCTGTGACAGAACGGGGCACTCATGCCGGACACATCTACTGCGCCCTGGCAGCGGCCTCTGCAGCATGGGCGCTGGGTGTCTCTCCTGAGCTCATCGAAGCCGGCTTAATCGCCTTTGATTTCAACTAAGATTTCCGATTCACTTCATCTGCCCCTCCTCTCTCCCCTCAGGAATCCAAATGGAAGTTTCTAGAATTCGTGCGCTACGTGGACCAAATTTGTGGAGTCGTCACACTGCGATCGAAGCCGTTGTGCATTGCGAGGGCGACGAGGCGGATTTGGACCAGATGCCCGGCTTTGTCAATCGACTCCGGGCGCGCTTCCCTGACATGAAGCCTTTACGCCCGCTTGGGCACAAAGATCCCATCACCATCGCCCACGCGCTCGAAGCGATCGCGCTCGGACTGCAGGCCGCGGCCGGCTGTCAGGTCTCCTTTGGTCAAACGACAGCCACGCCCGAATCCGGCGTGTTTCAGATTGTTTTTCAGTACACCGAAGAGCCGGTCGGCAGGTTGGCCATTGAGCTGGCGCAAGGACTGTGTCAGGCGGCCTTGGTCGACAGCCCTTTTGACATCAAGCAGGCGCTCTCCGCACTGCGTGAGCTTGACGAAGATGTCCGGCTAGGACCGAGCACCGGCTCAATCGTGGACGCAGCCGTCACGCGCGGCATCCCCTACAGACGCCTCACCGAAGGCAGTCTTGTTCAGTTCGGCTGGGGCAGCAAACAAAAGCGCATTCAGGCGGCAGAAACAAGTGGCACCAGCGCAATTGCTGAAGCGATCGCCCAGGACAAAGACCTCACCAAAATGCTCTTACAAGCGGCGGGGGTCCCAGTACCCACAGGCTTTGTCGTCAAAGATCAAGATCGAGCCTGGGCCGTCGCCAACCAGATCGGTATGCCCGTAGTCGTCAAGCCTCGCGATGGTAATCAAGGCAAGGGAGTCGCGGTCAACATTGAAACCCGCGACCAACTCAACAAAGCATTTGAGGTCGCCTCCGACATCAGCAGTGATGTCATCATCGAGCAATACATTCCTGGTCATGATTTCAGAATGCTTGTGATCGGCAACCAACTCGTCGCAGCAGCCAGACGCGATCCACCGAGCGTGATCGGTGATGGCACGCACACCATCGCACAACTGGTTGAAACCGTGAATCTGGATCCCTTGCGCGGAGATGGACACGCAACCGCGCTGACCAAAATTCGTCTGGATGAAATTGCCCTCGCCACGCTTGCCAACCAGGGCTTAACGGCCCAGTCTGTTCCAGAGCATGGTCAGCGCATTTTGCTGCGCAATAATGCCAACCTCAGTACGGGCGGCAGCGCGACCGATGTCACGGACGAGGTCCATCCCGAGCTCGCCGCCAGAATGATCACGGCCGCGCAGATGGTGGGTCTGGACATTGCCGGGGTCGATCTGGTTGCGGAAACCGTGATCAAACCTATGGAAGAGCAACGCGCAGGCGTCGTTGAAATCAATGCGGCACCTGGGTTACGCATGCACCTGAGCCCCTCTTTTGGCAAAGCCAGACCTGTCGGTGAAGCCATTATTTCCACCATGTTTGCAGAGGGTGACAATGCACGCATCCCTATCGTCGCTGTCACAGGCACCAATGGCAAAACCACGACGGTCCGGCTGACTGCACACTTGTTGCGCACAAGCGGCAAGCGTGTCGGCATGACGAATTCGGATGGGGTATACATCGAGCAGCGTTGTATCGATACTGGCGATTGCAGTGGACCACGCAGTGCGCGAAACGTCCTCATGCATCCAGATGTTGATGCGGCAGTTTTTGAAACTGCGCGTGGCGGCGTACTGAGAGAGGGCCTCGCTTTTGACAAGTGCGATGTCGCTGTTGTGACCAATATCGGCATCGGCGATCATCTTGGCATGAACTTCATCGACACGGTCGAGGGCCTGTCCCTGGTCAAGCGCGTCATTGTTCAAAACGTCGCCCCCAATGGGACCGCGGTTCTGAACGCCATGGATGCCAACGTTGTGACGATGGCGCAGGCGTGTCCCGGAAAGATCACACTCTTTGCCAGCGACCGCCACAACCCCGCACTGAATACGCATCGCGCGCAAGGTAGGCGCGTTGTCTTTGTGGATGGCGATTACATTGTTGCAACGGAAGGCAGCTTTGAACACCGCATCGCACTGAAGTCCATTCCACTGACGCGAAATGGCAGCATCACCTTCCAAACTGAAAATGCGATGGCCTCGATTGGCGCTGCCTGGGCACTCGGACTGGATTGGCAAACGATCGGCATAGGGCTCTCCACCTTTGTCAACGACACACAAAATGCCCCCGGACGCTTCAACGTTTTTGATTATCGGGGCGCCACTGTCATCGCCGACTACGGCCACAATCCCGATGCTATTTTGGCGTTGATTCAGGCCGTCGAAGTCATGCCTGCCAAACGGCGCATGGTGGTGATCAGCGGTGCTGGAGATCGTCGTGACGAGGATATCGTGCGACAAACCGAGATCCTGGGAGAGGCTTTCGATCAGGCGATTCTTTATCAAGACCAGTGTCAGCGCGGACGCGAAGACGGGGAAGTACTTGCGTTACTTCAGCTAGGTTTGAAGAATGTGTCACGCACAAAAGAAATCCAAGAAATCCGTGGTGAATTTCTCGCGATTGATACCGCGCTTGCCAAACTACAAGAAGGTGATCTTTGTCTGATTCTTGTCGATCAAGTGCAGGAAGCGCTTGATCACATCACCATGCGTATTGCGCAAGGTTGAGGGCATGACATTGACCGCTCAATAAGAATGCTGAGCACAATAAGGCCGAACAAGCGCTCGGCCTTTAAGCTGCTTAGCTCTTACCTTTATCGCCAGGAGACCCTGGAGTAAAAGGAAACGTGGAAAACATCGCACGCGTCTGGTCTTGCATTTTGTCCTGCATTTGAGAAAACAGACTTTTGCTTTGCTCAACGTAGCTGTTCATCATATTTTGAACCATTGGCGTCTGCGCGGTCATGAACTGTGTCCACGTTTCAGGCGCGAACTGATTGGTACCGTAGATCCCCTTGGACTGGTCAGCTACCCGCTCCTGAATTTCCATGAAGGCCTGGATATTTTTCTCAAGATAAGTACCCATCATGCCTTGCATCGCATGTCCATAAAAGCGAATGACTTGCGCCAGCATCGTCGAAGAGAACATTGGCATGCCGCCGCTCTCTTCTTCAAGGATGATTTGCAGGAGGATGCTGCGAGTCAGATCCTCTGAGGACTTTGCATCCACAACCTTAAATGACTCATTTTCAAGCACAAGCTGCTTCACGTCTGCCAGCGTGATGTAAGTACTTGTCTGTGTGTCATACAAACGGCGGTTTGGATATTTTTTAATCAGGCGAACGGATGCGCCTGCTGCTGCTTCAGTCATTACTGTCCCCAGATCGATCTGTCTATTTGTTTGCTTAAACTACTCAAATGCCGGGTCATTATCAACCCATATGCAGGCCGCCATTCAGTGAAAAGTCTGCGCCAGTAGAAAAACCGGATTCTTCAGATGCAATCCACGACACGATTGAAGCGATTTCCTCCGGGCGACCCAGTCTTTTGACAGGAATCGTTGCCACAATTTTTTCAAGCACAACCGGACGGATTGCACGCACCATATCGGTTCCGATGTAGCCAGGAGAGACCGTATTGACCGTCACTCCTTTGCTTGCGACCTCCAGAGCCAGCGACATCGTGAAACCATGGATAGCGGCCTTGGCCGTTGCATAGTTACACTGACCAAACTGACCTTTTTGACCGTTCACCGAACTGATATTAATAATACGCCCAAAACCGCGATCTGCCATCCCGTCAATCACCTGTTTGGTCACGTTAAACAGACTATTGAGATTGGTATCCATGACGGCACGCCAATCATCAGCGGACATTTTACGGAACACACCGTCTCGCGTAATGCCGGCATTATTGACCAGCACATCGACCGGACCGTGTTCGGCCACAACCTTTTTGAAAGCGGCTTCGCATGAGTTCCAGTCGGATACGTTTCCAACTGACGCATAAAACGTATAGCCCAGCGCCGCTTGTTCATCAATCCACTGCTGATGGTCTCGGCTAGGACCGCAGCCGGCAATCACTGTCATTCCCTCTTTGGCCAGGCGCTGACAAATCGCAGTCCCAATTCCACCCATTCCACCCGTTACATACGCAATTTTTGCACTCATAAATTGACTCCCCCTGTTGTCCTACAAAATGGCAGACATGCTCCGTGACATATCCGACCGTTAAACCGCCCTCACCTTGACATATGACCCCGGCGCGTCTTCAAGCGCCTTGTACTGAGTGCTGCCCAGTTTTTTAGAGGCCTTCACGCGTTTGCCGCTGTGGCTTGCGAGCCACTCGCTCCATACCGGCCACCAGCTGCCAGGATGCTCCGTTGCTTGCTGATCCCATTTTTCAGGATTTTTCGTAATATTTTGTGCCGAACCGACCCAGTAACTACGTTTATTCTTCGCGGGCGGATTGATCACTCCCGCAATGTGCCCGGAGGCACCCAACACAAACGTATTTTGTCCTGAAAACAATGACAAAGTAGAAAATGCCGATTTCCAGGGAACGATGTGATCCTCGCGCGATGCATATACAAAAGCAGGTATGTTGACGCGACCCATATCGATCGGCACTCCGCAACAAGTCAGCGCATTCGGCTCTCGCAATTTGTTCTCAAGATAGGTATGGCGAAAATACCAAGTGAAAAATGGACCAGGTAAATTCGTTCCGTCACTGTTCCAGAACAATAAATCGAACGCGACCGGCGACTCGCCTTTCAGGTAGTTTGAAACGACATAGTTCCAGACCAGCTCATTGGGGCGCAAGAAAGAAAACGTCGCCCCCAATTCTCTGGCCGTCATGAGCCCGCCCTGACCAATCTGGCGTTCCCGCAAGGTCGCATGTTGCTCATCAACAAAGACACCGAGCGTACCCGTGTCATGAAAATCGATCATGGAGGTCAGCATGGTGACCGAAGCCACTGATTCCTGGCCACGCGCCGCGGCAACCGCCAACGCTGTCGCCAGCATGGTGCCGCCGACACAGAAACCGAGCGCATTGATTTGCGGTTGATCCGCGATGGCTTGGGTGACCTCGATCGCTTTGAGGACGCCATTTTCCAGATAGTCATCCCACGTTGCTTTTTCCATTCCGTCCTTGTCCTCGGGCACTGGATTTCGCCACGAGATTAAAAAGACAGTAAAGCCCTGGTCGACGAGGTAGCGTACAAACGAATTTTCCGGTTGCAGATCAAGGATGTAAAACTTGTTGATGCACGGGGGGACGAGCAGAATTGGTCGCGAGAAAACGGTCGGAGTGCTTGGCGCATATTCAATCAGCTGAAAATATGGATTTTCAAAGACGACGGCGCCAGGCGTAGTCGCGACGTTTTCGCCAATTTTGAATTTTGTTTCATCCGTCTGGGTAATCCTGCCCTTTTTCAAATCGGACAAAAGATTGCTCATTCCCGCCATCAGCGTCTCTCCACCGGAAGCCACCAGGGCGGCTTGCGCATCAGGATTCGTCGCTAAGAAGTTGGCCGGCGAAAGCGCGTCGATCCACTGGTGAATCGAAAATTGCAGTCGCTCTTTGACCTCGGGTGCCGCGCCAGATGCCGTCACCATGCGTGCCATCGCATCCGCCGACAGCAAATAAAAATGCGCCATCAACAAATGAGGCGGACTATTCGCCCAAGCAGGTGCGGCAAAACGTCGATCCTTGAGCGCGGACAAATGACCCTCAGCCGCGTCTTTCGATATTTGCTGCCAACCTTCAATAAATTCTTTTTGAATCTTGGCAAATTCTTCGGGAGAAATACCAGCCGGGGGAACCCAGCCATCGGGAAGAGGAAAGTTCAAGTCGAGACCCTTTTATACAGTTGGCTGACCAATCCTGCGCTGCAAAGACAATCTTGTCAATGAGGGGAAACGGATGCCTATCTGAATACTAACCCTGAGGATCAAGCCAGGCGAGTGTCGCCATCCGTCCGGTCTGTCGATCACGCCGATAAGAAAAAAATGTGGGGGCACATTGATCAGTCCCTGGCCGCTGCGTCATATGTTTGACCGTGCAATAACCGCTCATCTCAATGTGGGATACACCCATCCGCACCAGACGAAGTCGCGCAAGTCCGGCAAGATCCAAACGCCATTTGTCCGACTCATGCGGGTCGGGCGCACATAATTCCGGTTGCAGCGCCAACTCTTCAGAAAAGGCCTCTTTGACATCTGCCCCCACCTGAAATGAAGCCGCACCGATTCCTGGTCCGATCCAGGCGCGCCAGCCTGTCGCTTGAGGTTGCTTATGCCGCATCTGTCCTAATGTCGCTTCAAGCACACCCGCAGCCAAGCCCTTCCAGCCCGCATGCGCACTGCCAAGCACGGTGCCTTGGGCATCCGCCATCACCACCGAGAGGCAGTCTGCGGTCAGCACAGCGAGCACGCGCCCTGGACGACAGGTCACAGCGGCATCCGCCTCGGGCGCCAAAGCCTGCGGCGCAAACAACTCAGCATCATCCGCATCCACCACCCGAATCCCGTGCACCTGTTTAAGCCAAGCAGGTTCCGCAGGGATCAGAAGACCAAGTCGCCGACGATTTTCCAACACGACCTGAGGGTCATCGCCCGCGCCCAGCCCCAGATTCAGGGTGTCATAAGGTGCTGTGCCCACACCACCGGCACGTGTCGTACAAAAAGCCTGTACACCTGGCCAGTGAGTTTGAGGTCGCAGTAAAGGAATCGACGGGGCACCGCCTATTTCCATTGAATTTGCTCCTGAACACGCAACAGATCAACCGCTGGCGGTGCAGTAAATGACACCTCGCCCCCTTCGGCGCCCGGATTCTCGAATCGTAATTGATAGGCATGCAGCATCTGACGACCCGCGTCCCCGATCATCCGCCCACCATACAAGGTGTCGCCGAGCAAAGGATGCCCAAGACTCGCTAAATGCACGCGAATTTGATGCGTTCTACCCGTCTCAAGGCGACAACTCACCTGGGAAATATTGGAGCCCTCATACTCACCGACCCTGACCAGCGTGTAATGCGTGACAGCAGGTTTAGGGGCGCTTGGGCGCTCAACCGTCATCCTGATCGGCACCTTGGGATCACGCCCGATCGGTCGGTCAATCGTCCCAGCTCCGAGCATGCGACCATGCGCGAGTGCGAGATACTCGCGACCCATTGTGCGAGCTTGCAGCTGTCTGACTAAATGTGTCTGAGCCACTTCGTTCCTCGCCACGACCAAGAGTCCCGAGGTGTCCTTGTCCAAACGGTGAACGATGCCAGCGCGTGCCACTTGGGCCAACTCAGGGTATCGATACAGCAGACCATTTAAAAGTGTCCCGCTCCAGTTGCCAGCACCCGGGTGCGTCACCAGACCAACTGGCTTATTGACCACCACCCAATCGGGACTCTCTCCCATCACTTCAAAATCAATCGGCTCCGGCTTGAACGCGCCATCCTCGGGCGACGGCTGCTCGTACACGGTGATAATGTCGTCTTCACGAACGGTTTGACGCACGCGCGCCACCTGCCCATTAATCAGCACATGCCCACGCTCAATCCACGACTGCAGTCGACTACGAGAGTGGTGCGGCACTAGCTGCGCCAGGACCTTGTCAAGTCGCTCAAGAGGCATTTCGTCCGTGATCCGAAAAACCTGTGGTTCGTCGTCAGGAAGGGCATCTTCGGAAATAGGGGTATCAAGCATTTCGACTCGTCTTATAATCAGCAGAGAATGCTAACACCAAGGATCATCTCGTGATGAGTCGCACCACCTTTTCTTTTATGTCTACATGTTCGGTGAGCACGCTCGCCGGCCGACTCTTAATCGCCCTGGCTGCCTTGCTGTTGATTGCTGGCTGCGGTACCAAACCACCAGAGTACGACCCCACCGCCAACTGGACAGCGGAACGCCTGTTTCAGGACGGTAAAACAGAAATGAATGCGGCAAACTGGCGTGTCGCTAAGGAACGCTTTGCGGCAGTCGAGGCGCGTTTTCCGTTTGGTGTGTATTCCCAGCAGGCTCAGATCAATCTCGCTTATTGCCAATGGAAGGACAAAGAGCCCGAGCTAGCCCTCGCCACGCTCAATCGCTTTCAACAACAATATCCGGGCAACCCTTCAACTGATTACGTGCTGTACCTCAAGGGTTTGGTTAATTTCACACCCCCAAGCGCTGTATTTTCAGGATTGACAGGCCAAAACCCTGGTGAACGGGATGTACGCGCCCTGCGTCAGTCCTACGCGGCCTTCACTGAGCTTGTGGATCAGTTTCCAGAGAGTCGTTACACCTCCGATGCGCGTAAACGCCTGTCCTGGCTGGTCAATACAATGGCTGAAAACGAGATGACTATTGCCCGTTTCTACTATGACCGCTACGCCTACGTCGCAGCGATCAACCGTGCACAGTCCGTGATTACAGACTATCAGGGCGTTCCCGCTGCGGAACCCGCGCTCTACATCATGATGATGTCCTACGAGAAACTCGGGATGACCGATTTGCGTAACGACACGGAACGTGTGCTCCTGCAGAACTTCCCCAACACAACCTTGATTACAAACGGGTTCCCCAACAAGTACAGCGTCTGGAATCCTCTACGACTCTTCTGATCGACTATTTAATTTTTCCGTCGCGTGGCGCTCGTAAAAGGCCACAGCCTCACTGACCTCGCGTGTACGCGCGAATGGTGGCAGCCCCCGCCAGAGTTGTTTGCCATAAGGCTTATCCACCAGGCGGGTGTCACCCACCATCAAAACACCCCAGTCTGTTTCACTGCGAATCAAACGGCCTGCTCCCTGCTTGAGCGCAATGGCCGCCTCGGGTAGCTGATACTCCATAAACGGATTACCTCCACGACTGCGGCAGGCCCGCAGACGCGCCTCCAGCACAGGATCATCAGGCGGGGCAAAGGGGAGCTTGTCGATCGCCACCAAGGTCAACCGATCACCCGCCACATCAATCCCTTCCCAAAAGCTTGCGCTCCCCACCAACACCGCATGATCAAGCGTTCGAAAGCGCTCGAGCAAATCCCGGCGAGTACCGTTCCCCTGTCGCATAATGGGCCAAGTCAGCCCCAAACGATCATAGGCATCCGCGATCAAGCTTGCGACACGCTCGACAGCCCGCAAGGTGGTGCACAACACGAGCGCCCCGCCCTGACTGGCCTGAATCAATGGCATCAACGTGTCGACAAAAGCTGGCAAAAACTCCATCGACTGGGGCGCAGGCAAGCTTCGAGGCACAAAAAGCAAAGCCTGATTGGCATAGTCAAACGGAGACTCCAGGCGCATCGTCTCGGCCTTCTCAAGTCCCAGGCGGGCCGTGAAATGTGAAAAATCCCCATGCACGGACAGCGTGGCGGAAGTAAAAATCCATGCTTGCCCGCCTTGTCGATAACGAGAAAAAGCCTCGGCCACCGATAGCGGCGCGGCATGCAGACGCACGTGATGCAACCCAAGCTCGACCCAGCGTACAACTTGCTGTGCATCCTCGATCGGCGCCCTTGAAGACCGCCCGGGTTTGCCCCATTGGGAGAGTCGCTCCGCCAGTTCATGACAGCTGCGTGCTGCAGCCGCTAAATCAGGATGCTTTTCCTCAACACTCGAGACAAGCGCGGCGATCTCATCTAGTGCTGTTTGCAAGACCTCTCTTGCCGCATCAAACTCTTCGGGCTCAGGAAAGGCCTCAAAGGTCACACGACGCGATGGCATTTTTTCAATCGCCGCGCAGCTCAACCTAAGTTCGCGGGCGGCGTGTTCGAGGCGTCGCGCCTGCTCGGACCAGTTTGTCAGCTCGCGGGCATGGCCCAGGCCCGCTGTTTCAACAAGTTTTGCTAAATCCAGCAACTGATGCGTCGATAAACTGGTGCCCAAAAATCGCGTGGCGGTATCGGGAAGCTGGTGCGCCTCGTCAAAGACAACCGTATCCGCCGCAGGCAGCAAATCGGTGATGCCCTCGTCACGCAGCATCAGATCCGCCATGAAGAGAGCATGATTAATCACCACCACGTCAGCATCCTGAGCTTGTCGGCGCGCTTTCAACACAAAACAATCCCGAACGTTCGGACAATCCTGACCCAGACAGTTTTCTCGCGTCGATGTCACGCGCTGCCAAATCTCGGCATCCTCGGGCACTGAGGGCAGGTCCGAGCGATCGCCGGTGCTTGTCTGTTCCGTGAAAATTTTGATGTGCCGCAACTGCTGCACTTCGGCGCGAGAATGTAGCGCCCGATCTTCGCCCTGAAGCCGCTCTAAGTGATAGTGGCAGACATAGTTGCCTCGGCCTTTGAGCAATGCGATGGACGCCGGCAGGCTCAAAGCCTCTCGAACCCGCGGTAAATCACGCGCGAACAACTGATCCTGAAGCGTACGCGTCCCAGTAGACACGAGTACTTTGCCGCCGCCCAACAAGGCAGGCACGAGATAGGCCCAGGTTTTACCCGTCCCGGTTCCCGCCTCGGCGACAAGCGTCGAACGCTCGGCGATCGTACGCTCGACTGCTTGGGCGAGCTCAATCTGGGAAGGGCGGACACGAAAACCTGGCGACATACTGGCCAGAGGTCCATCGAGAGAGAAAAGCTCGGAAATTGAAGGTTCTTGCATACATGACACCTAAGGGCAAGCCGGATCATACCCTCTGAAAGTCGGTTGCCCGCCAGCTTGTGGCAAAATCGTCCGTTTGCTGCCCTCTTAAAAGTCCCGAGACCCATGAGCGATTTAAGTACCAAAGATACAACGCCCCCTGTGACAACCTCACCCTTGTCAGACTCAACAGCAACAGCGAGCCAGGCACCACTGGCGGCGCCTGTGACACCCGCTCAGGCCGAGAGTCGCATCATCGCCCAACTCGCCGAGGAGCTGAGTGTGCGCCCCCAGCAGGTCGCGGCCGTGATCGAGCTGCTTAAAGACGGCGCGACCGTACCGTTTATCGCGCGCTACCGCAAAGAAGCCACTGGCGGCCTGGATGATACCGTTTTGCGGAACTTGGACACGCGCTTGCTGTATCTCCGTGATCTTGAGGAGCGTCGGGCGGCGATTCTGGCTTCGATTACCGAACAAAACAAATTGACGCCCGAGTTGGAAAAGGCGATCCAACAAGCTGACACTAAACAGCGACTTGAGGATTTGTATACGCCTTTCAAAGTCAAACGCCGCACCCGCGCGCAAATCGCACGGGAAGCAGGCCTGGAGCCACTCGCAGACGCGATCCTGACGGATCTCGGTTGCGACCCAATCGCTTTGGCCGCACAATATTTAAATCCGGATGCAAATATTACGGAACCCAAGGCGGCTCTCGACGGTGCGCGAGACATTCTGGCCGAGCGGTACGCAGAAAATGCCGATTTGCTCGCAGATATGCGCACCCATCTCTGGTCGCATGGTTATTTGTACTCAAAGGTCGCTGAGGGAAAGGAAGCAGAAGGCGCTAACTTTCGCGACTGGTTCGAGTTCTGCGAACCCCTTCGTACCCTGCCCTCCCACCGCGTATTGGCCATGCTTCGCGGTCGTCAGCAAGGTGTTCTTGAGCTACGAATTGGACTGGAGGCCAGCCAAGACGTGCTCATCCCCCATCCCTGCGTCGAGCGCGTGGCACAATTTCTAAAGCTTGGCCGGGATCTGTTCGATGCCATTCCCTCGCCTCGGGCAAAGTGGCTGGCGGATGTCGCGCGCTGGACATGGCGCGTCAAGCTGTTGACGATGTTCGAGACGGAGATGATCACGCGACTGCGTGAAAGTGCCGAAGCAGAGGCGATCCGAGTGTTTGCGGCCAACCTCAAGGATCTTCTGCTGGCCGCGCCTGCGGGTCCAAAAGCGGTACTCGGACTGGACCCCGGCATTCGTACCGGAGTGAAAGTCGCTGCGATTGACTCGACGGGCAAACTGGTTGAGACCGCTACGGTCTATCCGTTTGAGCCACGTCGCGATCGCTCGGGATCGTTGGCAACCCTCGCCGCGATCGCGCGTCGTCACAAGATAGAGCTCGTGGCGATCGGCAATGGCACAGCCTCGCGTGAAACAGAAAAGCTTGTCGCGGATCTTATGGCGGAACAACCCGACCTGAAACTTACCCGTGTCGTGGTATCCGAGGCCGGTGCATCGGTCTATTCAGCCTCAGAGCTCGCTGCGCTCGAGTTTCCGGATCTTGATGTCAGCCTCAGAGGTGCCGCCTCGATTGCGCGACGCCTTCAGGATCCACTCGCCGAGCTTGTCAAAATCGAGCCTAAAGCAATCGGCGTGGGCCAATATCAACATGACCTCAATCAACGTGAACTCGCGCGATCGCTCGATGCCGTGGTGGAGGATTGCGTGAACGCAGTCGGCGTCGACGTCAATACCGCCTCAGCGGCATTGCTGACGCGTGTTTCCGGTCTGAACAGCACCTTGGCTAAAAATATCGTTGCTTATCGCGATGAAAAAGGCGCCTTTCCTAACCGGGCGGCACTCAAGGAAGTCTCCCGTTTTGGCGAAAAAGCCTTCGAACAGGCAGCTGGATTCCTGCGCATTCCGAATGGCAACAATCCGCTTGATGCCTCCACGGTTCACCCAGAAGCGTATCCCGTTGTAGAACGCATTTTGAAAAAAATCGCGGCCGACATGAAAGACGTCATCGGCAATCGTGAAAAGCTCAAAGGTCTCTCTCCCTCAGAGTTCACCGATGAGCGTTTCGGTGTACCAACAGTGCGGGATATTCTGCTTGAACTGGAAAAGCCCGGTCGCGATCCACGCCCCGAATTCAAGACCGCAACCTTTAAAGAGGGCGTCGAGACGCTCAATGACTTGCTGCCAGGCATGATCCTCGAGGGAGTCGTGACCAACGTTGCGAACTTTGGCGCGTTTGTAGATATCGGTGTGCACCAGGATGGATTGGTTCATATCTCCGCACTTGCGGAAAAATTTGTGAGCGATCCACGCGATGTGGTGCGTGTGGGCCAGACCGTCAAAGTCCGTGTTCAGGAAGTCGATATTCCGCGCAAGCGCATTGCCTTAACGATGCGTCTGAACGACGAGGCGCCACCTGCTGCACGCGCACAAGGTTCAGGCGCGGGGGCTGGAGCCTCCTCCCAAAATAAAAATCGTAGCGGCGCAGGTACTGGAAACGCAAATGGCGGTGGCTCGGGTAGCAGCAAAGCCAACCGCAGTGGCAATAATGAGCCCACCGGACAAGGCGCCATGGCGGCTGCCTTTGCAAAACTGAAGCGTTAAGTCAAACAGGGCGGTCAAACAGGGCTGTCGGATGACGACAGCCCTGATCTGTACCGAGGCATAAGGGGGAAACGTTATGCGGGTTGAAGCGCCAGTCGTATCGCCTCGACTCGCTGCGCGCGCTCTTCACTAGAGGTGCTCGTCACACCCTTTGCGATGATCTGACCGTCCACGCGCAGATTGAAATCCAGCTCACCGATCAACTCGATCGCATCAGCCAAATCGCCCGTCTGAAGTGTGCGCATCGTGGCACCCGCAACTTTGGGATCGGCAAAGGCGATCGAGCAAAATAACTCAGCGCCCTCTTGTCCCAGAAAACGAAAACGGAATTGCCCATCCTCGTCACGGAAACTGACAAATCGCGCGCCTTTACCTGCTCCCGCTTTGCCGCTTGCGCGAGCGGTCGCAGCACCCGCACTCAACGTGCGCAAACCCACCGCCTGGCGAAGCTCTTGAATAAAAGGAGTCGCGATACCGCGGGCTTTTTGAGCACCAGCTTGCAGCACCTCTTCGATTCTGTCGGGATGGGCCATCAGGTCTTCGTAATGCGCGCGCATCGGTCCGATTTCCTGCTCGATCCGAGCACACAATTTTTGCTTGGCATCGCCCCAACCCATCCCTGACAGCAGCTCCTGTCTGAAAGCTGTCGTTTCATTCGCCTGAGCAAAGGCTTTATAGATCAGGTAGAGGTGTGACGCATCCGCATCCTTGGGCTCGCCCGGACCTTTTGAGTCCGTTACGATGCGCGCGACGGCGGATTTCAGGGCTTTGGAGCCACCTTCAAACAAAGGAACGGTATTGTTGTAGCTCTTGGACATCTTACGACCATCCAAGCCAGGCAAGGTCGCCACATCCTCGGCAATCACGGCCTCAGGTAAAACAAAAAAATCTTTTCCCTGGCCAAACAAATGATTGAAACGTTGGGCGATATCGCGCGCCATTTCAAGATGCTGAGTCTGGTCACGACCAACAGGCACCTTGTGCGCATTAAACATCAGGATATCGGCCGCCATCAGGATCGGATAGGAAAATAATCCCATCGTGATCCCATCGTCCTCGTCCACGCCCTTAGCTGCATTTTGATCAACCGAGGCCTTGTAGGCATGCGCACGATTCATCAGGCCTTTGGCCGTCACGCAGGTCAGCATCCAGCAAAGCTCAGGAATCTCAGGGACATCCGACTGGCGGTAAAAGGTCACTCGCTCAGGGTCAAGACCCGAAGCCAGCCAGGTCGCCGCAATCTCAAGCCGCGAACGCGCAATGCGATCTGCATCCTCGCACTTGATCAGCGCGTGATAGTCGGCAAGAAAAAAGAATGCATCAACGTTGGCTTCGAGGCTTGCCTGAATCGCAGGGCGAATCGCACCAACGTAGTTGCCCAGATGGGGAGTCCCGGAGGTCGTGATACCGGTTAAAACGCGCGTATTCATGGGGTATACCTTGTAGACCTCAAAGACTGACAGTATCTCGTTGCTCTGAGTCCAGATACTCCTTGGACTGCATTTCAAGAATTCGGGAAACGGTACGATGAAACTCGTTGGACATCGGGCCAGAGGTATAGATCTCCTCAGGCTCGCATGCCGCCGACATGATCAATTTGACCTTATGGTCATAAAAGACATCAATGAGCCACGTGAAGCGTCTGGCCTCGGAAGCATGTTTGGGACCCATTTTTGGAACATCCGAAAGGATGACCGCATGAAATCTGCTGGCGATCTCGAGGTAATCATTTTGCGAGCGCGGGCCACCACAAAGCGTTGCAAAATCGAACCAGACCACACTCCCCGCGCGCTGTTTAGCGACAATGCTGCGATGCTCAATGAGCAGCACAGGATCTTGGGGTGGTGTGTCTGACAACTGGGCAAAGGCTTCCTGCAAGGCCTGATCAGCGGAGGCGCCAAGAGGCGTGTGATAGCACTTGACCTGCTCTAGCGTGCGACGACGATAGTCGATCCCCGCATCGACATTCAAAATATCCATGCGGTCTTGAATTAGCGCGATCGCAGGCAAGATACGGTCGCGATGCAAGCCGTCCGGATAAAGCAAAGACGGCTCATAGTTGGACGTCATCACGAACGAAGTACCATACTCGAAAAACTTGAGCAGCAACCGGTACAGAATCATGGCATCGGCCACATCTGAAACGTGAAACTCGTCAAAACAAATTAAACGATAACGCTTGGAGATACGGCGGGCGACCTCATCGAGCGGATCTTGCATGCCTTTGACTTCGTCGAGCTGGCGATGCACGCTGCGCATGAATTCGTGAAAATGCAGACGTGTCTTACGTTTGACTGGTACAGTCGCGTAAAACGCATCCATCAAAAAACTT
>JAURZO010000217.1 GCA_030653405.1 Zwartia sp. | reverse complement strand
TGTTGCCTGCGCTAGAAGGACTTCTGGTGCATGTGCAGAAAATCGCAAGCGATGAGAACGTCGATGCCTTGAACGCCACATTACGCAATATGGCGTCGATGTCCGACCAGCTTAGACGTTCGGTGGTCATGCTCGAGCCCGGGGTCAAAAAGGTGCCAGAGTTGATTGACGGCTTGGTGTCAACGAGCAAGCGTGTGGATGATGCGATGGTGGATATACGCAAGTTGACGGTCTCTGCACAGCAAACCATTGATCGGTTTAATGCGCCAAACGGTACGATGAGTCAGGTAACGTTGAGTCTCAAGGAAATTCAGCAGGCCGTAGCACAGTTACGCGTGTCTACATTGCCGGATGTGTCGATGTTGACCACGAGTGCCACCGATGCTTCGCGTGCGCTGACGCAAACCGCGCGTCAGTTGGGTCAGTCCCCCCAGTCATTGATTTTTGGGCCGCCGCGTGCCGTCCCGGGTCCCGGTGAACCCGGTTTTGCAGGTTTTGGCGCGTCTGGACGTTAAGGATAAAAAATGGCTTTCTTGTCAAAGATCTTCGCTTCGCGAACCATGGATGGGGCAGGGTTGGCGCGTACCGCGCGCGCTGTGACCGCAGTGATGTTCATCGGTTTGTTGTCCGCGTGCGCACTCGGTGATGGTGCAGAGGCTCCTAAACAGCTTGATCTGGGCGCGGGCTACACCGCGACTGTGGGTAGTCTGCCTGAGATGCCTCCGATCGCCGTGCCTGCTGCGACTTCTGCTTCTTTGCTCACTGAGACCATGGTGGTGTGGCGTGTTGGTGATCAGGGTCAGCCACAGGCCTATACGACCTACCAGTGGGTCGCGCCACCTGCGCGTCTTGTTACGCAACGGATTATCGACCGGTTGTCCTTGCAGGGTGCTGTGCTTCAGCAAAATGTAGGGGGTGAGCTGCCTCAGTTACGCTTAAACTTACAACGCTTCGAGCAAACATTTTCGGCAGATGGTGTGTCTAGTCAGGCACAGTTAACCCTGCAAGCAGTGTTGATGCGCGGACAAACCGTTTTGGGGCAGCGCTTGATTGATCTGCGCATCCCTGCCACGTCGCAAGATGCGCCTGGGGGTGCGGTGGCGTTGCGAAAAGCGACGGATCAGGCCGCCGAACAAGTGGCACAATGGCTTACCGGTTTGCGTAGCACTGCTTTAAAACCCCAGCCGCGTTAGGGTCTGAGCCGCGTTAAGGTCTAGGCTTGCTCGAAGGGTCTAGACTTGCTCTAAAACGAGCCAGGTAATTTAACTAACCCTCTCTGAATGTTGATTGATGCCCGCTCATACTGAAAATATTTATTTCGATGGCCTCGCCGGCGTGATTGATTGCGCGATGGACTGGCCTGACGGTGTGCCCAAAGGTTGGGCACTGATTTTGCATCCCAATCCGTCGCAGGGGGGTACCCGGGACAATAAGGTCGTGACGACACTTTCGCGCGCCTGTGTGCAGCAGGGATTGGTGGCTTTGCGGCCAAACTTTCGCGGGATTGGCGCTTCGGGGGGCACGTTTGACCATGGCAAGGGTGAGCTGCAAGATATGGCTGCTTTAGTCGAGCAATTTCGCGTGCGCTATCCCGAGGTGGCTGACAAGCCCTGGGTGCTGGGAGGGTTTTCTTTCGGTACATCGATGGGGGTGCAACTCTACGCCCAGTGGGAAAAGTTGGGTAAGCGGTTACCCAATATTGTGGTGCTGACGGGTTCAGCGGCCTTGCGATTTCGACACAGCGAGGCCAAGGCGCCCGAAGACGCGCTGGTCATCCACGGAGAGCTAGACGAGGTGGTGCCGCTTGCCGAGGTCATGGAGTGGGCGCGTCCGATCGGGATGCCCGTGGTCGTGATTCCTGATGCGGGACATTTTTTTCACGGCAAACTGTTGGTGTTGAGGCAGTTGGTCCAAACGCGCCTCAAGGCACTGTGATGCTCTTGGTGTGATGATCTTAGTGAGTGACAGAGGCATCGCCTGGTCCTTAATCGTCCAGACTTATTGCACGCACATTTGGAAACATTAAATCTCGTTTAAGTCGCCGCCGCTGTCTGGTGGTCGTGCCTATAATAGGTCGTTTACTTAAGTGAGTGCTTCTTATGCTTAACCACCTTCTTTTCGCGGCCCGTCGTGGTACGACTGCGATCGCGATCACAACCGTGGTGATGCTTGCCGGCTTGGCCGCAACAGGACTGTCACCTGTCTGGGCGCAAAAAACACCAGCGGATAAAACGCAGCTTGATAAAGCGGCTGCTGAGAAGGCCGCTGCTGACAAAGCCGCCCCAGCAAAGCCTGCGCCCTCGACTGCTGCCACCACGGCCACGATGCCTTCGCCTTTGACGCCCATTCAGGTCGGTGAGTTGTCTGCGGTGCCTGTGCCGTCTATTGCAGCCAAGGCTTGGATCACCGTCGATGTCACGAGTGGTCAGATTGTTTCATCGGCCAACCCCGACATGAAAATCGAACCAGCCTCGCTGACTAAGATCATGACGGCCTATGTCGCCTTTACTGCGATCAAGGAAAAGCGTCTGTCCCTTGAGCAGCAGGCCAATGTGTCCCAGGTTGCCTGGAAGACACGCGGCTCACGCATGTTCATTGAGCCACGTAAGCCGGTGACGGTGGATGAGTTACTCAAAGGTGTGATTATTCAATCGGGTAATGATGCTTCTGTGGCGCTTGCCGAAGCCGTCTCAGGCAGTGAGTCGGCGTTTGTGGCGATCATGAACGAAGAGGCCCGTCGCATGGGCATGACCAACACCGTTTTTGTCAATACGACAGGTTTGCCCGATCCGCAACATATGACGACGGTGCGTGACTTGGCAATTATTGCGCGCAGGATGATCAACGATCATCCCGAGTATTTTCCGTATTACGCAATGCGTGAGTTCACTTACAACAAAATCAAACAATCTAACCGTAACCGTTTGTTATGGGCGGATCCATCAGTCGATGGAATGAAGACTGGACACACGGATGCAGCAGGCTATTGCTTGGTGGCCACCGCTAAGCGCGGGGATCGTCGTGTGATCACTGTACTGGTTGGCTCTGACAGTATGGCCACGCGTGCTGAGGAAAGCCTCAAACTTTTGAATTGGACGTTCCAGAACTTTGAGACGGTCAAATTGTTTGATCAGACGCATGCTGCAGTGGATGCGCGTGTCTGGCAGGGCAAGGTCGAAGAGACCAAGCTCGGTGTTTCTGAGCCGCTGTGGGTCACCGTGCCGCGTGGCAAGGCAAGTGAGATCAAACCTATTGCCAAACGCCCGGATCCTCTGTTTGCGCCGCTAACAAAAGGCGAGCGTGTTGGAACGCTGACCTTGATGCTCGACGACAAAATGCTGTTGACGCGTCCGCTTGAGGTGCTTCAATCTGTTGAGCGTGCGGGTTTTGTTGGGCGCACGGTCGATACGGTCAAGTTGTGGTTCCGTAAAAAGTCTGATTAATTCCGAGTGGATGCAGGTTTTCAATTTTCTAATAGTCAAATTTATTTAGTCACGTCTCAATAACAACGATTGCGAACAGAGAGCTTAGATAATGGTGCAGAACATGTTGATTCAAGGTGTATCGGGTGATCCGATTGTGTATCTGAATGGAGTTTTTGGCCCCTTGTCCGAGGCCAAAATTTCGGTGCTTGATCGTGGCTTTATTTTTGGCGATGGCATTTACGAGGTTGTGCCGATCTATCACGGCAAGCCTTTCCGTATGGAGCAACACTTGGCGCGTCTAGAGCGCAGTCTGGCCAAAATCCACATCCAGCAGCCGATGACCAAGCCCCAGTGGGAAACGTTGGTCAAGGATCTCGTGTCCAAGACAACCGATCCGACCTGCATGGTGTATATCCAGATCACCCGCGGTGTTGCCAAGCGTGACCATGCGTATCCAGTGCCGACCGTCACCCCCACTGTGTTTGCGATGGTCGCGCCGATGACACCGCCTGGCGTAGCGCTTCGCGAGAAGGGTGTGCGTCTTGTGAGTATCCCGGACGAGCGTTGGCTGCATTGCGATATCAAGTCTGTTTCTTTGCTCGGTAATGTGCTGGCCAAGCAAGCTGCAGTGGATGCAGGCGTCGATGAGGTTGTTCAGTTCCGAAACGGTAATCTGACTGAGGGCGCCTCTTGCAATATCTGGGTTGTCAAAAACGGTAAGGTCATCGCACCGCTCAAAGACAATCTGGTGCTCGAGGGGATTCGCTATGGTCTGTTCGAGGAGCTTTGCAAGGAGTCCGGTATTCCATTTGAGTTGCGTATTGTCACGGAAGCGGAAACTCGCAATGCGGACGAGATGATGATGTCTTCGGCTACGCGCGAGGTGCTGCCTGTTGTTGAGCTCGATGGCAAGCCTGTTGGCTCAGGCAAGCCCGGTCCGGTTTTCCAAAAACTGCGTGCGGCGTATGACGCCCGCATTGCCGCGTTGGCGTAAAGTAAATGTCTATTCCAGAGTCTGATTCGCTGATCAAGTACCCGTGTGAGTTTCCCATCAAGGTGATGGGCAAGCAGAACCCCGAGCTTGCGCAGGTGCTGACTGCGATCGTGCTCGAATATGACCCGGCTTTTGATGCGTCGACTGTCGAGATGCGACCGAGTAAGGGTGGCAACTATATGGGTTTGACGTTTACGGTCAATGCCACCTCGCGCGAGCAGCTTGATGGTTTGTACCGGGCTCTGCACGGTCATCCTCTGGTGTCGGTGGTGCTTTAGTGAGTCGCATGTGATCCGAACCTGGCCGCGCCCGTCACCGTACGAGCCGGTCTGGCAGGCCATGCGGGACTTTACCGAGACTCGCACGCCTGAGACCGCGGATGAAATCTGGCTAGTCGAGCACGAGCCGGTCTATACCCTGGGTCAGGCGGGCAAGCTTGAACACCTGCTCAATCCCGGCAATATCCCCGTTGTTAAAACGGACCGTGGTGGTCAGGTGACCTACCACGGCCCTGGACAGGTGATGGCCTATATTTTGGCTGATCTCAGGCGCTCTGGCCGCTTTATCAAGGCCATGGTGAATCAGATCGAAGAGGCCACGATCGAAACGCTGAAGATTTACGGTATTTCTGAGGCTTGCCGCAAGGAAGGGGCTCCTGGTGTGTATGTGCCCGTTTTGTCGACAGGGCGGAGTATGCCCAACGCTTTAGGGGCGTCGTCGGGCGTGTCAGAGCTCGCCAAAATCGCGGCCCTGGGCATCAAGGTCCGTAATGGCTGCACCTATCACGGGATGGCGTTAAATGTGGATATGGATTTAACCCCTTTTGACGGTATTAATCCCTGCGGCTATGCTGGACTGCAGACTGTTTGTATGGCGCAGTTCGGGGTTAAGGCGAGCTGGGATGACGTGGCTCAAACATTAGCCGGACAAATTTCAAGGTACTGCGGTTTGTCGCGAGCCAACGAGTAAAATGTTGGTTCACTGTCACTGAACGGTTGGGCCTTCGCCCCCCAAGCATATTATGTCCACACAACCTGAACAAACCGCAGCTACAGCGACTACTACAGCCACACCTCTACCTGGTGTCGCCACAGTCGCCGCGCCCTACGATGCCACTCAAAAGCAGAAGTCGCAGGCCAAGACCTCGCGGATACCGATCAAGGTCGTCGCGGCCGAGCGCTTGAAAAAGCCTGACTGGATTCGCGTAAAGGCTGCCCCTGCAGGTTCCAGGTTCTATGACATCAAGCGTATTTTGCGTGAGCACAACCTGCACACGGTGTGCGAGGAAGCCTCCTGCCCCAATATTGGCGAGTGTTTTGGCAAGGGCACTGCCACGTTCATGATCATGGGCGACAAGTGCACGCGTCGCTGTCCGTTTTGTGATGTCGGTCATGGTCGCCCCGATCCTCTGGACGTCGATGAACCGGTCAATCTGGCACGCACGATCGCAGCACTGAAGCTCAGTTATGTCGTGATCACCTCGGTAGATCGTGATGACCTCCGTGATGGTGGCGCAGGTCATTTTGTGGAGTGCATTCAAAAGGTCCGCGAGTTGTCCCCCGAGACGCGTATCGAGGTATTGGTGCCGGACTTTCGTGGCCGACTGGATCGTGCGCTGGAGATTTTGGATGGCGGTCCACCCGATGTCATGAACCACAACCTTGAGACTGTGCCACGCTTGTACAAGCAGGCACGCCCGGGGTCGGATTACATGCATTCCTTGCAGCTCCTCAAAGAATTCAAAAAGCGCCATCCCAGCACACCGACTAAATCAGGTTTGATGTTGGGCTTGGGTGAAACCGACGAAGAGATCTTGCAAGTCATGCGCGATATGCGCGAGCACAATGTTGAGATGCTGACCATCGGACAGTATCTGCAACCCTCTGAGCATCACTTGCCTGTGTTGCGCTACGTACATCCCGATACGTTCAAAATGTTTGAGCGTGAGGCGTACGCGATGGGTTTTCATCATGCTGCGGTTGGTGCGATGGTACGTTCTTCGTATCATGCGGACGAGCAAGCACATGCGGCGAGTTTGAGCGCGGCGGGGTAGTTAACGCTGATTGTCTTCTCCTTTTATTACAATATTAGTAATTTCTGGAGAGGCAGTTATGGGCATGCAGTTACGTATCAATGACCATCTTTATGTGCAAGCAAAAACACATGCTCATTTGGAGCACCGTACCATTGCCGGTCAAATTGAATTTTGGGCGCTAATCGGTAAGGTAGCGCTGGATAATCCTGACTTGCCTATCGATTTTGTGCGTGATTTGATTCTTGCTAGAAAAGAGGGGCGGCTTTTGAAAACTCCTTTTGCGCCAAACTGACTTACTATGATTGAACAGGTCGTAGCATTCTCACTTAGCTCAATAAATCATAGGCGTCGCGCACTCCATGCAGCTACAAGGTATCAGGGTCGTAGACCTCACGCGGATTTTGTCCGGTCCGTTTTGTACGATGTTTTTGGCCGATATGGGGGCCGAGGTCATCAAGATCGAAGACCCCAAGGGTGGGGATCCCGTGCGACAGCAGGGCGAGGCGCCGAATGGGTATTCCTACTACTTTGCGTCTTTTAATCGCAATAAACGTTCGATCACCTTGGATCTGCGTGCGCCTGAAGGCAAAGACATTCTGCGTGAGCTACTCAAGACTGCGGACGTCGTTGTCAACAACTACCGGCCCGGCATCATGGACAAGATGGGTTTTGGGCGCGAGGCGCTCTCGCGGATCAAACCTGACCTGGTGAGTTGCAATGTCACGGGGTTTGGTTTGGACGGCCCCTATGCGGATCGGCCTTCTTTTGATTTTATCGCGCAGGCGATGAGTGGGTTTATGAGTGTCAACGGGGCGGCCAACGAGCCGCCGATGCGTGCGGCACCACCGATCTCGGACTTGATTGCGGGTTCCTATGCGGCCATGGGTATTCTGGCAGCCTTAGTGAGGCGCGCGCGGACAGGTCAAGGTGAGGAGGTCACAACCTCGCTGACCGATGGATTGACGAGTATGTTGGCGTTTCTGGCGGCGAATTATTTCGCAACGGGTCAGTTACCCTTGCGTACAGGCAATGATCATGCGCTCGCTTCGCCTTATGGTTTGTTTGAGGCCTCCGATGGTCAGGTGGCGATCGCGCCGAGTAACGATACGTTTTATTTCAAGTTGTTGGCGGCACTCGGTCTGGAGCATTTGCGCGAGCGCCCTGAGTTTGCGAACAATACCCTCAGGTTTTCCAATCGTGAGGCGATCAATGCCGCGCTGAACGAAAAGGTCCGGCAACAAACCATCGCGCACTGGATTGAAAAACTCAACGAAGCAGGCGTGCCATGCGGTCGAGTGCTGAACATCGGAGAGGTGTTTGATGATCCGCAGACGCAGCATCAGCAGATGCGTTTGACCATCGAGCATCCGGAACACGGACGCTTGGACGTGTTGGGTTTTCCGATTAAGTTTTCAGATGAGCCTTGCGAAATTCATCGGCCGCCGCCAGATCTGGGGGTTGATAATGAGGCGGTGCTGGGCGGGTTGGGGCTGAGTGCAGAGGCGATTGCTTCTTTGAAGGCCCGTGGGATCGTCTAGTCAGGACAATCTCCAGCAGGCTTAAACGATGTCTCTTCGAAGATCCGAGCCAGCAGAGCCTGCCATTGTGTAATATTTAACCCATTATCAGACTATTTTTACGAGACTCATTATGTCAACGCAATCCAAAAATTTTGTGACAGTGACCGAAGTCGGAACACGTGATGGTTTTCAGGCTGAGCCGGAATTCATCGCAACAGCTGACAAGGTCGCGACGATCAACGGGCTGATTGATGCTGGGGTGCGCAGCATTGAGGCGACTTCATTTGTATCTCCACGTGCCTTGCCCCAGCTCGCGGATGCGGCCGAGGTGTTGGCGCAGGTCCATCGCAATCCAAATGTGCGACTGGCGGTATTGGTGCCGAATGCGCGCGGTGCTGAGCGCGCAGCAGCGGCCAAAGCGGACATGATGGTGGGTTTTATTTCGGCAAGCGAAAGCCATTGCAAAACAAACCTCAACAAATCGATTGATCAGGCGATTGCGGATTTTGCCGAGGTGGTGCCGATCGCGCGTCAGTGGGACATTCAGTTGCGTGGCGCCGTGGCGACGGCCTTTGGCTGTCCGTTCGAGGGTGAAGTGTCGCTCGATAACATTTTGAAGATTGTGGGCTCGTATGATGCCCACGGTATTCGTAATATCACGTTTGGTGACACGACCGGCATGGCGACGCCTCCCGTTGTGACGCGCGTGGTGGATGCCGTACGTAACAAGTATCCAGACATGGAAATCGCGCTGCACTTCCACAACACACGTGGCGTCGGTCTGGCAAACGTCATGAATGGTTTGCAGCTCGGTGTGCGTGAGTTTGAATCATCGATTGCAGGTTTGGGCGGTTGTCCGTTTGCGCCAGGTGCGACCGGTAATATTTGCACCGAGGACTTGGTGTACTTGCTCGAAGAATGTGGTTATGAGACAGGGATCGATCTGGAGAAACTCATCGGCGTGGCTAAGCAGGTCGAGCAGATGATGGGACGCCAGTTGCCCGGTCAGATGATGAAGGCCGGACCACGTTTGAAACTCATGTCGCTGGAGTCTGTGCGCAGAGCGGTGGGTTAATACTCATTGGGTTAATAATCGAACCTAGAAATTAAAATGGCCCTTGGAGTTCTTCTCTAAGGGCCATTTTCACAGCTGGATCACAGCAAGATTCTGTGCGTATCAATACTTTCGAACAAAAGGATCCGGCATGTCGAGATCGCTCGACATCCAGACACTCTTCGTCTCAAGGTATTCTTTTACTGCCTCGATACCGCCTTCGCGCCCGATGCCGCTGTCTTTGTAACCACCGAAAGGCGTGGTGTAGCTCGTGGAGCGGTAGTTGTTGACCCACACTGTGCCAGCTTTGATCCGCTCAGACATCATCAGGGCACGATGCAGACTCTTAGTCCAGATCCCGGCGGCCAAACCAAAGCGGATATCGTTGGCGATGCGTACGGCGTCTTCTTCGTCCTTGAATTTAATCACTGATAGCACGGGCCCAAAGACCTCTTCTTGGGCGATGCGCATGTCGTTGGTGACGTCGACAAAAATCGTAGGCTCGACGAACTGACCACAACCATACTCGGGACCCTTGGGAGCATTGCCACCAAAAACGCAGCGTGCGCCTTCGGCTTTGGCGATGTTAATGTAGCTGACCACTTTGTCGTACTGGGGCTTGGTCGCGACCGGGCCCATCTGGATGTCGGTGCGTGCAGGGTCGCCGAGTTTGGCTTTGCTGGCGATCGCGATCAGGCGTTCGACCATTTCGTCATGAATGTTTTCTTGGAGTAACAGTCGTGAGCCTGCCATGCAGGTTTGACCGCCGGCCGAGAAAATGCCGGTGATGATGCCGTTGGCGGCGCGTGTCAGGTCGGCATCGTCAAACACGATGTTGGGGGACTTGCCACCAAGCTCGAGCGAGACGCGTTTGAAATGCTGGGCCGCCAACATGTTGACCTTGCGGCCACCTTCGTCGCCACCGGTAAAGGCAATACGTGCGACGTCTGGATGGACGACCAGTGGCTCACCGACTTCGTGGCCAAAGCCTGTAATGACGTTGAACACACCGGGTGGGAAACCTGCTTCGAGGAACAGTTTGGCCAATATAAATAATGATACCGAGGTGTGCTCGGAAGGCTTGGCAACAATGGTGTTGCCGGCGCAAAGCGCGGGGCCGAGTTTCCAGGCGGTGAGCAGTAGTGAAGAGTTCCAGGGTGTGATCGTACCCACGACACCGATGGGCTCGTAGCGGATGTAGTTGAAGACTTTTGGCTTGTCCATCGGGACGACAGCGCCCTGTATCTTGTCACACAGACCACCGTAATAATAGAAATACTTGGCGACGTAGCGAACCTGTCCGCCAACTTCGCTGCGTAGCTTGCCGTTGTCGCGGCTTTCAGCTTCGGTGAGCTCGTCTGCGTGTTTTTCGATCAGGGCACCTAGTTTGTACATCAGCATGCCACGATCGCTGGCGGACATTTTGCCCCAAGAACCCGACATGGCGTCCGAGGCGGCTTTGACCGCGCGATCAACGTCTTGCTTACCGGCACGGGGAATTAACGCCCATGCTTCACCTGAGAACGGATCAAGAGATTCAAACCATTGACCGGTCAGTGGGTCGACCCATTCGTTATTGATGAACAACTGATGTTTTTGTTGCATGCAAGACCTCGAGCAAAGATTTTTTGGGCAGGCGCTAGTATAGGCAAAGTCAGCGCGGACATCACCCTGAAGCAAGCAGGGCTCTTCAGTCTCCATGATTTGAGTATGTCTTGTGTTTGATCGTGGCAACGGTAGAGTGCGTCTTGCTTTACATTAGAGGTTGCGGCGAGCATATCGTTGCAGCTGCTTGGGTCTTTTGTTGTGTTTAAGTAAAAGTTGAGGTTAGTGATGCCGTATTGCACCGCCTGTGGCGCGAAAAATTCTGATGACGCTCGGTTTTGTAGCGCCTGTGGGCACGCAATCGTGACCGCTGCCCCACCGGCGTCTGCGGTTGCCCCTGCGGCGGTGCCTGCGGTTGCGTCTGAACCGCGTGCGCAGAATGGTGAGGCACAGGGGAATCAGAACAACGCCCCGAGCAACTCATCCTCTTATTCGACACCAGACATGCAAAAAAACACCTCTTTTCAGATCAATGCGACAGCCGAAAAAAAAGGTGTCGCGCTCAAGGCGTTTGATAATCCAGACGAGCTCTGGAAAATGTACTTCTACGTCAGTTTTTTTAATATTGGCGTGTATTGTCTGACCGGTTCTGCCGCAGATTTTCTGAGTGGAAGTGGCGGCCTGTTATCCCTGCCTGTCGGTGTTTTTGTAGCCGCAATCGTGCTCTTTATGGGGTTTGCATACTGGCTGATCAAAAAGCAGGCTGTCGATAAAAATCGATCACTCTGGTTGCTCCCGCTCATTGCATGGCATGTGTATAGCTACTTAGATGGGCTTTCGGGTATTGATCTGATGTATGCGGAAACGAGTTTTGATTATTACGATATTTATATTTCCGGTGTGCCTGAAACGATTATTTTGATTAGACTTTTTCTCGCTTTGCGTGAACGGTTTTGATCGGAAAAATCATTGCTGTTTAGGTAATAATCAAAGAAATAGCACGGGCACCATCGACAGAACGAGTAAAAGCGCCATCACCACGTTGAAAATCTGACGTTGTCGTGGTTTGGATAGAACGCGCTCGAGTTGGGTGCCCAATAGCACCCAGAGGCCCAGGCAGGGCAGGTTGATTGCGGTAAACATCAGGCACGTAAAGAAGATGAACGTGTTGGACGCATCGATCGGCATGTAGTTACTAAAATAAGTGATCGCCATCAGCAACGCTTTTGGATTCACCCATTGAAATAATGCCGCGCCAATAAATCCCAGAGGATGGCCTTTCGTTTCGCCGCGTTTTAAAGGGGACTGGTTAAACGCGATCCGCCAAGCCAGATAAAGCAGATAGCAAAAGCCCACCACTTTCATGATCGGGTAGCCAAGCGGAAAGGCTTGAAAAAGTTGGTCAAGACCCGCGCCAATGGCGAGTAGCATCACCAGATGACCAGATGAGATCCCCAGCATGTGGGCAATGGTGCGCTTAAAGCCGTAGTTCACGCCCGAACTCAGCAACATCATGTTGTTCGGACCCGGCGTGATTGACGAGGCGAATGCGAACATCGCCATCGAAATCACAATTTGCCAATCAATCATTGTCGCCAGGCTTTACCCATGCGTGCGGCGATCTGAAATGCCTGCCAGGTGGCTTCGACGCTCGCCTGACCTTTCCCGGCAATATCGTAGGCGGTGCCGTGCGCAGGCGTGGTGATCGGGATCGGTAAGCCGCCCTGTACCGTGACGCCTCTTGAAAAACCGAGCAACTTGATCGCGATTTGTCCTTGATCGTGATACATGGTGACAATCGCCTGATACTCGCCTGCTTGAGCCTTTAAGAAAATCGTGTCGGCAGGGAAAGGGCCATGGAATGGGGCGTCGGTCGGCCAGCTTTTCGCCTGAAGTGCAGCGACTGCGGGAGCGATGATGTCGATTTCTTCGCGGCCACAGGATCCTCCATCCCCGCCGTGCGGATTAAAGGCTGCGATGGCGATCTTGGGGGCTTCTACCCCGCTGGCAAGGAGCGCCTTGTAGATGAGCGCTGAGGCTTGTTCGATCCGCTCTTTGCTGAGGTACTGTGCCACATCTTTGAGCGGAACATGTGAGGAAATGCGTGAGGTCCAGAGATGACCTAAGGTATTGAATTCACAAAAATAACCTGTTACGCCCAAATACTCTGCGAAGTGATGCAGCTCGTCTTCATGCTGCATACCGCCCATTTTCATGGCTTGCTTATTGAGCGGCGCAAAACAGATCGCATCGACATGTCCCGCCAGGGTGGCATCCATGCAGGCATCCAAGATTTTTAAAACAGACTGGCCGTTTAACGCACTGACCTGACCGATAATGACGTCGCGAAGGTGAATCGACTCAATCGATAGAAATGCCGGCAGGTGTTGATCGGGACGTTGGCGTACGGCCTCAAATGATTCGACCTCCGTTGTGGGCACGTGGACGTTGGCAATCTGCTGACCCTGCTCCCATAACCAACGGTCACCGATGACGACGACGTTAGCCAGCGTGCAAGCTGGGTGCTGGGCGAGTAGGCGCGCGATGAGTTCGGAACCGATGCCGGCAGGGTCCCCGAGCGTCAGGACGACAACTGGAAGGGCGATTTGCATGAGTGTCTCTTTAGTTGCAACAGCGCCATCGCGCAAAGAGCCGCAATGATGGAGTTGTTTTGCGTAGGTGGGTTGTTTTGTGGATTGTTTTAGGTTTCTGGTGACATTCTAGGGAGCAAATTAATTCCAGTAAAATGAAACTTCATCATTAATTGATATCTATAAGTTATCAATCAAAATTGGAATCATCCAATGACAAATTACTCGCACACCTTATTGAATCGCTTGCGGATGCGACAGGTGTTGCTCTTGCTGAGTATTCAGGAGCATCGCACGTTGCGCGCGGCAGCTCAAGTGATGGGGATGACCCAGCCTGCAGCGACGAAAATGCTGCATGAGCTAGAGGATGCGTTAGGGACAAAGATTTTCGACCGAACCGGCAGAACGTTAACCTTGAACATGGCGGGTAAGACCGTGCTCGGCTTCTTTCAGGGGATGCGGGGGAGTTTGGAGTCCCTCGCGCGTGAACTTGATGCGATGCACACCGGTATCCACGGTTCGCTTGCCCTGGGGAGCATCATGGCGGCGTCACCCGCGATTCTGACGGATGCGCTGATCGCGATGCGCCGATCATTTCCGATGTTGTCGATCAATATTTCGACAGGCACGAGTGATGTGCTGATCGAGGCGCTTAACCAAGGGGATTTGGATTTAGTGATTGGCCGTCTCGTGAGTGTGAAGCAAGATGATTATCTGTTCAGACCCATCGCGAACGAAGCGCTGTCTATTGTGGGGGCGGCGAATCATCCTTTGGCGGGAAAAGGCAACGTCACACTCGAGGCATTACACCAGTATCCCTGGATTCTCCAGGGACCCGGTAGCCCCATGCGCACAGTGATTGAGAGAGAGTTTCGCGATCAACACTTAGTGTTGCCTGCCAATCTGATTGAGACGTCTTCGATACTGACGACGGCGGATATTGTCACGCGTACCGATATGATTGCAGTGATCCCGGAGTCGGTGGCTGCGATCTTTTCGGATAGTGGGCGAATCAAAGTGCTGCGCTATCGGATCAAGAACAAGCTAGAGCCTTACGGTAGCTTAATTAAGCGCGATCGCCCGTGCTCGCCTGCGACCAGGGCATTTTTAACCATGCTTCATCCGGAAGGCTAAGCTTCTGAGGGGACTCGAAACTTAGCCTGGGAGATGGATCTCTGGGACTTATTTGCCCCAGCGAAAGACGAGCGGATCAAGCCGTCTGGCGGTCTCAAGTAGTCCGCTGCGTACTGCAGGATGCATGGCAGGGAAGGGGTGCCGTGACACATCGGAGTCGATGATGCCGCCCTCTTTCATGAGTGCTTTCGCTGACAAAATGCCACCCTGACGGTTTTCATAATTAATCAGAGGTAACCAGCGTGAGTAGGCGTCAATGGCCTGTGCACGGTTGCCTGCGAACCACGGGTCCATGATTTGCCGAATGCCATCCGGGTAGCCGCCACCCGTCATCGCTCCAGTACAGCCCGCTTCGAGATCGGGCAGCAAGGTGATGGCCTCTTCTCCATCCCATGGGCCTTCGATTGCAGCGCCACCGAGTTTGATGAGCTCACGCAGCTTGCTTGCCGCACCCGGCGTCTCAATTTTGAAATAAGAGACATTGGCGATTTCGGATGCCATCTTTGCTAGAAATGCGGCGGACAAAGTGGTGCCGCTGACCGGCGCATCCTGAATCATGATGGGGATGTCGATCGCATCGGAGACTTTTGAAAAAAACTCGTAAATGTTGGGCTCTGGCACACGAATAGTCGCACCATGATAGGGTGGCATCACCATTACCATGGCGGCACCCAAGTCTTGCGCGCGACGACTGCGCTGTGCGCAAATCAGTGAACCGTAATGCGTCGTGGTGACGATCACGGGCACACGTCCAGCAACATGTTCCAGAATTTCGCGCGTCAGGATTTCCCTCTCGTCATCCGATATGGAAAACTGCTCGGAGAAGTTCGCCAAAATGCACACGCCATGGGATCCCGCATCAATCATGAAATCAATGCAGCGCTTTTGACCAGGAAGATCCAGTTCCCCGGATTCTTTAAAAATAGTCGGAACAACGGGAAATACGCCTTGATATCTTGGATGTGTGGCCATTGCTTACTCGATGATATTGAAGTCTTTCAGAAACTCGGTCTTGAGGGTGAGTCCGAGTCCGGGGGTGTTGTCGTCGAGCTGGATAAAGCCATCTTTGGCGACAGGCTCGCCGTCGAAGATGTAATAGAACAGTTCATTGCCAACCTCGACATCGAACATCGGGAAGTACTCGCTCATCGGCGAGGCGAGTGTGCTCATGGTCAGGTGGTAATTGTGCATCTGTCCTGCGTGGGGAATCACCGGGACGCTGTAGGCTTCGCAAAGCGCGTTGATTTTGTGGGCTGCTGTGATGCCACCGACCCGGTTCGTGTCGTACTGAACCACTGAAACGGCTTTTCGATCGAGCAGTTGTTTAAATCCATACAAAGAAAATTCGTGCTCTCCGCCAGAGATCGGGATACTGGTCAGCTGATTGAGCTCCGCGTAGCCATCGATATCATCGGCGATGACGGGCTCTTCGAGCCAGCGGGGCGCATATTTCTCCAATTTTGGGAGCATGCGTTTTGCGTACTCGAGATTCCAGCCCATGTAGCATTCGAGCATGAGGTCCGTATCGTCACCGATGACTTCGCGAACCGCTGCGACCGACTTCAGGTTTTCAACAACGCCTTGTTGCAAGTGCGCCGGGCCATAGCCAAAACGCATTTTGAAAGCCTTGAAGCCTTGATCGAGAAAGGTCTGTGCCTCCCTTTGCATTTCATTCAAGTCTGTCCGGTAGAGCTTGGAGTAATAGCAGGGGATTTTTTCTTTTGTGCGCCCCCCCAGTAATTTAAAGACAGGCTTGTTGACGCTTTTACCCAAGATGTCCCAGATGGCTAAGTCGATGGCAGAGATCGCGGCCATGGCGACCCCCTTGCGTCCCCAGGCATGCGTGCCACGATACATTTTTTGCCAAAGGTACTCGTAGTCCCAGGGGTCTTCGCCAATCACCATCGCGGCCAGATATTCGTCGATGATGGCTTTGGCGATCTTGGGTGCGAGCGCGACGTTACCGAGACCGACAATGCCGTTATCGGTCTCGATTTCGACGACCGTCCACGAATGAAAACGAAAAGTACTCATCGTTTCATTTTTTGAATACACCAGATCCATGGCGTTTGAACAAAAGTTACCCTGAGGTGGAACTGTTTTTCCTTTCCACTCAAACACGCGGGCGCGGACGGCTTTGATCTTCATAAATAAACTTCCTGTGCAACTTTTAAATTAATTAACTTGAATGTTGTTCTTTTTAATCACGTCGGCATAACGCTTGTTTTCAGCATCGTGAAACGCTTTGAATTGCGTTTGTGACATGGGCTGAATTGTTGCTCCAATAGTTTCCAAGCGTTTGGTGGTATCGGGCATATTAAGGACCTTGTTCACATCCGCGTTGACTTTGTTGATCACAGCGGCAGGTGTATTGGCGGGCATATAAACGCCATACCAGGCGCTCATCACCAAGGGCACACCCGCTTCTTTCATCGTCGGTGTGTCGGGCAGCTGGGGGTTGCGTGCATCGCTGGCAACACCGAGTGCTTTGAGTTTGCCCCCACGGATCTGTGGCAAGGCGGAGGACATAGTTTCGAACGCGTATTGCACTTGACCAGCGATCAAATCAATCATGGCAGGACCGCTACCCTTGTACGGCACGTGAACGGCGTTGACGCCCGCCAGATCTTTAAAGAGCTCGGCGGCAATGTGCTGAGTGCTGCCCGCACCACTGGAGGCGAAGTTGAGCTGGCCGGGTTTACTCTTGAGCAGTTTCACCAGATCTTGCACGCTATTGACGGGGCTATTGGCCGCCACGACCAGCACGTTTGGAACGGAGCCAGTGAAAGCGACGGGAATGAGGTCTTTTTCGTTGTTGTAGTTAAGCTTGAGCAGATGTGGCGCAATCGCTTGTGCTGTCGAGACGCCCATGAGCATTGTTTGGCCATCTGTTGATTTGGCGGTGAGATCCGCTGCAAGTGTATTGGACGCCCCGGGCTTATTCTCCACTACGACCGTTTGACCCCACATTGGCGTCAATTTGTCAGCAACGGCGCGTGCCATGGCATCTGTGCCGCCACCTGGGGAGGAGCCGACGAGTAATTTAACGGGTTTGGTGGGCCACTCTTGTGCCAACGCGGGTGCGCTGACTGCCACGACGAGGCCAAGCATCAAGGCATTGATAAGTTTTATTTTCATGGGGGTCTCCTGATTCCGTTGTTGGACTGACCCCCTCATACTAGAAGCAGAAATGATTCACGTAAAATGAAACTTAATGATGAATTGATAACTAAAGGATATCAATTTCGTATGGACAACCGATCCCTCCGCCAGAGCGAATTTGGATGGTTGAGAAATTGAGCCTGTGAGAGTTAAAAGGGGGCTTTTCCTCTCTTGACGAGAGTAATGCAATTGCATTACCATTGATGTCATTGAAGTTTTATTCCATAAACATGATGCCCATCACGCTTGAAGTTGAGTCCACGCTAACTGATCGTTATCAAACGACAGTGCCTGAAACTGTACGCCGTGCCTTGCGTCTGGGTAAACGCGACAAAATTCACTACACCATTCTTCCAGATGGAGGTGTGATGCTGACACGTGCCGAAACCACTGAAGTCAATGACCCCGGTCTTGATCCGTTTCTTAGTTTCCTCGCTCGTGATCTTGCGAACCACCCTGAGCGATTAGTGGCGATAGACCTTGCTTTTGTTCAACGGGTGCAATCTCTTGTTGAGGGTGTCCCGGTTGATTTGGATCAGCCCTTATCGGCAGATGATGAGTGAGCAGAGCTTTTAGTGAAGGACTCACTATTCAAGGTTGGACAATTTTTGCGCATCCACTTTTCTTAAATCAGATTGAGCAACTCGTCAGTCAAGTTGAGAGCCTTAAAAAAAAAGATCCAATCGGATATGTAAAGAAAAATGCGACCAAACGATTAGCAGCAATCATTAAGTTGGCATTTGATGTGATCCCGCAAGATCCAACGAGACCAGAGTATCGGCAGGGCGCAACTCTTGGCTCAGATCGCAAGCATTGGTTTCGCGCTAAATTTTTTCAACAGTATCGATTGTTTTATCGTTATCACGCACAAGTTAAAGTGATTGTGTATGTTTGGGTCAACGATGATGATACTAAGCGCGCTTATGAGAGCAGTGATGATGCATATCTTGTGTTTCGCAAAATGCTTGAAAGCGGGCATCCACCAGACAGTTGGCAACAGTTACTCAAAGAAGCTCAAAGCGAAGCACTTCGATTACGACGACTCAAACTACATGAAAAGTAACTAGTCACGCCGCCACAAAGAATCAGGATGGCTAGCAGCCTTGTTCAGGCATCGGGCCAAAATAAACAGTAGATCAGAAAGACGATTTAAATATTGTTGGGGCAACGGACCCATCGGTGTTTCGTGATGCAGTGCCACCACTGAGCGCTCGGCCCGTCGGCAGACGCTGCGGGCGATGTGTGCGAGAGAGGCTGCGCGGGTACCACCGGGCAAGATAAATTCCTTTAGCGGCTCAAGCCTGGTATTAAAGGCGCTGATCTGTTGATCCAGATATGCGACCTGCTCGGCTTTCATTAAAAAATATCCGGGTACGGCAAGCTCGCTGCCCAAATCAAACAACACATGCTGGGTGGGTGCGATCGCAGCGTGAATGTCTGCGGGAAGGGTGTCGGCCAGCAACAGGCCTAGACAACTATTAAGCTCATCCACATCGCCCATGGCTTGGACACGGGCGCTGTCCTTTTGTACGCGTGTGCCGTCTCCCAGCCCCGTTGAGCCATCGTCTCCGGTGCGGGTGGCGATAATGGAGAGTCGAGTGCTCATTGGGTGGTTGTCCTGATAGGTTGGGAGGATTAGAGAACGTAGCGTGCGAGATCTTGGCTGGCTGCCGCCTCTGCAAGCTTGTCATTCACGTAACTGGTATTGATCACGATAGTTTGACCGCTGCTGCTCGTCGCGTCGAAGGAGAGGTCTTCGAGAAGCTTTTCCATGACGGTGTAGAGCCTGCGTGCGCCGATGTTTTCAGTACGCTCGTTGACCTCAAAGGCAAGCTCTGCCAGACGTGCGATTCCGTCATCCGTGAAATTCAAGTGGACAGATTCTGTTGCAAGCAATGCTGTGTATTGCTTGGTCAGAGAGGCGTCGGTGTCGCACAGAATCTGCACGAAATCTTTGGCTGTTAATGAGTCGAGCTCTACACGGATGGGAAAACGTCCTTGTAGTTCTGGAATCAGATCAGAGGGGCGAGAGAGGTGAAAAGCCCCCGAAGCGATGAACAAAATGTGATCGGTGCGGATCATGCCGTATTTGGTGGTGACAGTGGTGCCTTCGACCAGCGGTAATAAATCGCGCTGTACGCCCTGACGAGACACATCTGCGCCCCCTGATTCCTGGCGCGCGGCGATTTTGTCTATCTCATCCAGAAATACGATGCCGTGTTGCTCAACCTTTTGGACGGCAATCGCGCGCAAATCTTCTTCGTTGACGCGTTTGGCGGCTTCTTCGTCCACGAGAAGCTTAAAAGCTTCCTTGACGGTCATTTTGCGAGAGTTTGTTTTCTCGCGTGAGAGACCCGCGAACATTCCCTTAAGCTGCTCAGCCATGTCTTCCATACCCGGTGGCGTCATGATGTCCATCTGAGGCGTGGGTTGTGAGACTTCAATGTCGATCTCGGTCTGATCGAGATGACCCTCGCGCAGACGTTTACGAAACGTTTGACGGGTCGCGTTTTCTTCGCGGATCGGCGAGCCATCGGCTGCGCGTGGCGGTGTCAGGAGTACATCGAGGATGCGGTCCTCTGCTGAATCTTCAGCGAGTGTGCGCACGCGCTTCATCTCTTGCTCGCGTGTTTGCTTGACTGCGATCTCCGCGAGATCACGAATGATGGTGTCCACATCGCGACCGACGTAACCAACTTCGGTGAATTTGGTGGCTTCGATTTTGATGAAAGGCGCATCGACAAGCTTGGCCAAGCGGCGGGCAATTTCCGTTTTCCCCACACCCGTGGGGCCGATCATCAAAATATTTTTTGGATGAATTTCGTGGCGCAGGGGCTCGGCAACTTGTTGGCGACGCCAGCGGTTTCGCAAGGCGACGGCGACGGAGCGCTTGGCGCGACCTTGGCCGACGATATATTTGTCCAATTCGGAGACGATTTCACTAGGTGTCATTGTTGAGGCCGACATGATTATTCCAGTGTTTCAATCAAATGCTGTTGGTTGGTATAGATACACAGGTCTCCCGCGATTTCGAGAGACTGTTTGACGATGACTTCGGGAGCGAGCTCTGTGTGACGTAATAACGCCATCGCAGCTGACTGCGCGTAGGCGCCGCCCGAACCGATTGCGGCCAGACCGTTTTCTGGTTCAAGTACATCGCCATTGCCCGTCAAGACGAGGGTGTGCTCGCGATCAGCCACGATCAACATGGCTTCGAGTCGGCGCAACACGCGATCGGTGCGCCAGTCGCGCGTGAGTTCGACCGCCGCGCGCATCAGATTGCCCTGATGTTTTTCAAGCTTGCCCTCAAAGCGTTCCTGGAGGGTAAAGGCATCGGCGGTCGCACCTGCGAAGCCAGCGAGAATTTTGTCGTGATAGAGGCGGCGGATTTTGCGGGCAGTGCCTTTGATAATGATGTTGCCAAGGGTCACTTGGCCATCACCACCCAGTGCTACGCGGTTACCGCGTCTGACGCAAACGATTGTGGTGCCGTGAAACTGTTCCATATGCGTGCCTTGAATGCTGCTGAATAAAAAGTGCCAAATAATTGTCGCAAAATGATGGTGATCGCGTCACCGGCCATCGGCAGCGACGTTGCCGATGCAGTGTTATTGACTATAAATTGAAAGGGCACACTCGTGTTGAGTCGAGTGTGCCCTTTAGGTGATTTAAGCGTCAGAGGTCAGTCACCGAACATCTTCTGCCGCATTTCCCGACGCTCTTGCGCCTCTAGAGATAGTGTTGCTGTTGGACGTGCGAGCAAACGACGCAGACCGATGGGTTCGCCTGTTTCTTCGCACCAGCCATACTCACCACTATCAATACGCGTGATGGACTGTTGCACTTTCTTGAGCAACTTGCGTTCGCGATCGCGAGTGCGCAACTCCAGCGCGTGCTCTTCTTCGATCGTCGCGCGATCAGCAGGGTCGGGCACAAATTGTGTTTCACGCAAGTGCTCGGTCGTAGCGCCTGCATTGCTCAGGATTTCCTGCTCAAGCTGTCTGAGGCGGTCGCGGAAAAAACCGAGCTGACGCTCGTTCATATATTCCGATTCGGGCATACGCAAGAGCTCAGCCTCGGTGGGCAAGTTGTTCTCGGATAGATCGCCTGCATTATTCGGCTTTTTATGTGTCGCCTTGGCGGCCACTGCAGGTGTTTTTACCGGTACGGACGCTGTGACGGCTTTAGCGATCGTGGCCTGTGCGGATACGGGGGCTTTTGCTGCAGTAGCCTTGCTTGCTGCGGGGTTTGCTGCCTTGGATACCATGAAAAACACTCCATTAATTAAACTCTGCACACTGGCGCAGAGGGACTACTTGGCCAAGCATTGCTCCAGACCTTTGGTAAAGATCTCTTCAGGCAGTTTGCGACCGATGAAGACCATTTTGGTGGACTTCTTTTCGTTAGCCAGCCAAGGCTTGCCGGGTTCGGCACCCATCAACATGTGTACCCCTTGAAAGAGCATGCGCTTATTGATGCCTTTCATATAGAGGATACCTTTGTAACGTAAAAGATCCGGCCCATAGACCTGTACGACGCCGCCGAGAAACTCTTCGAGGCGCTCAGGGTCAAATGGCTTGTCGGATTTGAAAACAAACGCACCAATGCTGTCATTGTGGGCAGGCTTGGCATGTTGGTGACCATGGTCATGGTCGGGGTTGGTGCAAGTCGCTGGATCGTGATCGTGACCGTGGTGATGGTCGTGATCATGCGCATGCCCGTGGGCATGATCTGAGTGGTCATGATCGTGGTCGTGATCATGTGCAGCATCAGGGTGATCATCAGATAAAAATTGAGGATCAATATCCAAAATCGTATTCAGATTAAAACCACTGATATCAATGATCTTTTTCAGGTCGGTGTCACCGAAATTGACGGCCTCGATTGAAGCGCGCGGATTCATGTGCACAATGCGGCGACGCAGGTCAGCAAATTCTTCGTCAGTGACGAGGTCTTTTTTCGAGATCAGAATCCGATCCGCAAAGCCAACTTGTTTTTGGGCTTCTTCTTGCTCGTCGAGTGTATCCATGCCGTGCTTGGCATCGACAATGGTGACGACTGCATCCAACCGATAGTACTCAGCGATATCATCATCCATGAAAAAAGTCTGGCAGACAGGGCCTGGGTTGGCCATGCCAGTTGTTTCGATGATGACGCGTTCGAAATTAAGCTCACCCGATTCGTGCCGCTTGCGCAAGTCAATCAATGTGCGCATCAAGTCACCGCGCACGGTGCAGCAAACACATCCATTCGATAACTCGATGATTTCCTCGTCCTGGTCCTGCACCAACAAATCATTGTCGATGCTTTCAGGCCCAAATTCGTTTTCGATCACCGCGATACGTTTGCCGTGATATTCGGTCAGGATGCGCTTTAAAAGCGTGGTTTTACCCGCGCCGAGAAAGCCGGTGAGGATGGTGACAGGAACCATTTGGTCCAGACTACGAGGGGAATTCATGAGCAGATTGACTTCAAAAACGGGTAAAAGTGCAGGGCATCGAGCCAAAGGTCAGACTAGAAGCGAACGTCGGATTACAGCACAGCCTAGGGCTTCGGGCAATCACTGTGACTGGCTAGGCTGACATGATGCTGACTCAAGGATATTTAAGTTGAAATCGCAGAACACATTATCATATTGGGGTGACAAATAGAATTTCAAGCCCTTCGAGGCGGAATTTAAGGCAAGAAATACCATAACTATATGTTTTATTTATGTTTTTCTGCCAGAGCGTGGGTGAGCCGCGTCGTAGGCTTTCGCTAAATGTTGAAAATCTAGCTTGGTGTAGAGCTGGGTTGTTGAAATATTGGCATGGCCAAGCATTTCTTGCACTGCCCTTAAGTCTTGAGCCGATTGCAAAACGTGGCTGGCAAAGCTGTGACGCAGCACATGAGGGTGTACGTGGGTGGGTAGTCCGGCGAGTTTTGATAGCTTAGCCAGCTGGGACTGCACGATTCGCGGGCTGATTCTGCTGCCACGCGCACCAATGAATAGTGCCGCGGCATTCGCTGCGAGGGCTTGGGCGCGCGTGAGTTGCTCGCGGACCTGCAGCCAGCGGGTCAGGCATTCGAGCGCCTGGGTGCCGATGGGGACGCTGCGGCGTTTGCCGCCTTTGCCTAAAACATTGACCTCGCGGTCGTCTAGATTGATCCAGCCTGCCGAGGTGTGGTCTTTAGATTGAATGTATTGCGTATCCAGCCCCACCAACTCACTGAGGCGCAGGCCGCTGGAATAAAACAGCTCGAACATCGCTCGATCTCTTAGCGCCACAGGTGTTGTGGGCGTGGTCAGTGCGGGTGCTTCAAGCAACGCCTGGGTTTGATCGACCGATAGGGCCTTGGGCAGTCCGCGGGATATTTTAGGTGCACGGACGTCAGCGGCTGGATTAGCCGGCATGTTGCTTTGTGGTGCCCACCAAGTATAGAAACCTCGCCATGCCGCGAGCGTGCGAGCAATGCTGCGGGGGCTATGGCCCTGGCCGTGCAATCGCGCTAGAAAATGTCGGATGTTTCCGTTGACGAGCTGATCCAGGGGCTTGCCATCGGCGAGGATGACGAGTTGCTGTAGGTCGCGTCGGTAAGCAGAAAGGGTGTGCCCAGAATAGCGGCGATTCACCTCTAGATGTTTGAGCCAGGCCGCGACGGGTTCTGACATGATCGGCGGCGTCTCAGGTGTTGAAATCGGTTTGGGGCAATTTCAAGCGCGAAAGCGCTGAGCTCGCCAGAATGCATACGGTTTGCAAAAAGGCCACGCCCATGTCTGGTGCGAAGCGCTCTGGATCGTCTGATCCCAACACCAGCAAACCAAAGGCGGGCGCACCGACTGCGACACGAAGCGGCAAGATCGCCAAAGAAGCGGGCTTTTTATGAAGCCAGGTCGCGGGTGTCAAGGCAATGTCGTTACCACAGTAAGGTTTGATCAGGTTGTTGGCATAAGTGTGTACTTCCTCGCCGACAGGTGTCCCGACACCTTCCTCTGGCAAATCCAGACCCCAAACACGCAACGCGACTTCTTGCAGGTTGAATTGTTCAGCAAGTCCGAGCGCAACCTCGCCGGGTAGCCGGAGTGGGGCCTGTTCAGCCAGCATGCGCACGCACCAGCGATTGAGCTTGTCTGTAGTAATTTCGTTCAGCGCTGCGTTGCGAACCAGGTCCGCCAGTCTGAATTCGAAGTCCCGCAGCCGCTCTCGCAACGTCAAAATCTGGCGCTCACCGAGCGAGATCGTGCGGGGTTGGTGAGGGTGAGGCACTTCAACAGTTGAAAATAGTTCGGCGTGCTGAACAAAAAACTCAGGATGCTCTTGAAGAAATTTTGCAACGGTGTAGGGATTCAGCGAGTCGGTCATGGCTTGGTATGTGTGTGTGTCGGAATGGAGGCAACCAGTCGGTCGATGTCGATCGTGCTGGAAAATACCGAAGTCGCGGGTCCTGTCATGCGCATCTGGTCGCCGTTGGTGGCGATGGTTAACCAACCGCCGTTGGTACGCACGCGCACGGGCGAATCAAGTAAGTCTCGGCGGATGCCGGCGGCAACAGCGGCACAAGCTCCCGAGCCGCATGCGAGCGTCTCACCCGCTCCGCGTTCGAAGACGCGCAAGTGTGCGGTATGACGGTCAACGATCTGCAGAAACCCAGCATTGACCCGGCGTGCGAAGCGCGGATGTGATTCGATGAGCGGTCCCAGTACAGAGACAGGCGCTTGGTCAACATCGTCAACGACCTGCACGGCGTGCGGATTTGAAATCGCGACGGCGGAGAGCCAGACTGTGACCTCACCAAGTGGACCGTCTGTTTGTAGGGGCAGGGCATACAGCGTGTCTTGGCCTTCGATGCGCGAGGAGAGGCCTTTGACATCAAAGGGCAATGATTCGGGCGTAAAGCGGGTCAACCCCATATCAACCACCACTTCGCCGTTTGGCATGGCTTCGAGCGTGATCAGACCGGTGGAGATTTCTGCGCGTAACGGGTTGCGTGAGGAAAGTTTTTGTTCGTGGACGAACTTGACGAAACAACGCGCACCATTGCCGCAGTGCTCGACCTCGCTCCCATCGGCGTTAAAAATCCGGTAGCGAAAGTCGGCTTCGGGATGCGAGGGCGTGTCGACCAGCAAAATTTGGTCGCAACCAATACCAAACTGGCGATGCGCGAGTGCCCGCGCTCGTTCGGGAGTCATTTCGATGGGTTGACGAACGCCATCCAGAACGACAAAGTCGTTACCTGCGCCATGCATTTTTGTGAAATTCCAGTTCATGTAGGGATTATCGCCCATTTACTTGCTGTTTTGCCTTAATATAATTGCCAAGTCGCTGAGTTAACCGACAACTTGCGGGGCGACGGTGTTGGACAAAAGCTGAAATGCCGAGTCGACACAAAAATAAATCCGCTAAAGCGTCGCGCCCAATCCAGCGTCTATTCAGGTGTCGGTCCGGGGTGCAACGCACCTCCTTAACCTCACCTCTGGCTTTGCCAGAAATAGGACGTGATCATGGCTTCAAAGTCTTCCGACTATCTCTTTACCTCCGAATCCGTTTCCGAAGGGCATCCTGACAAGGTCGCTGACCAAGTGTCTGACGCCGTGTTGGACGCGATTTTTACCCAAGACCCGAATGCGCGTGTTGCAGCTGAGACGCTTTGCAACACGGGCTTAGTTGTGTTGGCGGGTGAAATCACCACCACGGCAAACGTTGACTATATTCAGGTCGCGCGTGACACCATCAAGCGTATCGGGTACGACAATACCGACTATGGTATCGACTATAAGGGCTGCGCAGTGTTGGTCGCATACGACAAACAGTCACCCGATATTGCTCAGGGTGTCGATCGCAGCTCAGAGGACTATCTTAATCAAGGCGCAGGCGACCAAGGTTTGATGTTTGGTTACGCATGTAACGAAACGCCTGATTTGATGCCAGCTCCAATTTGGTATGCGCATCGTCTGGTGCAGCGCCAAAGCGAGTTGCGTAAAGACGGCCGCCTGCCCTGGCTGCGCCCTGACGCGAAGTCGCAGGTCACTTTCCGTTATGTTGACGGCAAGCCTGTCGAGGTCGATACCGTCGTTTTGTCGACTCAGCACGCACCAGAGATTTCACAGACCGCGATTCACGAGGCCGTGATTGAGGACATCATTCGCCCAAGTTTTCCTGCTGGGTTATTGACTGCCAAGACTAGGTTTCTGATTAACCCGACCGGTCGCTTCGTGATTGGTGGACCCCAGGGCGATTGTGGCTTGACGGGTCGTAAGATCATTGTGGACACTTATGGCGGTGCTTGCCGTCACGGTGGTGGCGCGTTCTCCGGCAAGGATCCTTCAAAGGTGGATCGCTCGGCCGCTTACGCCGCACGTTACGTAGCTAAAAACATTGTGGCAGCCGGTTTGGCCAGCAAGTGCGAAGTTCAGGTGAGCTACGCGATTGGTGTCGCTGAGCCGATCAACATCACAGTCAATACCGATGGTACGGGCGTGGTGCCTGACGAGCAGTTGTCCAAATTGGTTCGTGAGCATTTTGACCTGCGTCCCAAAGGTATCGTCAATATGCTCGATCTGTTGCGTCCGATCTACAGCAAGACAGCCGCTTACGGTCACTTTGGCCGCAGCGAGCCTGAGTTCAGTTGGGAAGCCACTGATAAGGCGGCGGCATTGAAGAAGTCGGTTTAACGTGACAACTCAGCCACCATCATTGAATTGGGACGATGCATCGGACGATGCTGCCAAGCCAGCACCCGATGATGCATCGAATGGCGCAGACTCGCCTTGTGTGGCGATTTGCTCCACCTTGTTTGATGATGTGTGTCGCGGCTGCGGCCGCACGGTGATGGAGGTCTCGAACTGGGTCTTCATGGACGCTGAGGAAAAACAGGCAGTGTGGGTGCGTATCCGTGCGGAAGGCTACCCACGCAAGCCTGGCGAAACGTAATTACTTCTTTTCCGACAAGGTATCGCCCGCTAAGGCTTCGGACAATTTTGCAATTGCCGTATGGTCTTGGCCAGGTCCGAGCATTTGTGCGCATGAAGCCCACATTTCTCGGCACAACGCTGAGAACGGAGTCGGCGTGTTGGTATCGCGACCAATGCCCAGCGCAATGCTGAGGTCTTTGACCATCAGGTCCAAACCAAAACCTGCGTTGTATTGACCCGACAGCACGAACTGTTTGAATTTCTTCTGGGTGGAGTTGTTCATCCCAGTCGAAGAATTCAATACGTCAACCATCGCGGCAGGATCCAAGCCGAAACGCTTGCCGATCAGCAAGGCTTCAACGCCGATCAGAAAGCCGCCGGCGGATACGAGGTTGTTCAGTGCTTTCATCGCATGTGCCGAGCCGACATCACCTGTGGGGGTGATCGATGTGCCCATGCAAGACAAGACAGGACGCACACGCTCAAGCAGATCGGCGCTGCCGCCAAACATAATGGCGAGCTCGCCTGTTTTAGCGCGTGGCACGCCGCCAGAGACGGGCGCATCGACCATGTGGCCCTTGGCCGCCGCGACTTGTTCAGCCAGAGTGCGCGTAATGGTAGGAACGCCAGAAGTCATGTCGATGACGACCGAGCCTGGGCGCAAGCCTGCGAGCAGGCCTTCTGGACCATTGAGCACAGCTTCGACGATGTTGCTGGTAGGCAAGATCGTGATGATCAACTCAGAAGCTGCTGCAAGCTCGCGGTTGGACGCGGCGACGGTGCCGCCGATTTCCTTGGCGAATGCCTGAGCGCGCTCTTTCGAGGCATCAATGACGTGGAGTGGGTAGCCAGCTTTGTGCAGCAGGGAGGCCATTGGCCATCCCATGCTGCCCAAGCCCACAAAACCTATCGTGGGCTGCGCGCTCATTTGCTAGCTGCCTTTTTTGCAGCGGCTTTTTTAGCAGGCGCTTTGGTTGGTGCATTGACCGCGACGGCTTGATCGGCAGCTGGCTTAGCTGCGGCGACTTTTTTAGCAGAGGCTTTCTTGGCGGCTACTTTTTTCTTGGCGGCTTTGGCTGCAGCTTTGGTGAAGGCGCCTTCTTCTTCGAGCACTTGGTTGGCGGCCTTGAATGCATCCAGACCGGCGGGGATGCCACAATAGACCGTTGCGTGCAACAACACTTCTTTGATTTCCTCGATCGACACGCCGTTGGCCAGCGCGCCTTTGACGTGCAGTTTGATCTCAGCGGAGCGATTGAGCGCGGTCAGCATGGCTAGGTTCAGCATGCTGCGAGTTTTGCGGCTCAGGCCATCACGGGTCCAGGCGTAGCCCCAGCACCACTCGGTGGTGATGTGCTGAAAGGCCATTGTGAAATCGTTGGCCTTAGCAATAGAGCCGTCTACATAATCAGCACCAAGGACGGCGCGACGAACGGCCAGGCCGTCTTTGAACAATTGAGCGGTTTCGCTTTTAGCAGACATGTAGAGCTCCAGAAAAATGTAAAAAAATAAATGTGTATTCGTGTCATCACGGATGGGCTTGATTGTCTGCGCTGGACTTGCCCTGTGTCAAGCAACATCAAGGGTGTTCGAGCAGATTGGCACCAGTTGAGTTGTGGTTGTGCGCTGTTGGGTGAGGAGGTGTCGGATAACAGAGCGTCAGCCGATCAGGCTTGTGTTGACAGCCGCAGCGATGCACAATCAAATGCAAGCAAATACAAACAATACGCCACGATCAGCAAAGGCTGGAGAAATAATGCGCTTACCTGACTACGAAATTTATGCGTTGCGCTATGCGACGTTGCAACAGCGTACCCGTCGTGAAAACTTTATCGCGCAGGATCCGCACGATGATCCGATGCCGATGGACTATTTTGTGTGGCTTATCCGCGACGGTGAGCGCAATATTTTGGTTGATACTGGCTTCAACGCGCGTCAGGCTCAGGAGCGTGGACGCACCATGTTGCGTTGTCCGATCGAGTCTCTCGCGTTACTGGGCTTAGCGCCCGAAGACATTCAGGATGTGGTGTTGACCCACTTGCATTACGATCATGCGGGCAACATCGACTTGCTGCCGAATGCCCGGTTTCACGTTCAGGATGATGAGCTTGATTACGCCTGTGGTCGCCATATGTGTCATGGATTGTTTCGTCATGCCTATGATGTCGAGGACGTTGTGAGTCTGGTGCGTCGCGTCTATGCCGACCGTGTCCAGTTTCATCAGGGGCGTGAGGAGTTGGCGCCAGGCATTGAGCTCATCAAAATTGGAGGTCATACCAAGGGCTTGCAGTCACTGAGAGTGCATACCGCCCGCGGTTGGGTCGTGCTTGCTTCCGATGCCAGCCATTTTTATGAAAATATGGAAAGACCCTCGCCATTTCCAATTGTGTTTCATGTTGGAGACATGGTGGCCGGTTATGCGACGCTGCGTGCGGCGGCGGCTTCGCCCCAGCACATCATTCCCGGGCACGATCCTCTGGTGCGTGCCCGCTATCCTTTTCATGGTGATCCGGCGCACGATATCGTCGCTCTGCATCGGCCCCCTCACGAAGCCTTATGACTTGAGAGGTTGAGGGGTAAACCCTGCCGAAATTGCTAAAAACGGGCTACAATAGCTGTGCTTTTGAGGAGCGTTGCGACGGATATTTGCAAAAATATCCGCCAGGCTCAAAGGCTTCCACGTTACCGTTGACCTTTCGTCAACTTTAACGGCGCTCACCCAATCCTGCCAGGCAGCGATTGCGGTGGTGCTCAATACACAGCCGTTCAATTGTTGCTCCGCGGGCATACCGGAGCTCTCAAAACATGAACGCTATCAAAGAAAAATTTGCTGATTACGTCGTTGCCGACATTTCCCTCGCCGACTTTGGTCGTCGCGAAATCGCGATTGCAGAAACAGAAATGCCTGGTCTGATGGCCACGCGCGAAGAATTTACAAAAACCAAGCCTCTGAAAGGCGCCCGCATTACGGGTAGCCTGCATATGACCATTCAGACAGCTGTGCTGATTGAAACGCTGCAGGCACTCGGCGCCGAAGTGCGTTGGGCCTCATGCAATATTTTCTCCACACAAGACCATGCCGCTGCCGCTATCGCTGCAATGGGCACGCCTGTTTTCGCCAAAAAAGGCGAAACACTGGTCGAGTACTGGGAATACACACACAAGATTTTTGAATGGCCCGGCGAAAAGCAAGCCAATATGATCTTGGACGACGGTGGCGATGCAACACTATTGCTGCACCTCGGTACTAAGGCTGAAAGCGACCTCTCGGTTTTGAATAGCCCGAGTTCCGAAGAAGAAGTCGTGCTGTTTGCCGCGATCAAAGCGCAGCTGAAAAAAGATCCTAAGTGGTACTCCACACGTCTGGCTCAGATCAAAGGCGTGACCGAAGAAACAACCACGGGCGTGTTGCGTCTGTATCAAATGTCGAAAAAGGGCGAGCTTGCCTTTGCCGCCATCAACGTGAACGACTCGGTGACGAAGTCGAAGTTCGACAACCTGTATGGCTGCCGCGAGTCGTTGGTTGACGCAATCAAGCGCGCGACTGACGTTATGATCGCTGGCAAGATCGCTGTCGTTGCTGGCTATGGCGACGTGGGTAAAGGCTCGGCTCAGGCGCTGGCTGCTTTGCGTGCTCAGGTCTGGGTCACTGAAATCGATCCAATCTGCGCCTTGCTGGCCGCAATGGAAGGTTTCAAAGTGGTCACAATGGAAGAAGCCGCAGACAAGGCTGACATTTTTGTGACGGCAACGGGTAACTACAACGTCATCACGCGCGCCCATATGGATCGCATGAAAGATCAGGCGATTGTTTGCAATATCGGTCACTTCGATAACGAAATCGACGTCGTAGGGATCGAAGATTTGCAATGGGAAGAGATCAAGCCACAGGTGGACCATGTGATTTTCCCTGACGGCAAGCGCATCATCTTGCTGGCCAAAGGCCGGTTGGTCAATTTGGGCTGCGGTACGGGTCATCCATCATTTGTGATGTCGTCTTCATTTACGAACCAGACGATCGCGCAGATCGAGTTGTTCTCACGTAATGAAGAGTACAAAGCGGGTCAGGTGTATGTGTTGCCTAAGCATTTGGACGAGAAAGTTGCGCGTCTGCATTTGAAAAAAATCGGCGCCAATCTATCTGTGTTGACACCACAGCAGGCCGCTTACATTAGCGTGAAGCAGGAAGGTCCCTTTAAGGCCGATGCGTATCGCTATTGATCGCGATTGATGCTGCCGAGTTTTTCTCGGAAGTGGCAAAATAGAGGTGCAATCCGGTTGTTCCGGGTTGCATTTCACAGCAGTGCTCACCGGGGAAAGTCATGACTTTACTGTTAGTCTGGATATTAAATGCGGTGACGCTGCTTGTGGTTGCCTATGTCTTGCCAGGCATTGTGGTGGCTAGTTTCTGGTCAGCCATGCTTGCTGCGGCGGTGCTTGGCTTGATCAACATGCTGGTCAAGCCTGTTTTAATTTTATTGACACTCCCCATCACGATTGTGACGCTGGGTTTATTTTTACTTGTGATCAATGCGCTGATGTTCTGGCTTGCCGGATCAATCCTGAAAGGTTTTCAGGTCAATGGTTTTTGGTGGGCCGTGGGCGGAGCGTTGCTCTACAGCGTGATCTCTGGTTTCCTCTCGAGTCTGATTAATCCATGACTGTCCAAGCAGGTCCGGCTTTTAGCCTGGAGTTTTTCCCGCCACGCGATGCAGCTGCCCAGCAGCGATTATTGGAGGGCGCGAAGCAAATGATGGCCATCGATCCGCATTACGTCAGCGTGACGTTTGGTGCGGGCGGTTCGACACGTGACGGTACGCTTGACACCGTTCGTACGATGCGAGCGCTAGGTTGTGATGCCGCACCTCACTTGTCTTGTATTGGCTCATCGCGTGAGGACTTGAAGGCGCTGTTGCAGCGTTATCGCGACGAGGGTGTGCGACGAATTGTGGCGTTGCGGGGCGATATGCCCTCGGGTATGGGGGCGAGTGGTGCAGGCGCGCTTCATCACGCCAGCGATTTGGTTGCATTCATTCGCCAGGAATCAGGCGATTGGTTTCATATCGAAGTCGCGGCCTATCCGGAAATGCACCCGCAGGCTGCCGGTCCTGAAAAAGACCTGATGCATTTCATTAACAAGGTCCGTGCCGGTGCAAATAGCGCCATTACGCAATATTTTTTCAATGCAGATTCTTATTTTGATTTTGTCGACCGGGTGCAAGCCAAAGGCATTGATATCCCGATCGTACCCGGCATCATGCCGATTACGAACTACACCCAGTTGATGCGGTTTTCTGAAATGTGTGGCGCCGAGGTGCCGCGCTGGATCAGGCTCAGACTCGCTGAAATGGGCGATGACAAAGACTCTATCCGTGCTTTTGGCGCCGAGGTGGTGACGACGTTGTGTGAAACACTGTTGGATAACGGTGTGCCGGGATTGCATTTCTACACACTGAATAATGCTGAGGCGACACTTTCTATCTGGCGCGGACTCGGTCGGTCAGCCGCTTAGCGTCTTGCCTAGTCGCGAGATTGAGTCGTCGCTTACTCGGTATGGGCTCAAACTAAAGAGCCTTGGCCTTAGGCGTGATCTTCACCCAGCCGTTGGGTGTCAGGATCGCATCGAGTGGGTGGTCGTGCGGTTGGGCTGAATGTTCAGCGTCCTCGTCGAGCCTGGCTTGATCCCAGGCAATGCCAATCGTAGTAAAAGGAATCCCTTTGTTGCTCAGCGCGGCAAGCGTGCGGTCATAATAGCCCCCACCATAGCCGACACGTTCACCGTGGTCATTGAAGCCAAGTGTCGGCACGAGCAGTACAGTTGGTTGCATCACTGCGCCTTGAATGGGCTCCAGCACGCCAAATGGGCCTGGGTTGAGGTTGTCTGCTGGCTTCCAGGCGTGAAACTCTAAGGGGGCGTGCTTTTTGACAACGACGGGTAGCGCCACGGTCGTGCCCGTTGCGTGCAGGCGATGAAAAAGAGGTCGTAGATCCGGTTCGTGCGTCAGCGGCCAAAAACCGGCAACTATTTCCGATTTTGGCGATCTGAGAAGATGTCGTGTTTCAAACCAACGCCCGAGCTCCGAGCAGAGTTGGGCACTGCTCTGTTGGCGTTCGGCAACAGGCATGGCTTCTCTGAGGCTGCGAAGCCGCTTACGGAGCAGGTCTGCGTTATTCTTTGGCATATAGGCTGCAGTCGTGCGGAAAAAAATTGTATTGAACGTTGTATCGAGGCATTGTATGCATACAAGCGCAAAGTATCAGAATTCCCGAGTTCAGGTAGGCGTTTTGGAGCGTGCCGCAGGCTCAGTATGCGACGCGGGTGCTGCTCGTGCTGTTCGCGTCATACGCGTGGCTATAGTGGGAGCCTTAGTCTGTGCAGGGGCAGTGAGCACGATGCCTGTCCACGCTCAAAGTCAGTCGCAAACCCAACCTCAATCACCATCGCCCGTGACAGAACAGTTTGTCTTAAGGGCCGATGGCAGCATTACGCCTGTTGCAGGTGCGGCGCAGACGAGACCCGTCGGACAGATTTCGTTAGGGGATCAAAAAACCTCAAGCCCCACCACGAGTAGCAACAGTCAGGCTCTCGCTCGCGAAGTTGCGCCCATCGCGCCCGCAAAGAATATGACAGCGACGCCTGCTTCGTCCGCCTCCGGAAAGACAGCGGGCTCCTGGACATCGATCGTTGCCTCCGAAAATACCCCGGCAGCCAAAGCGGTTGCCGCGGCGCGGCAGGCGCTCAACAGCAAGCAGCCTGGTCAGCTTGCGAGCCTTGTGCCTCAAGCCCGAGGGGATGTCCTGGCTACGTATCCAGAATACTGGTTATTGCGCACTCAACTCGGTCAATACAGAACGCCAGGTGTCAGGCAAAGTCTTGAGCAGTTTCTGGAACAAAACAATGGTGCATATCTCGCGGATCGCTTGCGAGGTGAGTGGGTGTTGACGGCAGCGCGGAGTGGCGACTTTGTCACCGTGCGCGCGCTGGGACCCGTGCTCAACCCAACTAATCAAGTCTTGTGCTCCCAGCTCGAAGCGCGTCACATGGGCGGGCAGCGTGCGACCGCAGCCGAGGCCATCAAGATTTTTGTGCCTTTCGGCACCTGTTGGAAACTATTTGATCAGTTAGTTGCGGACCGCGTACTGACACCTGATGAGTTGTTAACCTATTTGCACGATGCAATTGAAAACAACAAGCTGCCCGATGCGCGCCGTTTTGCCGCGTATTTATTTGACGCAAATGATTTGATCGCCTACGACGCAATGATCAAAGCACCTGCGGCTTGGCTGGCGACGCAGACCGCTTCGGGCTCGGCCATGCGGAATCAGATTGTCGCGATTGGTCTGGCGCGTCAGGCACGTACCGATTTGGCGGCCGCAGAAGCTTCACTGAAGCGGCAGTGGCAGGACAAGTTGCCTAAGAGCAATACGCAGTGGGTGTATGGACAGCTTGGCTTGATCGCCAGTATGAACCTCGATCCGCGTGCCTATGACTGGTATCGCCAGTCGGGTTCTGCGCGCCTGTCGGATAACAACGAGGCGTGGCGAGTGAGAATGTCGTTGCGGCAGCCGAAAATTGACTGGAAGTGGGTGATGCAGAGCATCGATACGATGGATGCGACTCAGCGTGCCGACCCAGCTTGGGTGTACTGGAAGGCACGTGGTCTGGCAGCAACAGGTAAAAAATCTGAAGCAGAGAAGGCTTATGCTTCGATTGCAGGAGACTTTAGCTTCTATGGTCAGTTGGCGGCAGAAGAGCTTGGGCGCACAATTGTGGCACCAAAACGTCCTGACCCAGTGACAGAGCAAGAGCTTGCGCAAGCGCGTGCCAATCCCGGACTACAACGCGCCGTGACTTTATTCAAAAGGGGTTGGCGTCCAGAGGCTGTACCGGAGTGGAACTTTACGTTGCGCGGCATGACGGATCGTCAGTTGCTGGCCGCATCTGAACTCGCACGTCGCGAGAGTATTTATGATCGTGTGGTGGTCACCTCGGGTCGCACAAAAAATGAAGTCGACTTTAACCAGCGCTTTGTGGCACCTTTTGAGGGGCGTGTCAGTGCGCAGGCGCGTGCAGTGAACGTTGATCCCGCCTGGGTGTACGGGTTGATTCGCCAGGAGTCACTGTTCATCATGGATGCTCGTTCACATGTCGGTGCTTCAGGATTAATGCAGTTGATGCCTGCGACGGCCCGTTGGATGGCTAAAAAAATAGGCATGACCGATTTCACACCCTCGAGCGTGAATGACTTTGATACGAATACCAGGCTCGGGACGAGTTATTTGAGTATGGTGCAGGCGGACTTAGGTGGCTCCGAGGTGCTCGCGAGCGCTGGTTACAACGCGGGTCCAGGGCGTCCGATGTTGTGGCGCTCCAAGTTGAACGGGCCGGTCGAGGGCGCAATTTTCGCTGAAACGATTCCTTTTAATGAGACTCGGGATTACGTCAAAAAAGTGATGTCCAATGCGACCTATTACGCAGCAGTTTTTAGCGGACAGCCGCAGTCGCTCAAAAAACGGTTGGGTCAGATCGAGCCTCAGCCCTATGGCCGCTCTCCCTTGCCGTGACGTCTGATGTGGCCTTGAGTGGTTTGCAGGTCTTTATCGTCGGGGGGGCGGTGCGTGATGCGTTGTTAGGCCAGCCCGCTGGAGACCGCGATTGGGTGGTCGTGGGTGCAACGCCCGAGGAGATGGTGCGGCGTGGCTTTATTCCCGTGGGAGGAGACTATCCTGTTTTTCTGCATCCCGAGACTAAAGAGGAATATGCGCTCGCGCGTACGGAGCGCAAATCCGGTAGAGGGTATAAAGGCTTCACGTTTTATACAGGTATCGATGTCACGCTAGAGGAGGATCTCAAGCGCCGTGATCTGACCGTCAACGCGATGGCGCAGTCTGCCGAGGGTGTGCTGATCGATCCGCTCAATGGTGCTGCAGACCTTCAGGCAAGGATCTTTCGCCATGTCGGTCCTGCCTTTGAAGAGGATCCTGTTCGCATTTTAAGATTGGCGCGGTTTTGTGCGCGCTTTGGTGAGTTTTCCGTTGCATCCGAGACCTTGGCACTCTGTCGCAAGATGGTGAGCGTGGGGGAGGTCGATGCGCTTGTTCCGGAGCGTGTTTGGCAAGAGCTTGCGCGGGGTCTGATGTCGCAGCAGCCCGCCCGCATGTTGGCGGTCTTGGTGGACACAGGCGCTGCCGCACGCATCATGCCGGAATGGCAACATAGTGTGCGAGTGGCGCAGTTTCTGGATGCTGCGGCACAAACGTCTTTGTCTTTGGCTTCGCGTTATGCGTTGCTCTGTCTCGATACCGATGCACGTATCGAATTGTCCAAGCGCCTGCGGTCACCCACTGAGTGTGCCGATATGGCGCGACTGTTGCCTCGAGTATTGAGCACGATCCATGCTACGCAGGCTGAGGATGTGTTGTCATTGTTCGAGTCGTGCGATGCCTTGCGTAAGCCGGAGCGCATGCTTGCGCTAATTGAAACCGCAAAAATAGTCGTAGATTTTGATCAAAGCAGATGGTCAACGTGTCTGGAGGTGGTGTTGTCTGTGGATGCAGGTGCTGCGGCGCGTACTGCGGATGCGCCCGCACAGATTAAACAGGCTGTGCGGGCGGCACGCCTGTCGGCTTTACTTGTAAAGTTGCCCTGACCGGTCACTGCGGGCAAAGCCGCTCAGGGGGCCGGTCACGCCCCGACCAAGCGCGATCACTTTGAAGAGTTCACCCATTTCTGCTTCGGAAATCAGCTTTTGAACGGCGGCGTTGGTGTTTGCACGTTGTTTGGGATCGGTCTGGGCAATTTCGCTCTGTGCGAACGCCATGAGCAAATCAGGCAGCCCAGCGTTGAGCAGGAAACGCGCCTGAGAGGTATAGCCCAACACCTCAAGCCCCGCCGCTTCAGCCGCCTCGGCCATTGCGGTGAAATCCACATGCGCTGTGATGTCTTGTAAACCAGGCGCTAGAAACACATCATCGTGGGTGCGGTGCTGAATATGACACATCAAGGTGCCATGCTGCCGTTGTGGATGAAAATATTCGTGCCGCGGGAAGCCATAATCAATGAGAAGAGCGGCGCCGCGCGTGAGCCATTGACCCATATCACGTATCCAGGCTTCGGCTTGCAGATTGACTTCGGAGCGATAGCCCGGGAGGGCAGGCATACGTGCCCGGACCGTCTGGGCTAGCGTCTCTGGGGCGGGACGATCTTCGTAAGAAAACTGGATATTGCTAAAGGTGGATTCGGCGCTCTTGGTTGAGGCTACCCCACGCACAAGGACTTCGCCTTGATCGGACCACATGAAAAGCTCAATGGGCATGGCATCCAAGACTTCATTGGCGACTACACAACCACTGAAAGATTCGGGAAGCGTATCGAGCCATTGAATTCGCTCACCCCAGGACTTAAGACGCTCTTGTTGTCTGGCGCGCAAATCTGCTGAGACTTCGAGGATGAAGTAGCGTACCGTCAGACCTTCTGCTTCTAGCGCACAGAGCATGTCGTGGGCCAGAGCACCGCTGCCGGCACCGAACTCTAAAACGTCAAGCGTGTCAGTAAGTCTGAGGATTTCGGCGACTTGTTTGGCGATTGTTTGGCCAAATAGCGGTGTGAGCTGAGGTGCAGTGACAAAGTCACCACTGAGCGAAGCGCTGCCTGTGCGCTGGGGCTCTGCGAGCTTAGTATTGCCCGCAGCGTAATAACCGAGCCCGGGCGCGTACAAAACGTGATGCATCCAACTGCTAAAAGGCAGCCAGCCATCTGCTTGCTGGATCTGCGCATGCAAAAAAGCGCTGACGCGCTGACTGTGGGTCAGTGCATCAGCGCTTACCGGGATGGAGGTCTCGGTAGGCACTGCGATTTCTGCTGGTGAGGCTTACGTTGAGCGAAGACCGTTAGACGGCAATCGCTTAACGGCGGCCACCGTCAAAATTAAAGCCCCGACGCGCACCAGCCGCAGCGCGTGGAGCGCCTGGCCGAGTTGCTGCGCCTGAACGTGCAGGACCATCGCCGCGTGGCGCGAAAGTCTTACCGCTGGGTGCTGCTGCGCGTGGTGCGAAATCGCGACCAGGACGTGCGGCAGGCTTGCCAGCATAAGCGGGACGATCGGAAGGTGCACGGTCAGCACGGTGCTCAAAAGGACGACCTTCGCTGCGTGTGCTGGCGTAAGGATTGTCGCTGCGAGCGGCCTGCGGACGATCACCACGTGGTGCGAAAGCGGGACGATCACCGCGAGGCGCATCACCGCGAGGAGCGAAAGAACGCTCGCGATCACCAAAGGGCTTGTCACCACGTGGTGCGAAAGTGGGCTTGTCACCGCGTGCCGCATAGGGTCTGTCACCGCGAGGCGCATCGCCACGTGGTGCATCACCGCGGGGTGCAAAGCTACGTGGCTCGCTGCGACCAGCTGAGTAACGGTCACCGGTGCTGCTGCGGTCATTGCTCCAACGGTTCGGCTTTTTGCCGCCCGCACCGCGTGACGCGCCTTCGGGGCGTGAGCTTGGTGTGCGTTGTGGCTCAAGACCGGCGATCACGCCAGGAGGAATGGTGTTGCCAATGAAGTGCTCGATACGACGCACTTTATGGCGCTCGCTGTGAACTGCTAGCGTGAAGGCTGCGCCATCGCGACCGGCACGACCCGTACGGCCAATGCGGTGCACGTAGTCTTCGGGTTGCATCGGCAAATCGTAGTTGATCGCATGGCTGATGGCTTGGACGTCAATGCCGCGGGCGGCGACGTCTGTTGCGACCAGCACGCGGACACGGCCGTCTTGCACTTCGGACAAGGTGCGTGAGCGCTGGCGTTGGTTCATGTCACCATGCAAAGCCATTGCTGAAAAGCCGCTGTCAATGAGGTGCTCGGCCAGATCGTCTGCACCACGTTTGGTCGCGGTAAAGATGATGGCTTGGTCCATCGAGACATCGCGCAACAGATGATCAAGCAAGCGCAATTTATGGCCAGCGTCATCGGCGTACAGCAGTGTTTGTGTGATGTTGGCGTGGCGATCCGACTGCGAGGTCATTTCGATACGTTGTGGATCACGCATCATGCGTGCGGCCAATTTGGCGACAGTGCCGTCAAGCGTGGCTGAGAACAAGAGTGTCTGGCGTGACTCCGGGCAACGATCCACGATGGTGTTGATGTCATCAATGAAGCCCATGTCGAGCATGCGGTCAGCTTCGTCGAGCACCAGGGTGTGGACAGTCGACAAGTCAACGCGGCGTGCTTGCAGGTGATCGAGCAGACGACCTGGGGTGGCAACTAGCACGTCGACGCGACGGGATAAGGCCTTGAGTTGGGCGCCATAAGGCATGCCGCCTACAACGGTGGCGACACGCAGATCGTCCAGGTTGCTACCGTACATTTCGGTAGCTTCGCTGACCTGCATCGCGAGTTCGCGTGTGGGGGTGAGCACCAGCACTTGAACGCCACGGCCTTTGTTTGCAGGCTTGTGGGCGATTTTGTTGAGTGCGGGGAGCATAAAGGCAGCAGTTTTGCCGCTGCCTGTCTGGGCGGACACCATCAAGTCGGCACCAGCCAGCGCTGCGGGAATGGCAGACGTTTGCACGGGTGTCGGCGTGGTGAAGCCGGTACGTTCAATGGAAGACAACAAAGCGGGGACGAGCCCCAACGAATCGAAGGACATGACTTTCCTTAAGGCCAGATAGTGGCCATGTGACGCAGCCCGGAGGATTGGTAGACCGGCGGTAGTCGGTTGAATCGAGCATCGCGCCGACCGAATCAACCGAACGTCTGGGCTGGAGATCCATCTATCTGGATCACACTAGCTGCCCACGAAAGGAAAGGAGGTCAGGAATCGATGATGTGAAGCCGAAAACCAGGTTGTTGCCTGTTTTCAGACTTATGCACTTTCTTGTGCAGCGGTACGTTATACCAACGGTACGTTGAAACCAGCAGTAATTTATACAAATGCACTTTTTGTACAGAGCCCGAATACTAACCTATTTTTCGACTCGGGTAAACCCTCTGTGCGAAAAATTATGCTTGCCAGTCAATTACTTGGAGATTGTGTTGCGTCAACCACGCATTCGCGAGCTGGAAGTGGTTGCAACCGATAAAGGGCGTTGGGGGTCTGCGCGCAGAGAGCGGTGAGGGGTGATTGGCCATCAAAATCAAATGATCACCCAGGTCAGCAATAAGCGTTCGTTTGGCCTGAGCGTGGCTGCCCCACAGCATGAATACTTTAGGCGATGCGTCCTGCGAGACGCTCGCGATCAGCGCATCCGTGACGGTCTCCCAGCCGGCACCGGCATGAGAGGCAGGCTGACCGCTCTCGACAGTGAGGCAGGTATTGAGTAGTAAAACGCCTTGGTCTGCCCAGCGCGACAGATCATTTTTAAGCAGATTAGGAGTCAGGATGAGCGTATTGTGATCAGTGGGAAACTCACGCTCAATCTCCTGGAAAATATTTCGCAGGCTTGGAGGACGTTTAAAACCGTCCGGCACCGAAAAAGCAAGGCCCTGCGCCTGTCCGGGGCCGTGATAGGGGTCCTGTCCCAGAATCACAACCTTGACTGCATTGGGCTCGAGCGATTCAAGTGCGCGAAAAGGCCTCGCAGGATAAATCACGGCACCTTTTGCCAAACGCGCTTCAAGCATGGCCGAGAGCTTCGCAAGGGCGGCTTGAACGTCTGGCGCTGCCAAGCATTGCTGCCATGCCTCGGGTATGCGTTCGAGATGTGCCCAGAGCGATGCTTGTTCCAGCTCGTTATCGTTGAACAACATTATCAGGTAAAAAGCCTGGCGAGCTCGGCGCCGGGATTGGGGGCGCGCATGAAGGCCTCGCCCACCAGGAATGCATTGACGTCGTTTGTGCGCATGAGCTGTACATCAGCGGGTGCCAGAATGCCGCTCTCCGTGATGACGAGTTTGCCGATCGGTATACGTTGTAGCAAATCGAGCGTGTTCTGGAGTGAGGTTTCAAATGTGCGCAGGTTGCGATTGTTGATGCCGAGCAGCGAGGTGTTCATCTCCAGCGCGATTTCAAGCTCTTGCGCATCGTGGACCTCGACTAATACATCCATGCCAAGCTCGAACGCACACTCTTCAAACTCTGCGAGTTGCTTGGGACTGAGTGCTGACACAATCAATAGGATACAGTCCGCACCCATCGCACGCGCGGCGATGATTTGATAGGGATCGACGATAAAGTCTTTGCGCAGCACCGGAAGCGTGCAGGCGGCGCGAGCCTGCCGAAGGTAATCGTCGTCACCTAGAAAAAACTGTTTGTCTGTTAGCACGGACAGACATGCGGCCCCGTGTTCGGCATAGGACTGGGCGATCTCTGCAGGCAGGAAAATCTCACGCAGCACACCCTTGGAAGGTGAGGCTTTTTTGATCTCGGCAATCACCCCGGGTAAGCCGGCGGCGATCTTGGCTTCTAGCGCTTTACCAAAACCACGGACATCTTTGCGCGCTTTGGCTTCTTTGAGAAGCTCAGCTTCGCTACGGGCCTGCCGCTCGGTGGCGACTTCTTGGGCTTTGACGGCAAGGATTTTGTTCAGGATGTCGCTCATGATGCGTATTTCCTCGTAAATGCACAGAAAGTCTCAAGCTTATCGCGCGCGGCGCCACTGGCGATCGCGTCAAAAGCCATGTTGATGCCGTCTTTGATTGTCGCGGCGTGGTTGCCGACGTAGATCGCCAAGCCGGCGTTGTAGGCCACGATATCGCGGGCAGTGCCAGGCGTGTTGCCAAGCGCCTCGAGTACATAGTCGCGGGATTCTTCTTTACTTGAAACTTTGATGTTGCGATTAGAGACCATGGTCAATCCAAAATCCTCGGGATGGATTTCGTACTCACTGATGATGCCGTCTTTGAGCTCGCCGACCATGGTGCCTGAACCAAGCGAGGCCTCGTCCATTCCGTCTTTGCCGTGCACAATCATGACATGACGTGAACCGAGTAACTGAAGCACGCGCACCTGAATGCCCACCAGGTCGGAATGAAAGACCCCCATGAGCTGATTGGCTGCGCCAGCAGGGTTGGTGAGGGGGCCGAGAATATTAAAAATGGTTCTGACGCCGAGCTCTTTGCGCACGGGGGCGATGTTTTTCATCGCGCCATGGTGCGCGGGTGCGAACATAAAGCCAATGCCGGTTTCTTGGATGCAGGAGGCAACTTGCTCAGGTGTGAGCGTTAGATTGGCGCCAAGGGCCTCAAGCACGTCGGCGCTTCCCGAGGAAGATGAAGCACTGCGTCCGCCATGTTTGGCGATTGGCACGCCTGCGGCAGCCGCAACAAACATCGCTGTCGTGGAAATGTTGAACGTGTTGCTGCCATCTCCGCCTGTGCCGCACATATCAACCATATCTTGAGGGTTGGCGACATGCACGGGTGTCGCGAACTCGCGCATGACTTGGGCGGCGGCCGTGATCTCACCCACGGTTTCTTTTTTGACACGCAGGCCCATCAGCAGGGCGGCGGCTATCGTTGGCGACATTTCGCCACGCATCAGCATACGCATCAGATGCAGCATTTCGTCGTGAAAGATTTCGCGATGCTCGATGCAGCGATGCAGTGCTTCACTTGGGGTGATCATGAGTCCTAGTCCTTCTTGAGAGCGTCGTGCGTTGTGGGCTGTGACGTGGCCTTATCGAGCTCAAGGAAGTTACGCAACAAAGCGTGACCATGTTCGCTCAGAATGGATTCTGGATGAAACTGCACCCCATAGATGGGTAGCGTCTTGTGTCGAACGCCCATGATTTCGCCGTCCTCGGTTTGTGCGGTGATTTGCAGACAGTCTGGCATGCTCGCGCGTTCGATCGCCAGCGAGTGGTAGCGGATCACTGTAAAAGGAGAGGGCAGGCCTTTGAATACATCGCTACCGGTATGTGTGATCTCTGAGGTTTTGCCGTGCATGATTTTTTGCGCACGCACAATCTTGCCACCAAAAGCCGCACCGATGGCTTGATGGCCTAGGCACACACCCAGGATCGGCACTTTGCCCGCGTAGCGTTTGATCACATCAATCGACACACCTGCCTCAGCAGGCGAGCAGGGACCGGGAGAAATGCAGATATGGTCTGGTTTGAGCGCGTCGATTTGATCAAGCGTGATCTGGTCATTTCGGAAAACCCGCACGTCTTCGCCGAGCTCGCCAAAGTACTGAACCAGGTTGTAGGTAAATGAGTCGTAGTTGTCGATCATGAGCAGCATGTCATCAATCCTGTAGTGGCGAGTTAGAACGGATCATCAAGACCGTTTTGCACTTGTTCTGCGGCACGCAGCACGGCGCGGGCCTTGGCCTCGGTTTCGAGCCATTCCATTTCGGGATCCGAGTCCGCAACGATGCCCGCAGCGGCTTGCACGTACAACATGCCGTCTTTGATAATGCCGGTGCGGATCGCGATCGCGACATCCATTTCGCCGCCATAGCTCAAGTAGCCTGCGGCACCGCCATAGATGCCACGGCGAACCGGTTCGAGTTCGTCGATCATTTCCATGGCGCGGACTTTGGGGGCGCCGGTTAGTGTGCCGGCGGGAAAGGATGCGCGCAGGACATCCATGTTGCTCATGCCGGGTTCGAGCGTGCCAGTCACATTTGAGACCAGATGCATGACGTGTGAGTACCGCTCAATCACCATCGTGTCAGTGATCTTGACCGAGCCGATTTTGGCCACGCGGCCCACATCGTTGCGTGCGAGATCGATCAGCATGACGTGCTCGGCACGCTCTTTGGGGTCGGCGAGCAGCTCTTGGGCGAGTGCGGCGTCCTCTTCGGGTGTTGCGCCACGCTTGCGGGTGCCGGCTAAGGGACGGATTGTGATTTCGGTTTCATGCTGCGTCCCGGCAGGCGCACCTTCGGCGATGGGCAATGCCTCTTGACGCACCAGAATTTCTGGTGAGGCGCCCACGACCTGAAAATCGCCAAAATTCCAGAAATACATATAAGGCGAGGGGTTCAGTGAGCGGAGCGCGCGGTAGAGCGAAAGCGGAGAATCGCTGAAGGGCTTGGTGATCACCTGTCCGACCTGCACCTGCATCAGATCGCCGGCGGCGATGTACTCTTTGGCGCGTTTGACTGCGGCCAGATAGTCCGCCTTGGCAAAGCTGCGCACTTCCTTTGTCACCACGCTGGAGTGGCTGTAGGGTATTTCGATCGGTTTGCGCAGCTTGATCCGAAGCTCTTTGAGTCGCTGTTGCGCACGATTGAACGCTTCGGGTTGACCGGGGTCCGCGTAAACCATCAGGTAAATGCGCCCTGCCAGGTTGTCAACGATCACGAGCTCGTCGGTCTGTAGCAGCAAAATGTCCGGTGGACCTTCGCCCATGCCGGCAGGGTAAGGTTTGAGCGCGGGTCCAAGCTTGGGCTCGATGTGGCGGACGGTATCGTAGCCAAAGTAGCCTGCCAGTCCGCCTGCAAAGCGCGGCATGCCGGGTCGCAGTGCGACTTTAAAGCGGCTTTGATATTGTGAAATAAAGGTCAGTGGATCGCCCTCGTAGGTCTCGACGACTTTGTCATCGCAGAGCAGCACCGTTTTGGTGCCGCGTGCCTGAATCACGTTGCGCGCAGGCAGGCCGATGAAGGAGTAGCGACCAAAGCGTTCGCCGCCCACTACGGACTCCAGGAGGCACGAGTTTTTGCCCCCTTGCGGTCCGCTATGCGCGAGTTTGAGGTAGATACCCAAGGGAGTATCCAGATCGGCGTAGGTCTCGGCGATCAGCGGGATGCGGTTGTAGCCTTGCGCCGCAAGGGCTTTGAATTCGATTTCAGTCATCTGTTCGGGCGGTTCTCGCAGTTAGCAGACCGGGTTCACCAATAAAAAAGCCCGGCCATAGTTGGACGGGCTTGGTTTGTTATGCTGGCTTTGAGGTTACAGCCTCGCGGCCGGAGTCAGACGAACCGTCACCCGGAACACACACGCCACCAGCGCCAGGAGGCGCGCGGTACAGCGAGGATGTGAGCGGGTGTGTTCATTTGAAATACGCTAAATGTTCTGTTATCTCGCGGCGACCCATAGAGCCGCTGCTTCTATGGATTCTACTATAGCATCGACATCCAGTGTCTGCACACTCTGGCCCTCGTTATAGCCATAGGGAACGGCCAGAACAGAACAACCGGCCGCGCGGGCGGACAGGGCGTCGTTGATCGAGTCTCCGACCGCACAAGTTCGAACCGGCAGTGTGTTGAGCAGTGAGCAGGCATGCAACATTGGAGCAGGGTGAGGCTTGCGTTCGGTGAGCGTGTCACCACACACAACGCCTTGCATAAACCGCAGAAGACCTGTGCGCTCAAGCAGCGGCATCGTGAACTCGGTGTTTTTATTCGTCACAACCGCCATTTTCAGGCCCATGCTCTGAATGCGCTCGAGACCTGGGAGCACCCCATCGAAAATAACGGCGTTGTCGCCGTTGATCTTGTGATACTCGGCGTAGTAGATATCCCTTCCCTTCAGGAACAACGCCTCCGAGGCGGGTTGGCCTCCCTGCGCTTTAGCCAAGATGCGGCGCATTAGGTTGTCCGAGCCTTTGCCGATATAAGTCGAAATTTCAGCCTGTGGCATGGTCGCAAAGTCCAGCTCGGTCAGCATGGCGTTGACCGCAATCGCGAGATCGGGGATCGTGTCCATCAGCGTCCCGTCGAGATCGAGCAGGACGGCATCGTAGGACTTGGAGGAGAGTTTGGCGGAAGAATTGGAGGTGTTCGAAGCGGACATTGTGACAGGATGACTAAGAGTTGAACCAGAGAATGAGATCTTTTGCACGGTGACGTTAGCTTGCTGCTTGTTGGTCCGCAAGGCTGATTTGCTTGCGCATTTCCTGGATAACATGCGCGTAGTCAGCTTGACCGAAAATCGCGGAGCCAGCGACAAAGGTGTCGGCACCGGCTGCCCGGATTGCACCGATGTTATCGACTTTGACCCCGCCATCAACTTCTAGCGCAATAGGCTGACCGCCGCCCTTGGTGTGGGCATTGATGAGCGCACGCGCCTGACGTAGTTTGGTCAGTGTGCCTGGGATAAAACTCTGACCTCCAAAGCCTGGGTTGACAGACATCAGCAAAATAATATCGACCTTGTGCATCACATGCGCCAGCCAGTCCAGCGGCGTGGCGGGGTTGAATACCAGCCCGGCTTGACAGCCCTGCTCACGGATCAGCGAGAGACTGCGATCGACGTGACGGGAGGCTTCGGGGTGAAAAGTGATGATGTTGGCGCCAGCTTTGGCAAACATCGGGATCAGGCTATCTACGGGTTCGACCATGAGGTGCACGTCGATGGGCACCTGAACATGGGGGCGAATAGCCTCACAAACCATCGGGCCAATCGTCAGATTGGGAACATAGTGGTTGTCCATGACGTCAAAATGGATCCAGTCCGCGCCAGCAGCCACAACATTTCTAACTTCTTCTCCCAGTCGGGCGAAGTCCGCAGATAAAATACTGGGTGCAAGGCGAGCGTTCGGTAAGGGACGAGTTTCTGGCATGATGTGCAAACACCGATTTTGGGTGGCCCTCATTATTACAGTTTTCTGTGGATGTGCTTGTGAAACCTTTTGAGCTATCTGTGGTGGTTGAGCCGCATTTTGTGCCTGATCAGTCCGACCCAGGCAAACAGCAGTTCGTGTTTGCTTACAAAGTGCGGATCACCAACACGGGTGAGCGTCCGGCGCAAGTGATTAGTCGTCACTGGATTATTACGGATGGCGATCGTGGCGAGCACGAGGTTCGCGGTTTAGGCGTCGTGGGACAGCAGCCGTTACTTGGGCCGGGTGAAACCTTTGAGTACACAAGTGGCTGTCCACTCAAAACACCGGTCGGCACGATGCGAGGGAGTTATCACTGTGTAGGTGAAAATGGCGTCCCCTTTGAGGTTGAAATTCCCGAGTTTGTGCTCGCGATGCCTCGCACCTTGCACTGAATATCGACGATGCAAGAAAATGATCGCACTAAAAATTGATTGCACTAAAAATTGACTGAGACATGATGATGCAAAAAAGAGTGCTGAGCGTTGGTTTGGCGGCCTTAGTGGTATTGATGGCGGGTTGCTCGACAGTGTCGACACCGCCAGAAGCAGAAATATCAGGTATCGCGAAGCCAGATGCACCTTTTGCTGTGCCGAGCATCGGTGCTTTGCCCGATAGCGCCGCGCGTGCGCTTCAGGGGAAATTTGTCGCAGCCAGTTGGTCAGAGTTGCCTGGCTGGAACAACGATGATTTAAAAAATGTCTGGACGACTTTTGTGCGTAACTGCCGTGGTCTGATGCGTCCGACCTCGACGAATTTAGCGGGTCCAACGCGCGCGACACCGCGTGCGTGGCAGCCTGTCTGTGCGGCAGCCCTCGATCCTGCACGAGCACCTGCGGCGAACGATACTCAGGCTGTACGACAATTCCTTCAGACTTGGCTGGCCCCGTGGCGTTTGCAGTCGCCCGATGGCAAAACAGCCAGTAACATCGTCACAGGCTATTACGAACCTCTGGTCAAAGGCGCGCGTACTAAAGGCGGTCCCAACCAGTGGCCGCTCTACACCGTGCCTGCAGACTTGCTCACGATCGATTTGGGACGGGTCTATCCAGAGCTCGCGGGCAAACGCGTACGCGGAAAGCTGGATGGTAAAAGGGTCGTGCCCTATGACAGTCGTGCTGCAATCGAGTCCTCTGGTCGTCGTCCTCCGGCGATCGTATATGTGAACGACCCGGTTGATAATTTCTTTTTACAGGTCCAAGGCTCTGGTCGCGTGCAATTGACGGATGGAAAAACGATCCGAGTGGCTTATGCCGATCACAATGGTCACCCTTATGTCTCCATTGGAAAATGGCTCGCGGACAAAGGTGAGATCCCGCTGGCACAGACTTCTATGCAGAACATCCGGGCGTGGGCTAAGCGTAATCCTAACCGCGTGCAGGAGATGCTCAACGCGAATCCTGCCTTGGTGTTTTTTCAGGAAGAGCCCATTACTGACCCTGAGATCGGTCCAAAGGGGGCATATGGCATTCCTCTCATGGCACAGCGCTCGATTGCGATCGATACTAATTTTGTGCCCCTTGGTACCCCTGTTTTCTTAGCGACTACGATGCCTTCATCTAAAGAGTCCCTGAATCGTTTGGTGTTTGCGCAGGATACTGGCACAGCAATTCGCGGTCCGGCGCGCGCGGATTTTTACTGGGGATTCGGCGAGGCCGCGGGTAATTTGGCAGGGCGGATGAAACAGCCCGGTCAGATGTGGGCACTCTGGCCTAAACAAGCTGGCCAGCCTTCAGCAAGATGATGGATTCGCCAATCTTAGTCTGCGGGACGGGCATCGCCGGGCTGGCGACGGCATTGGCCTTCGCGCGGCGTGGCGAACGCGTTACGCTTTTAGGTCCCAGACGCCATTTCGATCGTCCAGCGCCAGAGGTGTTCCATTCCCGGGTGTACGCGATTTCGCCCTCTAGCCAGCGGTTTTTGGCGGCTTTGGGTGTTTGGGATCTGATGGAAGCGAATCGCTTGACGCCGGTCGAGGCAATGGAGATTCATGGTGATGGTAACGGTTTACTCAATCTGAATGCTTGGCAGACGGCACAGACTGAGCTTGCCTGGATCGTCGAGTCTGTTGAGATCGAGCGTGTTCTGACCCAGGCATTACAGGTGTTTGGTGTGCCCTGGATTGTAGAAAAATTTGTTTCCTATTCGCCCGGGCATGTGACGACGGATCAGGGCAAGGTCATTCACGCCGAGTTGTTTATTGCCGCTGATGGTGCGCAGTCCCCGCTGCGCGCGGCAGCAGGCATACCAGTGACAATTCGTCCTTATGGCGCGGTGGGTTTAGTGGCGCATTTCAACAGCACTTATCCCCATCAGGGTACTGCGCTTCAATGGTTTGGCGTAGAAGGTGTGTTGGCCTTGTTGCCGATGCCCACGACCTCCGAAGGTCCACAAGTGTCCATGGTGTGGTCGGCGAAGGAAGCATTGGCTCAGGAGGTGCTGTCGATGACAGGGCCTGCGCAGGCGCAATACCTGAGTCAGAGACTCGCAGAAATGACCGGTGCGCGACTCGGTGCGCTGACGATGCGCAGCAGCTTGCATGGTTTCCCCTTGACGTTGAACCAGTCGCCGCTGGTCTCGGACGGAGTGGTACTGGTTGGAGATGCCGCACATCGGGTGCACCCGCTTGCCGGACAAGGCCTGAATCTGGGTTTGGGTGATGTTGAAGCGCTTGTTGATAACATAGCTGGCCGTGGCGCCTTTCGTAGCCCGGCTGATCCGGCTTTGTTGAGGCGCTATCGTCGGGCGCGCGCCGAACCCGTGCTAGCGATGCGTCTTGTCACAGACGGGCTTGCAAGGCTGTTTGATGCGCCGCAAGCCCCGGTGGCTTGGTTACGCAATGCAGGTATGAATGTGGTTGAAAAGTTGCCGTTTATCAAACGGCATTTAATAGCAGGTGCTTCTCGTTAGGAGTTTGTATGGTTAAGCGGGTTTTGTACGGTCTGACAATCTTGTGTTCTGTTTCTTTGGGCACATTTGCATTGGCGCAGACTACTCCAGTGACTACCGCGTCACCTTCAGCGACAGCTGCTGCGGCAGGTACGACTGACGCCAAGTCGCTCGCGGTGCAAAAGCTGTTTGCGCAGCGTTTTGATAATCCACCGATTACGGCAGTGCGTCCGACACCTTATGGATTGTATGAAGTCCAGCTTGGTATGGATTTGGTTTATACCGATGAAAATGTGACGTTCGTTTTTGACGGCATTTTGATCGATGCTAAAACGCGACAGGACTATACGCGTGAGCGTCAAGATGCGATTTCTCGCGTGCCGTTTGACCAGTTGCCTTTTGAATTGGCGATGAAGCAGGTGAGGGGTGATGGATCGCGCAAGCTGGCTATTTTCGAGGATCCCAATTGTGGATACTGCAAGACCTTGCGTAAATCACTCGGTGAAATCGATAATCTGACCGTCTATACGTTTCCATATCCTATTTTGTCCCCGGACTCCACACAGAAGGTCAAGAACGTCTGGTGTGCGAGTGATCGGGCGGCAACCTGGGATGCTTGGATGCTAAAGGGTAAAGTTCCCCCCAAAGTCGAGTGTGAGGTGCCGATTGAGCAAATGTTGGCCTTAGGACAAAAGCTCATGGTGCGCGGCACACCTGCGTTGTTTTTTGCTGATGGTAGCCGTGTGGGCGGTGCGATTCCAAAGGCGGATATTGAAAAGCGCCTGCAATAAATTAATTTAAAACGAGGAGATCTTGATGCGTATTGCTGTTCTGGACGATTATTTGAACGTTGCAAAGGGTTTAGCTGATTGGGGTTCGCTCAAGGCTGAAGTCACTTTTTTTAACGAATTCATTCAGCCTGAAAAAATGGCCTCGACCCTTGCACCTTTTGAGGTCGTGGTGGCGATGCGGGAGCGTTCCGCATTCCCTGGGGAATTGATCGAAGCACTGACCAATCTCAAACTGCTGGTCACGACCGGTATGCGAAACAACTCAATCGATATGGATGCTTGCCGCAAACGCGGTGTAGTGGTGTCTGGTTCACCTGGCGATCCACTGAGTACAGGTGCGACGGCTGAGCTTTCTTGGGCGTTGTTGCTGGCCTTGTTCAAGCAGATTCCAAAGGAAGACGCGAACATGAGACGGGGCTTATGGCAGACCTCAATGCCACCGACGATTCAGGGCAAACGGCTTGGGTTGTTGGGTGTTGGTAACCTGGGCGGCAAAGTGGGTCGAGTCGGCAAGGCTTTTGGGATGGATGTGGTCGCCTGGAGCCCCAATTTGACTGCAGAGCGTGCGGCAGAGGCAGGTGTGACGCTGGTGAGCAAAGAAGAGTTGTTCAAAACGTCCGATGCCATCAGCATCCATCTCGTGTTGAGCGAGCGTACACGTGGGATTGTTGACGCTGCGTGCATTCAGTCGATGAAGCCGACGGCGTATCTGGTGAACACTTCGCGTGCGGGACTGGTGGATCTGGTCGCCTTGAAAAAGGCCCTCGAACAAGGCACGATTGGCGGTGCTGGCATTGACGTGTACGAGTCTGAACCTGTTGTGGCGAACGATCCCTGGCGCAATGTGCCTCGTACGGTATTGACGCCTCACCTAGGCTACGCCACACCTGAGAACTTCGCCGTTTTTTACAAGAATGTGGTGGCGAATATTCAAGCTTTTGCCGCAGGTGCTCCGACGCGAGTGCTGACTTAATGCAGCCCGTCTTGCCGGTCCACATTGTTGCGCGCATTCTGCTGGTTTTATTACTGGCGGCAGGCGTGTATTTTTTTAGCGGCTTTGTGGTGCCGGTACTGGCGGCCCTCATCGTGGGGTTTGCCAGCTGGCCTTTGTATTCTCGTTGGGTTGTGATGTGCAAAGGTCATACGACGCTTGCGGCGAGTGGTGCGATTGTATTTATTACGCTCGTGATAATCGTGCCGCTCTCTGCTGCACTTTATTACTCGATCACCGAGGCGAGCCATTTTTTGGCCTGGCTGATCGCTGCGAATAAAGAGGGTGTGAGTGCACCTGCCTGGATCGCTTCCTTGCCGCTGGTCGGAGAGCGTCTGGGTGGGTACTGGGATGAGTATCTTGGAGAACCTCACGCATTGGGCAGTCTGATCGAGATGATCAGTGGCCAACATATCGGCAATATTTACAGACTGATTCTGTCCGCGACGGGAGACGTTTTCCATATTTTACTGACCTTGTTGTTTATGTTGATCACTTTGTTGTTTGTCTACAAAGACGGACACAAAATGGTGGGTCAGCTCGATGTGTTGGGTGAGCGTGTGTTGCAGTCGCGCTGGCAGCACTTGTCGCGTGTGATTCCTGCGACCATTAGTGCAACAGTCACTGGTATGGGGCTGATCGCAATCGGCGAAGGCGTGGTGCTTGGTTTGGCATATTGGGTTGCCGGCGTGCCATCCCCCGTATTGTTGGGTGTCATTACTGCGGTGATGGCGATGATTCCGGGTGGTGCACCACTGTCCTTTACGCTGGTCTCACTCTACTTGGTGGGCTCGGGCGAGGCCTTGACGGGAGCGGCACTCTTCGCCTGGGGCTCCATAGAATTGTTTATTGTCGATAAAACCTTGCGTCCTCGCTTGGTGGGTGGCCCCGTCAAGCTGCCTTTTTTACCGACTTTTTTTGGCTTGGTAGGTGGTGTGACGACAATGGGTTTTGTGGGTTTGTTTATCGGCCCCGTCCTGATGGCGTTGATCGTGGCCTTATGGCGCGAGTGGGTGAGTGAAGTCCAGGCGGAAAGGTCGCCACCTTCTTGAGGCTCTGTGTTTGAATGTCAAAATAGCCTTGCAATGCAAGGCTATTTTTTATGCGGTACTTTTTGAAGTAATCAGGCCTGTTCCTTCGAACATGGCGATCAGGTCGCTCAGTGATTTGGCCTGCATTTTGCTGAGTACGCGCGCGCGATGCAGCTTGATGGTGGCGGCAGCCGAGCCACTCATCTCTGCAATCTCCTTGTTGGAGCGGCCAGAGATGATGTCGCTACACACTTCTTTTTCACGAGGCGTGAGCAGCGCGTAGCGCTGTTGGATGTTCATGGAACGAAGTAACAACTCATGTTGTTCAGCATCTTTGGCCAGTCCACTATCGACCGCGCGCAGCAGTGACTCCATCGAAAAAGGTTTGAGCAGAAAATCCGCCGCCCCTAGTTTCATTGCGCGTACGATCTGCGCAGGCAGGCTCTCACCGCTGATGAAAATGATCGGAGTACGCCATTTGTTGGCGAGTAGTTCTGCTTGTACTTCGACACCTGATTTGCCTGGCATACGCATGTCAAGCAAGATAACAGAGGGCGAAATGGGCATTGCGTTTTTTAGGAATTCGTCAGGCGCTTCGAAAACGCTGACTGAGTATCCTAGTCGCTCGAGCGTACCCGTCAAGGCACGACGGATCGAGGCGTCGTCATCGATTAAATAAATATGGCCAGAGCCTGAAGTTTCCACGTGACACCGAAAAAATGATGGTCATGATGCTAAACGGATGAACAGGCGGATTTCATGATGTTTGTAGCCTGTCAATCCATGCTTTTGTAAGTTGCAGGGGTACATTACAAAAATTTTGAACTATTGGATATACGCCCAATAGCGTATTAATGTTGCCCTGTGCGGTTGAATAAAGAAAATAAAATTAACTTAATCTTCAGAATAGGGTTTGAAGCTTGCTTTGCCCTGTATCGACCCCAAAGCGTGCGAGTGTGAAGACCTCTGACAGAGGATCGCTGATATTTTTGACAACTCTGAGCGATGTTGTCAGGCTATGTTGCGTGACGTCCACAAGACCATAGCCCCTGTAGGCCGCGTTGGCAAAAACGAAATAGGGGCTGTGCTTCAAAATTCTGCTGAGTTCCGCCTCGGTGGCGCGGGTGCGGGAGGTGATGCTGGTGCCGCAGAACTCAATCCCAATCGCCCCGCTGTCGGGGCGGTTGTAGTCAGACAAAATATGACCTACCCAATTTTGATGAACATCTCCACCTAGGACGATTGGGTTTTTCAGCTTTGTGGTGCGCATGGCGTCAATCAGACGTTGGCGCGCTGCGGGATAGCCGCCCCAGCCGTCGTTCCAGATGCTCGGCGTGGTGGCGCCTGTATTTCTGGGTCCCAGCAAGCTTTGCTGGCCGATTATGTTCCACTGTGTACGGCTACTTTCGAACTGGCGTTTAAGCCAGCCTTCTTGCTCTTGACCGAGTAGTGTTCGATACTCTTGCGATAGTAAATCACAGCGTTCCGGATTGATCCTGCCGCCGCCCGACCGGTCACCGGGAGTGCAAGCCTGACGATGACGGTGTTGACGATTGTCGAGGTTGTAGAGGGTGGCAAGCTGTCCGAACTGAGTACTGCCAAAGACGCGGACTTGATCGCCACGATGGGTCAGCAGCTCAGCGAAGTCCGAATACCGTACCGGCATATTTTCATAAAAGGCTTGATAGGCGGCGCGCCTGCGTGCGGCGAAATCCGGTACGGGCGCCCCTGAAAATCCGGCATGAAGCTCGGCGTAGTCATTCTGTACTTCGTGATCGTCCCAGGTCACGATCCAAGGGCAAGCGGCATGCATGGCTTGCAGATGAGGATCGGACTTGTGCAAGGCATACCGTTCGCGATAGTCATCGAGAGTGAGCACCCAACCGCCCGTGGTTGGCCTGACATCGCGCGAGGCGGAAGGCGGATACTCGTAGATGTAGTCACCCAGAAACAAGACAACATCAAGATTTTGAGCAAGCATGTCACGATAGGCGGTATAAAAACCGTCTCCCCAGCGCTGACAAGACGCGTAGGCGAGTCTGAGCTGTGTGGTCGCAGAATCAGGCGCTGGAAACGTGCGGGTGCGCCCCACCGCACTCACTGCGTCTCCAGTGATGAAACGATAGAAATAGTGACGACTGGGGGCAAGTCCTGTGACTTCGGCGTGGAGGGAGTGTCCGAGTTGTGGCGATGCCTTGAGCGAGCCATGTTGCACGATTTGACTAAAGCGTTCGTCATGCGAGAGCTGCCAAGTCACATCGATATTTGCGTGTTCACGGCCCGTTTGCATGAGGGCTGCAGTGGCGATCCGCGACCACAGCACGAGCGAGTGACTGGTCGGAGAGCCACTCGCTACACCGAGTGCAAAGGGATTGTCAGGCCAGTTCAGTCGTCCCCAAGCGGCTTTGGGCAAACTGACTAAGGCCGCTGACGCGGCCGCTATGGTGAGCAGTTGGCGGCGACGCATGTCGAGGGTTTAGTGATCCGAACGCAGTAGCTTTTCCGTATAGGCAATCGCAAGTGCGGACAAAACAAAGGCTAAGTGAATGATGGTCTGCCACATCATGGTCGAGTCTTCCATGCTGGGGGCGTTGATAAAGGTTTTCAGTAAGTGGATCGACGAGATGCCGATGATCGCTGTGGCAAGCTTGACTTTGAGCACACCGGCGTTGACGTGAGAGAGCCATTCGGGCTGATCCGGATGGTCCTCTAGATCAAGTCGGGAGACAAAGGTTTCCCACCCTCCAACGATCACCATCACCAGCAAATTTGAGATCATGACAACATCGATCAGTCCTAATACGATCAGCATCAGTTCAGTTTCTGTCACAGTTTTTTCGACGATCATCATCCCCATGAGATGAATCAGTTCTTTCCAGAATTGCCAGACGTAAATGCCTTGGGCGACGATCAAACCCAAGTAGAGCGGTGCCTGAAGCCAGCGGCTCATGAAAATCCAACGTGGCAGCGTGCGCATCGTGCTTTTTTTAGCGGTCATTTTTTGATAGCGAAGAACAGTAAAGTTGGTTGAATTGAAAATCAAAAAATCCCTCCTGGACAAAATATGCCCAGTCGGGATGATGGATGTGATTGCAGGACTTGAACTAGATTGGATAACTTGAACTAGATTGGATAGGTACCGGGCAACAGGATATTTTTATCCACGGTTTCGATGTCGGTTCTGCCGCAAAATGCCATGGTTAGATCGAGCTCTTTGTGGAGAATTTCAAGTACCTTTGTGACGCCCGGGCCGCCCATCGCGCCTAATCCATAAAGGAAGGCGCGACCAACGTAACAACCTTGAGCGCCGAGCGCGCGGGCTTTGAGTACGTCCTGGCCACTGCGTACTCCGCCGTCCATGTGGACTTCGATTTGTTTGCCGACGGCATCGACGATCGCGGGCAGACACTGGATGCTTGACTCGGCGCCATCGAGCTGACGGCCGCCGTGATTGCTGACGATCAAGGCATCGGCGCCGCTATTTGCAGCGAGGCGTGCGTCTTCCGGATCTTGGATCCCTTTGAGAATGAGCTTGCCGCCCCAGAGTTTTTTGATCCATTCAACGTCATTCCAGTTGAGCGCGGGGTCGAACTGTGATGCGGTCCACTCGCTCAGTTTGCTCATGTCTGAAACGCCTTTGACATGACCCACGATATTGCCAAACTGTCGGCGTGGTGTGCCCAGCATGCCAAGCGCCCAGCGCGGCTTGGTGGCGATGTCGATCATGTTGGCGAGCGTCATTTTTGGGGGTGCACTGAGCCCGTTCTTGAGGTCTTTGTGCCGCTGGCCAAGAATCTGGAGATCCAGGGTGAGCACCAGCGCAGAACAATTAGCGCGCTTGGCGCGCTCGATCAGCCGTTCGATAAAGTCACGGTCCTTCATCACATAAAGCTGAAACCAGAATGGGTGGTGATCGGTGCCCTGGGCGACGTCTTCGATGGAGCAGATGCTCATGGTCGAGAGCGTGAACGGTATTCCAAAGGCTTTGGCTGCGCGAGCCGCCAGAATTTCGCCGTCCGCATGCTGCATGCCGGTCAGGCCTGTCGGAGCAATCGCGACGGGCATGGCGACTTTTTGACCGATCATGGTGGTCGCTGTTGAGCGATGTTCCATGTTGACTAAAATGCGCTGCCTGAGTTTGATTTTCTGGAAATCACTTTCGTTGGCACGATATGTGCTCTCAGTCCAAGAGCCCGAGTCGGCATAGTCGTAGAACATGCGCGGAACACGCTTTTTAGCCAGAACCCGCAGGTCTTCGACATTGGTAATCACAGCCATAGTGCATGATCTCCGGACATGTATGTACAAACGAACCAAGTTGGTGCATGCGTTTTATTGCCTGCAGGATGTCGCAAGTTTAACGGGCGCGGGTTGTTTTTGCAGGTTATTTTGAGTGGGTGTTGGGGTGGGTGTCTGGGGCAGGTATGTTATACGGGTGTGCAGTGTGGCCGGCACCCGTGCTTGGATGCGGTTTATTTTTGAAAAAAAGGAATGAGAATGCAACGATTTATTGTGATGGGTTTGTTTTCAATGTTGAGCTGGACGGCGCATGCCCACCCTGGCCACGGTGAGAGTCTTTTGGAGGAAGTCTTTCATACACTCTTTGCCGCGGATCACCTGCCGGTCAGTATTGTGATCGGAATGGGTATCGTGACGGTCGTACTCTATGTGGGTGCCGAGCTGGCCGTTCGACACACAAAAGGACGGCTTGCCTGGCTGCTGCGAGCCTCCAGCATGCTGACCGCGCTGGTGGGAATGGGTGCGGCTTTCAGGCTCGGCGTTTAAGCCAGCGCGGCCATGCGGCTTGGTTGATGATGAGTACACCGAGCATGGTGATGAAAATGCCGACGAGCACCGTGGGGGTCATCGGTTCGTCAAAGAGTATCCAGGCCATGACGGCGGTGGTGGGTGGCACAAGATACATCATGCTGCTGACTTTGGTGGCGTCCCCTCTGCGCAGCAAAATAAACCATAAGCTCATGGCGCCGATCGAAATCGCGAGCACGCCCCACAGCATGGCGCCGATCATCTGCGGCGTCCATTGAATCTCCATGGTTTCAAAAGACAGCATCATGATGACGCACAGTAGTGTGCTGATCGAAAACTGAATGACCGAGCCGGTACGCAAATCGAACGATGGGCAGTAGCGTTTTTGATAAAGAGTGCCGGCGGTGATGGCGAACATCCCTCCAAAGGCGAGCAGCGTGCTGGTAAACGACAAGCCTTCGAGGCGGATATTTGTGAAAAGGACTAAGGCAACGCCTGTCAGGCCCAGCGCCAGACCTAACCATTGACGTGGCGAAACACGCTCTGAGACAAAGGACGCAAGTAGGCCAGTCACGATCGGCTGCAGACCGATGATGAGTGCGGCCAGACCCGCCGGCATTCCAAGTTTGACTGCGGCCCACACCCCTCCCAGATAGCCAAATTGAAAGAGCGCGCCTGCTACGGCAATGTGCCAGATCTGTCGGCCTCGCGGCCAGGGGGCTTTGAGCCACAGCACAATCGGCGCCATGCACAGGACAACTGCGCCAAAGCGGATCGCCAGAAAGGTCATCGGTTCGGAATAGGGCATCCCGTAACGCGCGATGATGAAGCCTGTGCTCCAGATCAGGATGAAAACCGGGGTAAACCAAAAGGTGCTAGTCATAGCCATGAGTGTAAGGGGAGATGGTTAGAGCGGGGGCAGGCACAAGCGCACCTTGTCATGTTACGCTGCGAAAGTCCACAGATGGTCTCGCATGAACAACACTCCCGCACCTGCAGAACTCATTGACTCGCGCTACGCATTTTGGCGTTTGGTGATCTCTTTGCTTGCGATGCTGATGGGCAGTAGTTGCATGTTTGTCGTTGCCGTTGTGATGCCCGAGGTGCAGGCCGAATTTGGTGTGTCACGGTCAGAAGCCTCTTTGCCCTATACCTTGATGATGATCGGGTTTGGGGTAGGCGGCGTGTACATGGGTAAGCTCGTGGACCGCTGGGGTGTCACGTCCGCGCTGCTCATCGGTTCTGTTGGCATTTTGGTGGGGTTCATCTGGGCTGGCACCAGCAGCAGTATTCTGACTTTTGCGCTTGCGCATGGGTTGTTCCTCGGGTTTCTCGGAACGTCCTCGACCTTTGCGCCTCTTGTGGCTGATACTTCACTTTGGTGGAATAAACGCCGGGGAATCGCTGTCGCAGTCTGTGCGAGTGGCAACTATCTAGCTGGCTCGATCTGGCCTTATTTTGCGCAGTGGGGCGTGACTACGATCGGTTGGCGTGAAACCTATTTGTGGATGGGGGTCGTGTGCGGGATCAGCATGGCCATCCTGGCACTTTTCTTAAGGCAGCGACCTCCCGTTGCCATCGTGAATACCTCCAATGCCGCAACCACTTTTTCTTCTTCGCGCCCCTTTGGCTTGAGTGTTGGGCATGCGCAGATGCTATTGATTGTGGCGGGACTTGCCTGCTGCGTGGCGATGTCGATGCCTCAGGTGCACATCGTCGCGTATTGCGTCGATCTGGGTTATGGTGCGGCGCGTGGCGCTGAGATGTTATCTCTGATGTTGGCCTGTGGTGTCGTGAGCCGCCTGATTTCCGGAGTGATCTGCGACAAAATTGGTGGCATCAGAACCTTGATACTAGGTTCCTCTTTGCAAGGTATTGCACTCTTGATGTTCCTGCCGTTTGACGGATTGGTCTCGCTGTATATCATCGCGGCAACGTTTGGTTTGTTTCAGGGTGGCATTGTGCCTTCGTATGCGATCATTATTCGAGAGCATTTTCCCGCTGCAGAAACGGGTCGCCGT
>JAURZO010000214.1 GCA_030653405.1 Zwartia sp. | reverse complement strand
ATGGCTGCACGCTTTCATCAGGATGGTATTACTCCTGAACAATGGCAGTGGTTCGAAACGCAACAAGCAAGCCACCCGATCGAGTCGATTATCATGGCTCGAAATATTTTAGTGGGCGCTGATCTTGGTCCAAGATTAAGCGAACTGAAGATGCCAGTGCTACTGCTGCACGGTGATGCCAGTCCTTTCGTACCCGTGCAACAAATGGTGGAGATGCACCAAAAACTTCCCCATTCAGAACTAAATATTTTCGGCAACGCTAAACATGGCCTTCCGTTTTCGCACGCAACCAAATGTGCAAAAACGTTAATGGATTTCTTAAAACGTAATGAGCACAGGTCTATCTGATCATGGTCAAACTAAGAGTGGGTGCGATTTCTCGTAATTATTTCAATATGCCGCTTTGGGTCGCCGTTCATCAAAAAATGTTTCAGGCTGAGGGACTCGATGTTTCCGTTGAGTTATTTGAGCCTATCGATGCGGTTTGGCAACGTCTTCAAGATGGCCGTCTGGATATTGCCCTGGGTGTGACTGAACATATTATTTTGGATAAAGAGCAAGGGGGACATCTTGAAATCATTGGCGGTAATGTCAACCGTCTGCCGTTTTCTCTCATCGCAGGCAAGAGCATTCGATCATTTGAGGACATGCGCGGAAAGACCGTTGGCGTATCTTCCATTCAAGCAGGCAGCTCGTCTTTAGTCATGAAGATTTTTGAAGCGCACGGACTTTACTACCCAAAAGATTACAACATCGTCGCGGTGGGTCCGATTCTCGCGCGATGGGAAAAACTTCAGAGTGGCGAAATTGATGCTGGACTCCAAGGAACTCCGTTAAACGAAATCGCTAAAGATCTCGGATATCCCTCCCTGTGCGAGCCAAGAGACAGCTTTCCCTGGTTTCAATTTACTTCTTTAAATGTCGATTCTCGTTGGGCAAAACAACATCACGAAACTGTTGTTGCCTTTATGAAAGCTTTTATTCGTGCACACCAATGGTTCTACCAAAACAAACACGGCGCCTGTCAAATTGCGATGCAAGAGACGCAGATCGCTGAACGTTATGCAGAGCTCGCTTGGGAGGAATATACGCAAGCTGAAATATTCCCACGTGATGCACGCGCGAATCCTGAGTCGATTCAAACACTGATCGAAATCAGTGGCCTGCTTAGATCACTCCCTAAACGGAAAGAAACCCGCGCAAACGACTATATCAATCATTCTTATCTGGATGAAGCCCAGCAAAAACTTGCGTTGTGAACGACTTATCGATTGATCGATCGCAACGCAACGCAATGAAGATCAATCTTAATCACGCATCGTCGCAGGAAGCCAGGTCACAATTTCTGGCCAGATGGTCAGCAAAATAATGACTATCACCATCAGCGCGACATAAGGTACAGAACCCGAAACAATTTCTGAAAATTTTGCCCCCCCCGAAATTCCGTGAATGGTGAATAAATTCAATCCAACGGGCGGTGTGATCTGCCCTAACTCAATCAGAATTGTGATGATCACGCCGAGCCAAATCAAGTCAAAACCAAATACCTTGATGACGGGGAGCAAAACTGGGAGTGTCATGTAGATCATCGAAATGCCATCGACGAAACAACCAAGTACGACATACAGAACAACTAGAATCAAAAAGAATTCCCACTTACTCAAACCGAGGTTCACAATCCACTCACTGATCTCCCGACTGAGCCCTGAAAATGTCAACGCAGTCGACAAGATCTGAGCGCCAATAATAATCATGGCGACCATGCAGGTTGTTTTCACGGTTGACATGATCGAGTCGCGAAAAACCTCCCAATTTAATTTGCGATAACCCGCAGCCAACAACATAGCTCCCGCTGCACCGACTGCGGATGCTTCAGTCGGAGTCGTTAAGCCCGAGTAAATTCCTCCCAGCACAACCACTAGAAGGGAAACAATCGGCAAAACATCCCACAATGCACTGAGGATTGATCCTTTCTGGAGTTCAGACGAAACCTGTTCGGACAAAGGCTTAGATGGTGCAGTTTGAGGATTGCGGTAGACCTTAATTGCGATATAAATCATAAAAACTGCTGCCATCAGCAGTCCCGGCAAGATACCTGCTATGAACATCCTCCCGACCGACTCCTCAACCAAGGCTGCATAAAGGACCATGATGATTGACGGGGGAATGAGGATGCCAAGCGTCCCGCCAGCAGCCAGGGAGCCATAGATCGCGCTGTGCTGATAGCCTGCTTTCTTAAGCTCTGGAATTGCAACGGTTCCTACGCTTGCTGCAGTCGCCACACTTGACCCACTGACTGCTGAGAAAATTGCACAAGAAACGATGTTCGCATGCAAAAGCCCACCAGGAAGACGATGAGTCATTTTGACAATACCAGCATAAAAGTTTTTGCTGGTACCACTTCGCAAAATCACCTCGCCCATTAACAAAAACATGGGAATCGCGATGAGAATATAGCTGTTGGAATTATTCCAGACAACTGAGCTCAGACCAAGCAAACCAAGCCAACCCTTAGTTAGACAGATCACTAGAACGCCCACAATGCCAAGAGCAAAAGCGGTCCATTGTCCTATCATGAAAAAAAAGGCGAGCGCAAAAAACAATACGCCTATAACGAGTTCAGAACTCATGAAATTCCCTTAGGGCAAATTTTTGAAACGGGTTACAACAAAAATAACGAGTTGCAAAACCAAAATCGCGCAACCAATTGCAACCACAATCATGGGAATCCACTCAGGCGTCTGGAGCAGCGAGACTGCACGCGTATCCTGGATATAGGCATATTCAGTATGGCTCATCATGAAATAAGTCAAAATGACTGCAAATGTCAGGCTTGACAACACAATGATCCATTGCACGACAGAAAGCCATTTTCCTTTCATTCGGTCATATAAAATTTCAACGCGAATAAAAGCACCTTCCTTCAAGGCGTAACCGAGCCCAAGAAAAATAATCGCTGCATTCAAATAGCCAGCGAACTCATCGGCAATCATGATCGACGTGCCCAGCAATCGCGCCACGACCTCGACGCACACGAGGACAAGAATCGCAAAAGTTGCAACGCCAGCGAGATACCCAGCACCCTGAACAATGCCGTGTGAAATACGAGACAACATAAAAGTCCCCAGTTGAAAGGTATGACAGACTCAGTCTGTCATACCTGAAACAATCAGCGGTTTAAAACTGCGCGGATTTCTTTCACCATTTCGGCTGCTTTGGGACCTTGTTGAATCGCCCATGCATTCCATACTGGATGCATTTTGACAGTCAGGCTGGCAACTTCCTCTGAGGTGGGGCGATAAAGAGAAACGTTATATTTATTTTTCAAAATATCCAGATCACGGGCCTCATCCGCATTATTTTCAGCAGTCATCTTAGGCCCCCAAACCGCAGCGACTTTATCCAGACCTTCACGCACTTTCGGCGTCAATTTTTTGTACGCGGCAGTATTCACCAAGATGTAATCGGGTCCGCCTGCATTGACATCAGGCAAGTAACCCCACTTCACGAACTCATACCACTTGGCACCGATTACATTAAAGCCTGCAGTCAAGAAGCCATCAACGACACCACGTTCAACAGCCAAAGGTACTTCGGCAGCCGTAAGGGATACTGCTGAAGCTCCCATGAGCTTTAACATCTCACTTTGTTTCGCATCTGTGGTTCTGAATTTTTTACCTGTAAAGTCCTCAGGCTTTGTGACTGGCGTGCCGCGACCAAAAACGTTTTGTGGTGGCCATTCAAAATGAAACAAAATTTTGACACCCGCTTTATCAAACTCGGGCTCTGCAAATTTTTTGATAATTGGCCAGACTTTTTTCAGGTCTTCGCTATTACGGACAAGCATTGGCAAATTAGCGACAGAAGCCAAAGGAACAGCACCAGAGATAAATCCTGAATACGCCTCTCCCAACTGGATCTGACCTGTACCTGTGGCACGAACAACTTCGGAGGCTTTGAAAGGAAACTCTCCAGCGGGACGAACAGTAATCACGAGTTGCCCTTCAGTGACCTTGGCAACCTCATCGGCAAAAGCTTTTAACCTGAGCGTCACTGGGTGATTCGCCCCAGAGAAAGCATACATATCCCACTTGACCTGAGCACTTGCCGGCGCAGTTAAAAGCAATCCGGTTAACAGCGTTGTCCCACCAATAATACGTTTGATCCAACTCATACCGCCTCCTTTTTGCAAAGTACGGGTATACCCGCGCAATGCACGCGATGTTGCTAGTTTAAAAAAAGTGTTTTTGTCTCTTAATCGATTTATATTTTGAACTGCTGTTTTAAGTTTTGTAGCCTGATGTTGAAGTTGAGTCAAGAAAGATTCAACGACCCAAGCTTAAAGACTGCACCAACCGAACCATGTAGCGGTATCAAACTCAACAACAACGAATAAGAGAAATCAATCCATGAGAGACTATTTAGCCTGGCGTATGGCCTTTGGTGTTACTACGCCCTCGACGAATACTGTTGTTCAACCAGAATATGACGACATGCGTCCGCCCGGCGTCACGAACCATCTTGGAAGAATGGTGATTCCTGATCTTTCGATTAAAAATACTGAAGACTTTAATCACTCCATCGACCTGATCGATGCAGCACTTGAGGAAGCGGTTGATCAGGTGATGGACTGCAAACCAAATGCTTTTGTTCTTGGTATTTCAGCGCTTGCGGTATGGGGCGGTAATGCAGAATGGGGGGAGGAACTCAAAGCAAGGATTCGTAAAGTGGCGGGCTGGGATATTCCAGTTGCACTTGCTAACGATGCAATGGTCGCTGCGCTCAAAGCACACGGCATCAAGCGCAAAATTGCGGTGATGGAACCTTACTATCCCTCGATCGAGCCAAGACTTCAAGGTGTACTCAGTCCACACGGTTTTGAGATCGTTCGCTTTAATCACATGCGCGGAAAAAGCCCTGCGTCATACTCTATCCTGACTGCGCAAGAAATGATTGGCGCAATTAAATCTATTGACGGAGATGATATCGAAGCCATTGTGCAATTTGGTGCAAACCTGCCCATGGCACGCCTAGCGGATGAGGCAGAAAGATGGCTCAATAAGCCCGTCATCAGTGTCAACGTCGCCACTTACTGGCACGCATTGCGCATGAACGGTATTCAAGATCGAATGTTCGGATTTACTAAATTAATGTCGCACTTTTAAATCTGTGCAGTCGAACTAAAAATCAATTGCCGCAAAGGCACAGATCGATCACTCAACATCGAAGCAGTGCTCTTTGCGTGTATGGCAACGGATCTCTATCAACATCCCAGACTTTAAAGGTATAGATTGCGACTTTAATCGTATTAGACCGGACACTCTCCAGTTTCTATACTTTGACGTACCTGTCAAAACTTAAAAGCTGGACTGAAATTTTATGCCTGTGACGATTGTTTCAATCAGCACCCAAATTCTGGATGTGCCGACTATCAGACCCCACAAACTGTCGGTCGCGATCATGGAGCACCAGAGTATGGTGCTCGTGCGCTTACGCACCTCTGACGGCGTCGAAGGAATCGGTGAAGCCACTACCATCGGTGGCCTGAATTACGGTGGCGAAAGCCCGGAGAGTATCAAGATCAACATTGATACCTACATTACTCCTCTATTGCTACAGCAATCGATCATGAGTCCGGCCGCGCTCATGGCCCGCATCAACAAAGCGGTTAAAGCGAATCATTTCGCCAAAAGCGCGATTGATACCGCCTTGTACGACGCGCTTGGCAAAACATTAAACGTCTCCGTGGGCACCTTGCTGGGCGGGATCGTTCGCAACGAACTAGGCGTCGCATGGACGCTCGCGAGTGGTGACACGCAACGCGATATCGCCGAAGCTCAACACATGATGGAGATAAAACGTCACAACGTTTTTAAACTGAAAGTCGGTCTGAGATCGATCAAAGATGACCTACGACATATCGAAGCGATTAAAACAGCACTTGGCGAAGACATTAGTGTGCGCATTGATGTCAATCAAGGATGGTCTGAAAGCGAAACGATCCAAATGTTGCGTCCTCTTGCTGAGGCTGGGATTGAATTAGTCGAGCAGCCTGTTCAGGAAAAAAATCATGCCAGTCTTGCACGACTCTCCGAACTGGGCATCATCCCTATCATGGCCGATGAATCTCTGAAGGGACGCGAGGATGGCTTTGCTCTGGCGGCTGGAAGATGTGCAAACGTCTTTGCCATCAAGATCGAGCAGGCGGGCGGATTGCGCGCTGCTCAAGATTTGATCGGGATTGCACAGGCGGCAGGCATTGGCTTGTATGGGGGAACGATGTTGGAGGGCCCCATTTCAACGGTGGCCTCTGCACACCTGTTTGCGACGATTGATCGCATGGAGTGGGGAACGGAATTGTTTGGACCGCTGCTGATGAAAGACAGCATTTTGGCTCAACCACTTGACTACAGCAATTGCACTTTAAAGTTGCCAACGGGTCCTGGTCTTGGCCTGACCCTTGATGAAGACAAGCTACGTCATTACACGCGCAATCACTAGCAAACCCCACACAGCTCTAGTCCTCACGCTTTTGAGACAAAGGTGCTGCGCGTGCGAGTGCCAAGGCAGCTTGCAGAAAATCGGACTGGTCGTTTTTACGCCAGCTCAGCATAATCGGCGAGGTGCATCCAGGGCTATTTAAGCTGACATATTTAACGTCTTTGCTAAATAAACCCTTCACAGACTCTGGCACGATTGCGACTCCGATGCCGGCAGCCACCAAACCCAGTGCCGTCTGAAGCTCATTCACTTCTTGAATGTGCTCGGGCACCTCGCCCTGTCGTCTAAAAATATCGAGCACATGATCGGCGTAACTCGGCCGCGGTCGAGCGGGATACAAAATGAGTCGATCCGCGATGATTTGCTCGATGCTTAACGCAGTGCAGTCAGCCAAGCGGTGCTCTTTGGGGAGTGCGACAATCAACCGCTCCTCCCACAATACCAACCGCTCAATCTCAGGATCGGAGAGAAGGATTCTGCCGATTCCGATATCGATTCGACCTGTTTTCAATGCCTCGAATTGCTGCAAAGTAATCATTTCAACCAGGTTGATGTCGATATTAGGATCAAGGCCACGAAGCTGACGAATAAACCCGGGCATGTAGCCATACAAGACCGACGGAACAAACCCCAGCCCGACTCGCCGCTTTTCTCCTCGTCCAACACGTTGAGTCGCTTGAACGGTCTCAGAAAGTTTTTGCAACATCAAGTCGGTTTGATCCAGAAAATAGCGCCCAGCCTCCGTTAACCGAATCCCGCGACCGACCCGATCAAACAGTTGGACACCGATTTCCTCCTCGAGCATCTTGATCTGTCGGCTCAAAGGCGGCTGCGCCATATGAAGGGCCTCGGCTGCCCGCGTGAAGCTCAACTCAGCGGCGACACGCTGGAAATACCGGATCTGTCTGAGCTCCATCTTTCATACCTTTTAAGTATCAATATGAATAAATATAGTCTTAGACAAGAGGTCATCGCAACTCGATAATCAAAAATGACTGCGTTGGCTCAATCAACGCCAAAGAGATACAACAGCACAGGAGAACACTTTGAATCTGAGCAACTTAGCGACTTCCATTTCACTCAGAAAACCTCTGCGTCTTATTAACGCCGGTTTTGCCGCTGCCGGAATCATGCTGGCTTTGTCGAGCAACCCAAGTGTGGCCAACTCTGCTGCAGGCAATTATCCCGATCGGCCCATTTCTTGGGTGGTGCCGTTTCCTCCCGGTGGCGCGATGGATGCCATTGCCCGCGTACTCAGCCGAACAATGAGTCAAGAGCTTGGTCAAAGCATCGTTGTGGAAAATAAGCCGGGAGCGGGTGGCAACATCGGAGCAAGCTATGTCGCCAAAGCCAAACCCGACGGCTACACAATCATGATTGTTGCAAACGGAATGGCGGTCAATCCGGCGCTGTATCGTAGTATGAGTTACAACCCGATCAAGGATTTCCAACCCATCTCTTTGCTCGCGGCAGTGCCTAACATCCTAGTCACTCAAGCCAGTCGCTCCGATGTCAAATCCCTCAACGACGTCATCCTTCAAGTCAAAGAAAAGCCAGGCAAATACAGTTACGCCTCGGCAGGTGTCGGCACCTCTATCCATCTCGCGGGTGCGCTATTTACCTACATGGGCAAGCTTGATATGTTGCATGTCCCGTACAAAGGAAGTGGCCCTGCAGTCACCGACCTAATCAGCGGTCAAGTCGACTATATGTTCGACAGCATTACTTCAGCCAAGCCTCATATCGAATCCGGCAAGCTTAAAGCCTTGGCCGTGACCACCCCAAAGCGCTCATCGACACTGCCTGATTTACCGACCGTCGCTGAAAGCGGCATGACAGGCTATGAGTTAACTCCGTGGTTTGCGACGTTTGCGCCAGCAGGCACGCCACCTGCCATTATTGAAAAGTTAAATAGCGCCATGATTAAGGCGATGAATAATGAGCAAGTCAAAAAGACCTTTGCGTCGATTGGCGCTGAGTCTATTGGTAGCACTCCACAAGAGCTCGCGCGCTACCTCGCAGAGGAAACAGCGAAGTGGCAGAAAATCATCTCTGAAACGGGCATCTCGGTAGACTGAACGTAACTAAAAAGGAAGATCCATGTTGTTTATGGCTGAAATGACCGTCAATATTCCGCTTGATATGCCTGCGGAAGTCGCTAACGAAATCAAGGTGCGTGAGAAGGCCTATTCACAAGAACTGCAGCGGTCCGGTAAATGGGCGCATATCTGGCGCGTCGTTGGTGAATACAAAAACGTCAGTATTTTCGATGTGGATAGCAACGAGGAGTTACATACCCTCCTAAGCGGGCTACCACTCTTCCCCTATATGAAAATCAAGGTCACGGCGCTGTGCGGGCATCCTTCAGCCATCTCGCATTGAGATAACTCATCCCAATTCGCGGCTGGCGTAGGGCGTGATATAAAGATCTTTAGCGGTGCATTTTCTTCCTCTAAAGGTCAAAGCCCTATGCCCACCTCTCCCGCCTCATGGATCGAATCCCAGCATCCTGCGATGCTGACGCTGCTCAAAGATCTCGTCAATATTGATTCGCACAGCTACTACAAAGAGGGCGTGTCGCAAGTTTTTCGACGCCTGCAGGCGTTCTTTGAAAGCTTTGGACTAAAAACGGAATCACACTTCGTTGATGGGGTTGAGGCTGCGCTATCCGTCACCGTCAATCCAGGTGGCAGCGGTGCGCGACCTGTTCTACTGATGGGACACTGTGACACCGTATTTCCAAAAGGTGAAGTGGAAAAACGGCCCTTCCGTATTGAAGGCAACCGAGCCTATGGTCCTGGCGTCGCGGACATGAAGGCCGGAGTTGTGATGAATGCTTTCATTATTGCATCCCTCGTCCAGACGAAACAGACCTCACCTGAGGTCACCGCACTATTCACTTGTGATGAAGAGATCGGCTCACCGCTGAGCAAAAGTGTCATCGAAACTTTTGCTAAAAAGGCGGCTTTTGTTTTTAACTCTGAGCCGGGACGGCCCTCAGGCAACGTCGTCACTGGCCGTAAAGGCGGGATTTTTCTGGAAATGGGCGTGCAGGGTAAAGCGGCCCACTCCGGCGGAAACTTCAGTGAAGGCATCAATGCCATTTCCGAGATCGCCAACAAAATCGTCGAGCTTGATAAGCTGACCGACATAGACCAAGGTCTGACTGTGAGTGTTGGCTTGATCTCAGGCGGACAATCGGTCAATACCTCTGCCCCTTCCGCTAAAGCATCAATTGATGTCCGCGTGAAAGATCTCGAGCAGCGCGAACAGATCATGGGGCGCATTCGCTGTATTTGCAATAAAAACTTCATTACAGGAACGCTCTCCAGCCTCAATGTGATCGGCGAGTTCAAGCCCTTTGTGCCCTCCCCTGATTCTTTAGCATTATTCAGACTCTATCAAGAAACGCTGGCAGGCCTGGGGCACAAGACAGAACAGGAATTTAGCGGCGGCTGTGCCGACTCAGGCGTCACATCGAGCTTGGGCGCAATCACGTTATGCGCGACGGGTCCGGTGGGCGGCAAATTTCACACACCAGACGAATACACAGAGATCGACTCCTTTGTACCCCGTGCAAAAGCCGTCTTGTTAACGCTCAGTAAAGTGCATGCGGCATTTTGAGTTGAGTGTGCCGCCATGAGATTACGCGCGATTCTTTTTGATCACGATGGGACGCTGGTCGACTCCGAACCTATTCACTATCGATTGTGGACGGAAGTGCTCAATCGATATGGCGTGGCATTAACAGAGGAAGTATTCAACACCGAGTGCGCAGGGATGCCGACGCTGACGAACGCGACTGACTTAATTAAGCGCTACAACCTTAACCTCTCTGCCCAACAGCTGGCAGAGGAAAAGCACGCCGTCACAAACGAATTTCTCGCTGACAATGCATATCCATTAATGCGAGGTGTAAACGAAGCTGTCCATGCTTTGCTTGAGGCAGGCCTGACCCTGGCGATTGTGACGGGCGCCAATCATCATTCCGTTCATGCCACGGTCAGGTCATATCCGTTTGGAAAACACTTTTCATTTGTCATTTCAGCAGATGACGTCGAGGCAAGTAAACCCGCACCTGATTGCTATCTGCTTGCGCTTGATAGGTTGGGACTCAAAGCCGAGGAGTGTCTCGCGATTGAAGACACCGAACACGGACTGAAAGCTGCAACACAGGCCGGGATCCCCTGCTTGGCCTTGCCGACTTCGCTTTCTGCAAATCACAATTTTGAAAGTGCGACCGCTGTGCTCGAGGGGATGCTCGAGGCGGTTGAATACATTCGTCGTCAATTAACGTCTACTTTCTAAAAAATCAGTTTAAACGTAGACCATTCCCTGTCTGCAGCAACCACGCAGCTACACCCAAATAATCAGAGAGCTGGATCAGCAGGGAACTACATCCTGTATTTCAGATCCCTCTCCCAGAGGGCGCGCTACGCGAATTCATCAATAGAAAGTTCAGTAAGAGATTCGAACATTATGGGGATCTCGAATTACTAGCTGTGGTGAGTGAAAATATGATCAGACCCAATTCCGCAGATAGTGTCTGCGGAATCTTCCAAGCAGTTGACAGAGGTCTCTAAACTGGGGACAAATTGATTTACATCAATTCATAGGGGTGTTTCGAACGAAAAAGAATGTCCTGTTGAACGGTCTTTCGATTTAGCATGGTGGAACGTGTCGGCACTGATCAGGCGCGCAATTGCCACCGCTTAATAAGGAAAATACATGTTCAAGCACCTTTTGGTTCCCATCGCCGACGATGAAAAACTTGCAGATAGGCTCAAAGGCATTGCCAGCTTAGTGAAGAGTGACGGCGCAAAGGTAACGCTGGCATTCGTTTCAGACCCTGAATTACCTAACATGTACTCGTCCAGCCGATTTGGCCACGTGCTGTCAGAGGACCTTCATAAAAAAACATGCGAAGAATATGCGGAGATCGTGTTTGCCAAGGCCAAGCCTGTTTTTGCTGACATGACAGTCAACACTTGCCATGTATTTAGCTCAACGGTCTACGAGGGCATTCTGGATGCTGCCAAGAAATCGGGCGTGGATGCCATCATCATGGCCTCCCACAAGCGCACTGGCTTTAAGGGTGCGCTGATCGGCAGTGACACTCAGGCCGTGATCGTGCACGCCACGATTCCGGTAGTTGTTCTGTAAATAAATGCTTAGTTAATAAAAATTATTCCCACTCAATGGTCGCAGGCGGCTTACTCGAGACGTCGTACACGACTCGATTTATACCGCGTACTTCGTTAATAATGCGCGAGGAGACTTTTGCGAGCAGCGGATAGGGCAACGGCGCCCAATCCGCTGTCATGAAGTCCGATGTCTGCACCGCACGTAACGCCACGACGTAGTCATAAGTGCGTCCATCACCCATCACACCAACCGACTTCACAGGCAAGAAAACCGCAAAGGCTTGTGAAGTCAGGTCGTACCAAGACTGTTTAGTCTCTGGATCGATGGTGTTGCGCAGCTCTTCGATAAAAATAGCATCCGCACGTCGCAGTAGATTAGCAAACTCAGTATTGACCGCACCCAAAATCCGCACACCCAAGCCAGGGCCTGGGAAGGGATGGCGGTACACCATGCCATGTGGCAGGCCGAGTGCCAGACCGAGCTTGCGCACCTCGTCTTTGAACAATTCGCGCAACGGCTCAAGCAGCTTGAGATTCAAGGTATCGGGTAAGCCGCCCACATTGTGGTGTGACTTAATGGCGACCGCCTTGCCTGTCTTGGCACCTGCCGACTCGATCACGTCAGGATAAATTGTGCCTTGAGCGAGCCATTTAGCTTGTTTGAGTTTACCGGCTTCGACCTGAAACACCTCGACAAACTCGCGACCGATGATCTTGCGCTTGGCTTCGGGGTCGGAGACTCCAGAAAGCTTGCCCATGAACTGCTCTGTCGCATCCACATGAATGATGCGCACGCCCATGTTCTGCGCAAACGTTTCCATGACTTGCTTACCCTCGTCGAGACGCAGCAAACCGTGATCGACAAATACGCAGGTCAGACGATCACCAATCGCCTTGTGAATCAGTGCGGCGGCGACGGAGGAGTCGACACCGCCGGATAAGCCCAAAATCACCTCGTCCTCACCCACCTGCTCTCTGATACGGGCAACGGCCTCGTCCACATAAGTCGGCATGGTCCAGTCACCGACACAGCCACAAATGTCCAGAACAAAGCGATTTAGGAGTGCCTGGCCTTGAACAGTATGGGTCACCTCAGGGTGAAACTGTACGGCATAGAAGCCACGCGCTTCGTCGGCCATGCCAGCGATCGGGCACGAAGCCGTCGACGCCATGACTTTAAAACCCTCTGGCAAGCGTGTGACTTGGTCACCATGACTCATCCAGACCTTGAGCATCCCATGACCCTCGGGAGTCGTGAAATCGACAATATCTTTGAGTAGAGGCGTATGTCCGCGCGCGCGTACCTCGGCATAGCCAAACTCGCGGTGATCTGCAAAATTGACCTCGCCCCCAAGCTGTTGCGCCATCGCTTGCATGCCATAACAAATGCCAAGAACGGGTACGCCTATTTCAAACACTTCGTGGGGCACCTTTAGAGCGTCCTCGTCGTATACCGAAGCATGACTACCCGACAAGATGATGCCCTTGAGGCCTTGTGCCTTTTGCTCATGTAAAAACGCGGCGCTCACATCGCCAGGGTGAAGCTCACAGTAAACACCCGCCTCTCGCACACGACGCGCAATGAGCTGAGTGACTTGTGAACCATAATCAAGGATGAGAATGCGCTGATGCATGAGAGGATACCTATCTAAATGAGATTCACCGGCCTAAAGGCCGGTGAACTAAATGAACAAAGAATACCGGTCGTACAAGATCATCCAAACAACAAGATCTCGCCGGACTAGTCATTAGTCTGCGCGGTAGTTAGGCGCTTCTTTGGTGATCTGAACGTCGTGCACGTGCGACTCGCGCATACCTGCTGCGGTAATCTGGACAAACTGCGGCTTGGTGCGCATCTCTTCGATCGACGCGCAGCCGCAGTAGCCCATCGATGCGCGAACACCACCCACAAGTTGGAAAATAATCGCAAGCACACTACCTTTGTAAGGGACGCGGCCCTCGATCCCTTCGGGAACAAGCTTGTCGGCGTTGTTGGCGGGATCCTGAAAATAGCGATCAGCCGAACCATCCGTCATGGCGCCCAAGCTTCCCATGCCACGATAAGACTTGTATGAGCGTCCCTGGAACAACACGACTTCACCAGGCGCTTCTTCGGTACCTGCGAACATGCCACCCATCATGACTGTTGAGGCGCCCGCTGCAATCGCTTTGGCGACGTCACCTGAGTAGCGCACGCCACCGTCGGCGATCAGGGGCACACCGGTACCCTCGAGGGCCTTGGAGACATCCGAAATCGCTGTGATTTGCGGAACACCGACACCGGCGACGACACGCGTCGTGCAGATTGAACCTGGACCAATGCCGACCTTAACAGCATCCGCACCAGCATTCAGCAAAGCACGGGCCGCATCAGCCGTTGCGATGTTGCCGCCAATGACTTCGACTTTGGGGTAATTTGTTTTGACCCAACGCACACGCTCGATCACCCCAGCGGAGTGGCCATGCGCGGTGTCGACGACGATGACATCGACGCCTGCAGCTGCGAGCTTTTCAACCCGCTCTTCTGTGCCCTCGCCCACACCGACAGCCGCACCGACACGCAGCTGACCGTGGCTATCTTTGCTTGCGGCAGGATGCTCGGTGTTTTTAACGATGTCTTTGACTGTCGCCAAGCCACGCAACTGAAAGTCTTTGTTGACGATCAACACGCGCTCAAGGCGGTGCTTATGCATCAGCGTCTGGGCTTCGGAAAGGGTCGTGCCCTCAATCATCGTGACCAATCGCTCTTTGGGGGTCATGACCGTGGCGATCAGCGCGTCCAGGCGATCCTCAAAACGCAAATCACGATTTGTGACGATACCGACGACCTTACCGCCCTGCACCACTGGCAAGCCAGAAATCCCATGTTGACGCTGCAATGCGATCGCGTCGCGCACCTTCATGTCTGGGGTGACTGTGATCGGATCAATCACAATACCGAACTCGTGGCGTTTGACGCGCGCGACTTCGTGCGCCTGTTGATCAGCCGTCAGATTTTTGTGGATGATTCCGATGCCACCCTCTTGAGCCATCGCAATCGCGAGGCGAGATTCGGTCACGGTATCCATCGCTGCGGATACCAGAGGAATATTGAGGGAAATGTTTCGTGTGAGGCGTGTGACCAGCGAAGTGTCGCGGGGGAGCACCTGCGAGAAGGCAGGAACCAGCAGAACATCGTCGAAGGTGAGCGCAGTTTGGATAAGACGCATGAAAAGCTCCGGGCGCAAAGCGTGATTATACGATGGCAAAACCACTACATCTGACGAACTCTTAATGCTAAAACACACAACCGCAACAAATATTTCTTTGGAAAATCCCCAAAAATGACCACAAAAGATACCTTGGACCGCTGGCTGGCGGAGGAAAAAACCTTGCTTGAAAGCATGAAAAACGGCCGACTCTCCGGTTTTTTGAAATCCGACAACGTTTTAAATATGTCTGGGCTTGAAATTATGCAAGCTGTGAGACGGGGAGATTTACCAACGGGACCAATGGCCATCACCATGAACTACATGCTGATGGAGATCGAGCCAGGTCGGGCGGTGATTCAAGGCAATCCGACCGAAGCCGTCCTGAATGTGCAGGGAACTGTTCACGGAGGCTGGTTCGCCAGCATCTTGGACGGTGCTGTTGGCAATGCGATACATTCAATGTTGCCGCCAGGAAAAGGCTATACGACCTTGGACTTGAGCGTAAAAATGACGCGCGCCTTGACCCCGAATGTGGGTCGTGTGCGTGCCGTGGGCACGGTCATCCAGGTTGGTAGAAAAGTCGCCACGGCCGAGGGTAAAATCCTCGGACCCGATGGCAAACTTCACGCCTTTGCCACCACAACCTGCATGATTATGGACTCAGCCTAGCGACGTGCGGGCGTTCTGGAAAATCCGCATCCAAGGCGTATAGGCGCCTTGGGTGTCTTTTGGGCCCCATGACTCAGGCGACCACGACATCATCACATTTCTCGTGACCCGCTCAGGGTGAGGCATCATGACCGTAAAGCGTCCATCCTCAGTGGTAACAGAGGTGAGCCCGCCCGGACTTCCATTTGGATTCAGCGGGTACGTCTCTGTCGCTTGTCCACGATGATCCACATAGCGCAAGGCGCCAAGTACCTTGTCCGCATTCCCTTGACGGGCAAAGTTGGCAAAACCCTCGCCATGCGCGACCGCGACAGGAACATGCGTGCCCGCCATTCCTTT
>JAURZO010000192.1 GCA_030653405.1 Zwartia sp. | reverse complement strand
AGAAGGCCGGTAAAAAACGCATGAAGCAGGTGGGCAGCGTGGAAATCCCACAAGAGGCTTTCCTCGCAATCTTGCAAGTCGATGATAAATAAAACTCACGCAAGGTCGAACCGATGAGCTGGAACTTTGCATTAATACTGTTTATCGCGCTAGTGATCACGGGAGTGATCTGGGCGCTCGATAAGTTTTCCTTGCGCCAAAAGCGTCATGCGCGTTTGATGCATGCTATTGAGTTGGCCCGTCCGAGTTGGGCGGCATTGCCAGACGCTGAGAAACGGAGTCGCGAGGAACAGATCCGTGCAGATCTCGGTAAGCAGCCGTGGTGGGTCGAGTATGGCGCAAGTTTTTTTCCGGTCATCTTGTTCGTGTTTGTATTGCGATCGTTCATCGTCGAACCCTTCCGTATCCCGTCGGGTTCAATGCTGCCAACTTTGCAGTCAGGCGATTTGATCCTTGTGAACAAATTTTCTTACGGTTTGCGTCTGCCCGTCCTGAATGAAAAAGTCATTTCGATTGGCGAGCCTCAACGTGGCGATGTCATGGTGTTCCGTTACCCTGTCGATCCGTCGGTTGATTACATTAAAAGAGTGGTTGGTTTGCCTGGTGATGAGATTGCTTACCTCGATAAGCGTCTTTATATCAACGGCAAAGAAGTCCCGCGTAAGCGTGACGGTGAATATTTCGAGCCTGATCGTGTGGCATATACGGCACAATTTACCGAATATCTTGGCAGCAAGCCTCATCAGATATTGTTAGATGAGCGAAGATGGCAGGATTTGGGGCCAACTTCCAGCTTTCCGTATCGTGAAAAATGTGAATATCTCCGAAATGGCCTACGTTGTACCGTACCAGACGGTGTTTACTTTATGATGGGTGACAATCGCGATAACAGCCTGGACAGTCGATTTTGGGGTTTTGTCCCTGAGGCGAATATCGTGGGTAAAGCTTTCTTTATCTGGATGAACTTTGGAAACCTCGGTCGTATTGGACCTTTCCATTAAATTCTTCAGATCCTTGTCACCTGTTTTATGTCACACGTTAAATGCCCTTGGCCGCTCTTGAGACTTCGCTTGGATATCAGTTCGTCAAACCCGCTCTGCTTGAGCAGGCGTTGACGCATCGCAGCCATGGCGCTCGTCACAATGAACGCCTGGAGTTTCTTGGTGACTCAGTTCTCAACGTCTCTGTGGCGGCGCTGCTCTTTAATCATTACGGCACGCTCGATGAGGGCGATCTCTCGCGTGTGCGCGCCAATCTCGTTAAGCAGTCTTCCCTGGCTGAGATTGCACAAAAACTTGACCTCTCCAAATATCTGAGACTCGGGGAAGGTGAGCTGAAAAGCGGTGGTTTCAGACGACCATCCATTTTGGCGGATACCTTCGAAGCCATTCTTGCCGCCGTCTATCTTGATGGTGGTTTTATCGCGGCCCAAGACCTGATTGAGCGACTTTACAAGCCTATCTTGGCGAGCGTCGATCCTCTGACGCTTGGTAAGGATGCAAAGACGCTTCTTCAGGAGTTTCTCCAGAGTCGGAAATTAGCGCTGCCGATCTATAACGTCGTTGCGACGCACGGTGCGGCGCACAGCCAGCAGTTCGAGGTCGAATGTTCAATTCCCTCTCTCGATATCAAAGTCAGTGCTGCAGGCTCGAGTCGCCGCGCTGCCGAGCAGTCAGCGGCCAAGCTTGCACTCGAAGCAGCGGAAACAGCCAGCCCAGCCCCTCTTAAAAAGCGTTCGGCCCGAGCGAGAAAAACGGCACAACTTACGCTGCCGGTCGCGGTCGCTCAGGAACTCAAATGACGGATGTAAAAGATATGACAGAACCAGCCTACCGCTGTGGCTTTATTGCGGTGGTCGGTCGGCCCAACGTTGGTAAATCAACCCTGACCAATGCTCTGATCGGCAGTAAGATTTCGATCGTCTCCCGTAAGGCACAAACGACTCGCCATCGTATTCAGGGCGTTCTGACACGTGAGCACGAGCAGTTTGTGTTCGTCGATACGCCTGGCTTTCAGACGCGCCATGGCGGCGCGATGAACAAGATGATGAATCGGGTTGTCACGCAGACACTCGCGGATGTGGATGTGGTGCTGTTTGTGGTCGAGGCAGGCAAGTGGTCGCCAGGTGACGCTAAGCTTTTATCTCTGTTGCATCATCCCGAGCGCACAATTTTAGTGATCAGCAAGATTGATCAACTCAAAAATCGTGATGAGCTCTATCCCTTCGTTGCCGGGATTGCCGCACAGTTTAAATTCGACGCGGTCGTGCCGGTCAGTTCGACGAAGAAACATCAGCTCGATCAACTGCTCGATGAGGTCGCCAAACGTCTGCCAGAGAATGAACCATTTTTTGATGCAGATACGCTGACAGATCGGCCTATGCGGTTTATCGCCGCAGAACTGATCCGTGAAAAAATCTTTCGTTTGGTTGGTGACGAACTTCCCTATGGGTGTACCGTTGTGATCGAACAATGGGATGAAACCCCCAAAGGCGCGCACATCAATGCTTGTGTGATTGTCGAGCGTGACAGCCATCGTCCTATTCTGCTGGGCGCGGGTGGAAGTCATATGAAGCGTATTGCTTCTGAGGCGCGGCAGGATATGGCCAAACTGATGGACAAGCCCATTCACCTCGAGGTCTATATCAAGGTGCGTAAGGGCTGGGCTGAAAAAGAAAGCAGCCTGCGCGATTTAGGATATGAGTAGGCGAGTCCTTAGAGTCCAAGAGACGCCTGGCTATGTATTGCATGCAACAGCCTGGCGTGAAACATCTCTGATCGTTCAGGCTTTCTCTCGAGACCACGGCTGGGTCAGCATGGTGGCTAAAGGGGCTAAGCGTCCGCACTCAGTCTTGCGACCCGCCTTGTCACTGTTTCAACCCTTGTTGCTGTCCTGGACAGGTTCTGGCGAGATCAAAACCTTGACGCGCGCCGAGTGCGCAGGGGTGCATGCCCTGCCAGGGGCGTCAATGATGTCTTGCTGGTACATGAACGAACTGCTGTTTCGTCTTTTGCCGCGCGAAGATCCCCATCCCGGATTGTTTGATGCCTATGTCATCGCTTTGCAGCGTTTGGCGGCGGGTCAGCCGGCGGCCGGTGCGTTGCGGCGTTTTGAATGGATATTGCTCCAAGAAACCGGCTACGGTCTGGATGCCGAAGAGCCTGATTTTGACAATCCACAATTGGAGCCCTCATTGCGTGCCACGCTGCGAGAGCGCCTATCCGAACATCTGGCGGGACGTCCATTGACGACGCGCCAGGTATTAGTGGCCTTGCAGCGTTTTCAGCCAGCCAAGCTCTAGGATTTAAGCGGTCAGTACGGCCCGACCGGTGACCTGACCCTGACGTAACGCAGTCAACACCTTATCGGCATCGGCAAGCGGATGCTTGTGGACCGGGATCGGTGTGATCTTGTTGTCTCGGACAAGCTGTAATAAGTCCCTGAGCTCATCGAGCGATCCGGTATAGCTGCCGAGGATTTGCAAAGCCTTCATTGGAATAAAGGCGATCGGCCAAGAGGCACCACCGCCAAAAAGACCCACAATCACAAGCTTGCCACCCTTGATCAGGATGTCAAAGCCCAAAGAAGTCGTGGAGGGGGCGCCGACCAGATCAATCATCGCCTGAACCAGTTTGCCTCCATTGGCCTGAATAATCTGTTGGGCTGCGTCCGGGGCTGCGCCGTCGATGACAGCCAAGGCGCCTGCTTCGAGTGCGGCTTGTCGTTTTACGGGGTCGATATCCACCACGATAGCGCCCGCGCCATTGAGTGCTTTAACCAAGGCCAGACACATCAGCCCCAGGCCACCTGCGCCCATGATGACAATCGGGTGTTTTTGGTAAATGTTGGCTCCGACTTTATTCAAGGCGCTATAAGTCGTCAGTCCCGAGCATGCATACGGGGCAATCACCGCGGGATCCATATCGCCAATATCGATCAGGTAGCGGGGATGTGGCACGAGCAGGTGATCCGCATAGCCGCCCGGGCGCTGAACGCCAAGGTACTGAGGACTGGAGCAATGGTTTTCCAGTCCGTCCAAGCAGGCCGGGCACTGACGGCACCCGATCCATGGGTAGACCAAATAGTTGCGACCCTTTTCGACACCGGAGGCTTCTGGACCCATCGCGACGACGGTGCCTGCGGTTTCATGGCCCATGGTCATCGGTAGCTTGATGCCACGATCCTTGAGCATCAGGCTACGGCCATTACCCAGGTCATAGCTGCCCTCCCAGAAGTGAATATCGCTATGACACACCCCTGCGGCACGCACCTCTACCAGCACTTGCGTACCAGTGGGCGTTGGGGTGTCTATTTCCATAAGCCCAAGTGGCTCTTTAAAACTCATGACGCAATAGCATTTCATATTGTCAGCTCCTAGGATGGTTACATGACCAGTTTTACATGACCAGTTCGATCAGGCGGGGTCCTTTCTCTTTGGCTGCCACGCGCAGGGCATCAGCGAAACCCTCCAAGGTGGTGACCTGAACACCTGTCACGCCATGGCCGCGCGCAAGCGAAACCCAGTCAAGGAAAGGCTGATCCAGATCGAGCATGCGACGGGCGTTTTCACCCGCTTCGGGACCGCCCATATTGGCCAGTTCACCGCGCAAGATTTTGTAAGAGCGATTGGCAAAAATCACGACAGTGACATCAAGATTTTCACGCGCCATCGACCAGAGGCCTTGCACGGTATACATGGCACTGCCATCACCTAAAAAGGCGAAGACTTTTCGATCAGGACACGCCACAGCGGCACCCACCGCCGCTGACATGCCCCAACCGATCGCACCGCCCGTGATGTCGATACAGTCATGTGGCGCGGCCTGCGGCGTCACCTTGGCAAACTGTCGGCCGGTCGTGACGGCTTCGTCCACCATGATGGCGTTTTCTGGCATCAAGGCGGCAATGATCGTGCCAATATGCTCAGGAAGCGGTGTGCCGGTTGGCAGGTCGGTGATGATGGGCCCGCTGGAAAGCTGGGCGGGTGCGGTGTGCTGAGCGCCCAAGGCGTCTGCCAGCGCTTGCAGGCTCGCTTCGATGTCATGAGTCAGCGTGGCGAGTGTGTGAACCTCGCAATCAGTCTGCTTGATCATTCTGGGCTTATTTGGGTAGGCAAAAAAGGCAACAGGAGGCGCACTACCGACCAGCACCAAGTGCTTGGTGTCTTTGAGCATCGCCACGGCGCCATCCACCGGAAAGGGCAAGGGCGTGACATTGACGCGACCGCGACCGCGCTCCATGCGCGGGTTGCGCGGCTCAGAGGCGAGTTTGCAACCAGTATGCGCCGCGATCCTGCCAGCAAGGGTGGCTTCTCTAGCACGCAGGGCGCGTCCACCAAGAAGAAGGGTCGTGGCTTCAGCCGTTTTGCGGTCGGACAGGAGCCGTGCAAGGGCTTCGATCGTTTCTTTGAGAGGAGCCGCTGCTGTTTGAGCAGGGGCTGTGGAGTAGTGGCCTGGATCTGAAGGCTCCCAAGCACAATTGGCTGGCAGCACGAGTGTCGCGATGCGTCCGGGAGTACTGCGTGCTTGAGAAATCGCCTCAGCTGTATCCAGAGGAGCCGCAGCGGCCGACATGGTGGTTTTGACCCAGTTAGACATTGGGCGAGCGACTGCCTCGACATCTGAGTTTAGCGGCGCATTGTTATGAATATGATCCCAGGCGTGCTGACCAACAATGTTGATCATGCCGGAATAAGCACGTTTGGCATTGTGGATATTTGCCAGCGCATTGCCCAGTCCGGGTCCTAAGTGCAGCAGCGTCGCGGCAGGCTTTTCAGCCATGCGATAGTAGCCATCAGCGGCACCGCTTACCACACCTTCAAACAGGCCTAGTACGCAACGCATGCCGGGCGCCCGGTCCAGCGCTGATACAAAGTGCATCTCCGATGTGCCTGGGTTGGCAAAACAGACATCAACATCCCCTGCCAGCAGGGTGTGGACCATTGCTTCTGAGCCGTTCATGTTCATACTCCTCCAGTTTTCATTTTCATAGTTTCGCGCGCGATGATGACCTGTTGGACTTCGGTCGCTCCTTCGTAAATGCGCAGTGCCCTGATTTCACGATACAACATTTCTATCGGATGACCGACTTTGACGCCCAAACCACCGTGCAACTGAACGCAACGATCAATGACGCGCTGCGCTGATTCGGTGGCGAACATCTTGGCCATTGCGGCTGATTTGGTGGTGCGTTGCTTGAGCACGTCGCGCTCCCAAGCGGCTCGATAGATGAGCAACATGGCGGCATCAATTTCAGTACTCATGTCGCCGATGGCGGCCTGCGTGATTTGCAGGTCGGCGAGCGTACCACCAAACATGGGTCGCGTCGTGGCGCGCGAAATCCCCATGTCAAGTGCTGCCTCCGCAAATCCGAGCGCTGCGGCCCCAACGGAGGCGCGGAACACGTCCAGATTTTGCATCGCGACTTTAAAGCCTTTGCCGGCCTCGCCAATGCGCTGGCTGACAGGAATCTCACAGTCGGTAAAGGTCAGCGTACCGATCGGATGGGGGGCACAGACCTCGAAACGTTCAGAGACGTGCAGACCCGGGGTATTCGCATCGACCACAAAGGCGGTCACACCCTCTGCGTCGTCGTTTTCGACACGCGCAAAGACCGTATAGAAATCGGCGATCCCAGCATTTGAAATCCAGGTCTTGACCCCGTTCAATCGATAGCCATGACTGGTGCGAGTGGCGCGCGTAGACATCGCCGCGACATCGGAACCGGCATCGGGCTCTGAAAGCGCAAAGGCGGCAATCATTTTCCCGGAGGCGACATGAGGCAGATATTTTTGCTTGAGTGCTTCTGAGCCAAACAGGGAAATCGGACCACTTCCCAAACCTTGCATGACAAAAGAGAAATCAGCCAAGCCATCGTAATAGCCAAGTGTCTGGCGTAATAGGCACAGGCTTCTGGAGTCGAGCTCTTGCAGTGCACCGCCATATTCAGCGGGGACACAATAGCGCAACCAGCCGGCGTCTCCCAGCTGATGAATCAGATGCACGCAATGCGCATCGACATCGCCTTGGTGCACGCGGTTGGTCAAAGCCGCCGCTGACCACGTTTTCACGTCCTCGTAGAGCGTGCGATGACTCTCCTCGAAAAAAGGTAATTTCAATGAATCAGGATTGAACATTCTAGAGATTTCCCATGAGATCAAATTTCATTTGTACATAGCGCGTAGGAATTTCAAGCCTGGCAAAATACACGACCCGTGCATCAATGCAGGCATAGCGGCGTAGTTCGGCGACTGGCGCTGACAATGGCAGTTGCAGCGCTTCGGCAGAGTCTGCACCCGCTTCGATAATGGTGAGCAGCTGTTGGGCATGACTCAGTTTGTCGCCATGCAATTCGTCAAGAACAGGTGCAACCGTCGAATGTCGGTAGCGCGCGGGGTGCTGCCGATAAATGTCCCGGTCGAGATAAACCTCGGTATAGCAAAAGGGACCCGATGCGGTGGTATGAAGGCGTCTTAAGTACTGAAAATGACCCTCAGTACTAAATGGGCAGTCCATGCCAAGCAGGGGCAATTTTACGTCCGCATTGGACTCCATCAAGGTCGTGGTGCCGAGCTCCTTGGAGAGCGCGACCGTGTCGGCCCAAGTTTTGGGAAGAGCGAGTTTGTAGGTTTCAGGGATATTTTCATTAACGTAGGTGCCTGAGCCACGCGAACGGTGTATGAGTCCTTCGCGCTCCAGCAAACCGAAGGCTTGACGTACGGTTGCGCGGGAGACGCCGAGCGTCTCTACGAGTGTTTCTAGGGCAGGGATCTGATGCCCTCGCGCCCAGACCCCACGTTCAATATTGCGCCGCACGATGGCGGCGACTTGCAAATACAAGGGCTGTGGACTTCTGGCGTAGAGGAGTCCCGTTGTTTGTTTCACGTTGCCTCTGCCAACAAAGCATTGGCCATCTCACGTAGCTTGTGTTTCTGAATTTTGACTGCGTTGGCACTTTCGACGGAGGGGAAAGAGGTGACGACTTCGAACCGCACAGGCACCTTGTAGCCTGCCATGCGTCTTTTACACTCTTGCGTCCAGCCTTCAGGATCGGCTTGCGCCGGGTCGTGCAGGATCACAAAAGCGACAGGAAGCGTTTTAGTCCCCTGTGTGCCTGCGACAACCTGGCAGGCTTTCACATTTGGTAGCTTTTCAATGACTTGTTCGATTTCGGCAGGATTGACGAGAAATCCGGAGAGGCGCATCGAGTCGCCCATCCGCGTTTGAAAAACGAATTGACGATCACTGACGGCATAGCCGAGATCCCCTGTCTTGAAAAATCCGTCAGCGGAGATGGCTTTTGCGGTAGCCTCGGGTTGGTCGAGATAACCGACCATGCGACTCGGGCTGAAAATCTCGATTTCTCCAGACTCTCCGTGTTTGAGTATCTCACCTGTCTCGGGATCGGAAATCCTGACACGAGCCTCTGGATGAATCAAGCGACCTCCTGACAGATAACGCACGCTCAAATCGCCCTGAGAGGCGTCCAGAGGTTGTGCGGCGACAAGAGCCTGAAGCTCGCTGGAACCATAGAGCCCGGTGAGCGGGACGTGATTACGCTCGGCCTGGTCAAGCAGGCTTGTTATGGCCGGAGAGAAACTGGCGAAACCAAAAAGCTTGCAGCTTTCAAAGTCCTGTGGAGACTTGGCCGCTTCGAAGAGTTTCAAAATCGACTCATTATTCGCATACGTATGTGTGACACGATGCTGTCGAATTTGCGCAAGGGTGCTATAGGTGTCTGAAACAGGTTCGCTGACGGTGGTGCAACCGGTTGCGAGCCCCCCGATCAAGGTTGAAAAGCCAAAAGCACCGCAGAAAGGTGCACTAGCCAAAATACGGCTAGACGCGTCGTAACCATAGGCTTGCTGCATGACATCGCCGTGATGGATGAGTGTGTGGTGATCATGCAGGACGAATTTAGGCAACGAAGTCGTGCCCGAGGTTGTAAAACACAGTACGCCCGCATTACCAAAGGCGGGTGGCGCGACGCTAGGGGTATTGAGAAGCTTGTCATAGCCCAGCACGTTGTAGCCACGCGCAGCGATTGCCTGCGTGGTGGCGCCCTGAGTGTCTCCAAGGGTGATGATGGCCTTTAATCTTGACAGAACTTCTTGGGGCACATCGGCCAGAATGTCTGCAAAGGCGATGCCTTTGAAGTCAGGCCACATGACAAGCCAGTCTGCTTTGCCGCGACCCACAATATCCGCGACCTCTTGACTGCGAAAGCGCGTATTCACCGCCAAAACTGTGGCGCCCAAGTGGGCACACGCTAAAAAAGTCTGCAACCAGGCAAGGCAATTGGGTAGCCACACGGCGACCCGGTCATTTGGCCCAATCCCGAGACTGGAAAAATTACCAGCGAGGCGCAGAGATTGCTCATGCAACTCGGCAAAGGTGGTCGGGATATCCTGATCGATCAGTGCGGGGTGTTGACCATGGCTGTCGGCGAGAGCCGCCATGCGTTGGTAAAAAAACATCGGCTGACTGACCATTCCTGCCCATCCTGTGTTGTTGTGTAAAAAACTTGCACCAATTTGCGTTTCGACGCGTCAACCCACTTGGCTTGTTATGGGTATTTTCTGCGGCGCTTAACCTACTGCTATAGTGAAGCTGTAAACTCTTACTATAGTACTTATTTACGTACTTTTAGTTTATAGATTTTTTTAAAAAGTTTTAGCGGTTGCTAACAATAAACGCCTCATTGAAGGTGTGTCCAAACAGGAGCAATACCCCTATGAAGTCAACTCGTTTTATCATCCGTGCAGTGGCCGCCGCCTTGACGCTCGGTGCAGCCACCTTTGGCGTCGCGCAGGCCCAAAGCTTCCCGACCCGTCCGATTACGTTGGTGGTGCCTTATCCAACAGCAGGCGCAGCGGACATCTTTGGAAGATCGATTGCGCAGGCGATGGAAGCCACACTCAAACAGACTGTGATCGTCGAAAACAAGCCAGGTGCTGCAGGTAACGTTGGTTTGACGCAGGTCGCGCGTAGCAAGCCTGATGGTTACACCATTGGTTTGGGCACCATCGGTACGCAGGCCATCAACCAATTCCTCTATACCCAGATGCAGTTTGATCCTGCGACCGATCTGGTCCCGATCGCGCTAGTCTCGACCACGCCGAACGTGTTGGTTGTGGCAGCAAATTCGCCCTGGAAAAACCTGGGTGACGTTCTGGCTGCTGCACGTGCAGCCGGGGATAAAAAACTCAGCTACGGTACACCTGGTATTGGTTCTTCACCACACCTGACGGGCGCATACTTTGAGGCGATGGCCGGTGTTGAGCTCCTGCACGTGCCCTTCAAAGGCGTGTCGGCTTCGATGCCTGCTTTGATCGGTGGACAGATCGACTTGTTGTTTGACAACCTGTCCGGCTCAATCGCTCAGATCAAAGATGGTTCGCGTGTGCGAGGGATTGCGGTGACTTCCTTGGAGCGTTCGCCGATGTTGCCGACTTTGCCTAGTTTTGCAGAGGGTGGCGTCAAGGGTTTTGACGTGACGGCTTGGTTTGCGATTTATGCGCCTAAGGGCACACCTCAGCCTGTGATGGACAAGCTGATTGAGGCTGCCCGTGTGGGTCTCAAGTCCGAGCAAGTGATCAAGGCTTATGAGCGTCTGGCCGCTGTTCCTGGCAACTTGTTTGGACCTGATCTGGCTAAGTTCGAAGCAGGCGAGCGTGCCAAGTGGGGCAAACTGATCAAAGAACGTGACATCAAGGCGCAATAAGATGAAAGGCACCACAGCACTCGTGACCGGGGGCAGTCGCGGCATTGGTCGCGCTGTGGTGCAGTCACTGATTGAAGATGGCTACGAGGTCATTAATTTCAGTCGTACTGCACCTGCCGAACTCTTGCCCGGCGAGATTTTTGAGTCTGTCGATCTCGGCAATCCAAAGCGTGCCCGTGAGGCTGCGTTTGACTGGGCTGCCAAGAAAGATATCCTCAATCTTGTCAACAATGCGGGCATGATTCATATCGGCAAGATCGAAGACATTACCCTTGAGCAAATCGATGACATGATGTCGCTCAATATGATCGCGCCCCTGATCATGACACAGGCGGTCTTGCCTGCAATGCGCACCCACAAGTTTGGACGCATCGTCAATATCGGCAGCCGTGCAGCGCTAGGCAAGTCTGGCCGCACGATTTACGGTGGCACCAAGGCGGGTCTTGCAGGGATGACGCGTACCTGGGCGTTGGAGACGGCGGCGGATGGGATTACTGTCAATGCGATTGCGCCAGGTCCGATTGCGACGGAATTGTTTTTAGCAAGCAATCCCCCTGATCTCCCTCAGACCAAGAAAATCGCGGAGTCGATTCCGGTGGGTCGTTTCGGTGAACCCGAAGAAATCGCGCATGTGGTCAGAATGTTTCTTGACCGTAAGGCGGGATTTCTGACAGGACAGTTGTTGTATGTATGCGGTGGCATGACCGTCGGATTGACCGCTTAGTGTTCTTGCTTAGTGATCTTGCGTAGTGTTCTTGCTTAGTGAGCTTTCTTAGTGAGCTTTCTTAGCGCTCTGGCACTGCGGATATATATAGAAAAATGCCAAGGAGATCTTTTTCCTTGGCATGATTTTTTAAAGTAGAAGACTCGAGGCGATGTGGCTACCCGTGCCGGATTGCCTCAAATTTTTTGTCGTGCATCACTTCTTCGACAGATTTTCCCGAGCGTACGGCTTGAACCATGCCATCCTGTCGGGTTGCGATACGCTGCGACAGAGCAATGACTTCTTCAATTTTGTCTGCCCGCACAAACACGGTGCCGCAACGGTCTGCAATGACATAGTCATTTTCGTTGACGGTGACACCTGCCATTTGCACAGGATTGCCGGAGTCGATTTGAATAATCCGGTTACGTGCGCTGATCATGGTGATGCCGCGACCATACACGGGATAACCGATCGACTCGCTCCCCTCGATATCTCGGCTCATGCCGTCAATAACTGAGCCGCGAATCCCCTTCATTTTCGAAGCATTGGCCAAAATATCACCCCAGCAGGAGATCCCCTCCGGACCGCCTGCGATCACAAGGATCTTGTCATCGGTGGTGATGCTGGTAATCACAGGGGTGATGAGATGGACGGTGGGAGCGGTACCCTGTTTGGGCCCAAGTTGAATCGTCGCCGCGCGACCGACGATTTTTGGGCAATCCCATAAAGGGCGTAAGCCATAGGTTGCCCCAGGTAAACCCATGAAGTCCAGGGCATCGGATACGGTGTTGGTGTCGAGTGCTTCGAGGGCACGAAGAATTTCTTTTGTATCAGACATTATGGGTGCTCTTAGTCGACTTGGATATTGGCGGCTTTTGCCACCGCTTGCCATTTTGCGATTTCGGCATTGATGAATGTCTTTGTTTGCTCGGGCGTCATATTCATCGTTTCAAACGCCATCTCGGCCAGGCGGGCGATATATTCAGGATTGGTCACGATTTTTTGATTCCATTCGCGCAGTTTGGCTTGAATGTCGGCAGGTGTTTTCACCGGAACAGCGATACCCCACCATGAGCTCGAAACGATTTCGGGCATCCCGAGTTCAGCAAAGGTCGGTACGTTTGGAAGTGGTTTAAGGCGACTTGTGTGAGCCACCGCGAGTGGTTTGAGTTTGCCATCAGCGATCTGAGCCTGGAAGGTGCTGAGGTCGTTGACGTTCAGGCTGACTTCACCACGCAACACGGCCATTGTCGCGGGTGCACCCCCTTTGTAAGGCACATGCATCAGTTCAATGCCACTTTTGGTACGGAAAAGCTCCGCACCCATTTGAACGATACTGCCTGTGCCGGCTGAGGAGTAGCTCAGTTTGCCTGGCTCTTTTTTGGCAAGTGCGATGAGTTCAGCAACGCTATTGGCCGGCACCGAGGGTCCGATCACGAGTAGATGTGGCGCGTTTGCGATCAGGCCAATCATTGAAAAGTCTTTTTGAAAGTTGTAAGGCACTTTCTTAAGCACGATCTCGTTCATCACGCTCGTGCTCGCGGTACTAAAAAGAATGGTGTAGCCGTTAGGCTCTGCGCGCGCTGCGTTTTGGGTGCCGATCACGCCGGCAGCACCTGCTGGATTTTCAACCACAACGGGCTGTCCGGCGAGTTTAGAAAGCTGTTGTGCGTAAAGGCGCGCGACGATATCGGTGGGTCCGCCAGCGGGAAAGGGAACAATCAGCTGCAGTTGGCGATTAGGATAGGGTGCTTGTGCCTGGACTGCGCCATGTATAAAACCAAGGCCAGCAACAGAGGCGGCGAGCCATTTTACGAGACGTAGTGTGTTGATCATGAGTGACTCCGTGAGTGCTTAAAACGCTGGATTAAAAGGTCAATAAATCGATGGA
>JAURZO010000188.1 GCA_030653405.1 Zwartia sp. | reverse complement strand
CGTGAACAAAACAAAACTAAGAAGTATGTTTTTTACTGAGCTCATTGACCCAGTGTACAGGTTACTGCTTCAAAAATGCATTAATAAAAAGATCTTTCCTCCAGTGAAAGTAAGGGGAAAGCGCTCAGTGCACCGGAGGGCTCTAATGCGGGCTCGGCATGGAGATAACTCGTATTGAGTTCTTTCAATGAATTGACGCCAAGCAGACCAAGACAGATGTTCACCTCAGCCTCAAGTAATTCTAGTGTCCGTACGAGGCCTGCTGCTCCCTCCGCGGCTAAGCCCATGCATTGCATGCGACCAATCCCAACCATATCCGCACCGGCAGCAATGGCTTTTACAATATCCGAACCGCGGTTGAATCCACCATCAACAATGATAGTGGCCTGTTGATTCACGGCTTTGACGATTTCAGGTAAAACATCCATGGATCCTCGACCATGGTCCAGTTGGCGACCTCCATGATTCGACACATAAACCATGTCAACACCATGGTCGATCGCCATGCGGGCATCCTCTGCCGTTGCAATCCCTTTTAATATCAGAGGAACCCTGAGCTTTGACTTGATGCGGTCAACATCACGCCACGTTAGGGCAAGTTGATGTTCCCGTCCGGGTACTCCGCTGCGACGAATATTTCGCTTGGCGAGGTCTCGTTCGCGCCTGCTATAAACTGCGGTATCAACCGTTAAGCAAAACGCGGCGTTGCCACAAGCCTCTGCACGAGCTGCGATTTCGTCGACCCAAGCCGGATCCCCATGAACGTATAGTTGAAACAGACGCAACGCATCTGGTGCCGCTTGCTGCACGGCTTCGACGCCGGGCTCGCATACCGAGCTCAACATGTGTGCAACGCCAAACTCACCAGCTGCGCGTGCGGCAGCCGCTCCAGCTTCGGGGGCAAACAGTTCAAGACTGCCGACAGGCGCCAGGATGATAGGCAAGCGCAGCTCGCGTCCTAAAAATGAAGTCCCCGCATTGACATGACTGACGTCGCGAAGAATCCGTGGCCTAAATGCCAAGGCGTCCAGCGCGGAACGATTACGACGCAAGGTGGTCTCGGTTTCAGTGCCGCCGACGATGTAGTCCCAGTGATCATGGTTCAGCTTCTGTCGTGCTTTTTGAACAATTTCGTGCAAAGTGAGAAAAGTATGTTGAGATGCTGTGGGGGTTGCTTGTTTGGCGCTTGTCATTTTTGAATAGGTTAGTTTTTTTAAGGAATGATTGACCATCAAGTTAGGCGGCGATATATCATTTGTCAACACTGCAGTTGAAAAAATCAAAGAACTTTTTTATTAATTGTATTGAATGGGCACGCAAGATGAGTCAAAACATACTGAGCCAAGAGGCTCGCTCCCAGCTCGCTCCCAAGGGGGTTCTCAGAGCGGGTATTAACCTTAGCAATTTTTTGCTTGTGACGGGTCGTTCCACGCTAGGGGCTCCGGAGGGTGTTGCGCCCGATATGGCACGTGCGATCGCTGATCAGCTTGGTGTGGCCTTGCAATTAGTGCCTTTTGCAACGCCTGGAGAGTTAGCGGATGCGGCGCTCGATGACATCTGGGATATCGGACTGATTGGTTCTGAGCCTGCACGCGCTGAGAAAATTGACTTTACGACGGCTTATGTCGAGATTGAGGCAACCTACTTGGTGCATGCGGACTCGCCATTGCGTCATGCTTCAGAGGTCGATCAGCCAGGTAATCGGATCGCAGTATCCGCCCGCAGTGCGTATGATTTGTGGTTGGTACGAAACATCAAGCATGCAACGCTGATGCATGCGGAAGGCTTTGATGCCACGCTTGACTTGTTTGTGTCACAAAAGCTTGAGGCGATGGCGAGCCTTAAGCCCGGTCTGTTGAGTGACGTTGATAAGATCCCAGGATCGCGGATACTGGAGGGGCAGTTCACCGCCGTGCAGCAATCCATCGGTGTTCCAAAAGGCAGGACTGAGGCAGCGCAATTTTTACAAAAATTTGTTCAAGATGCCAAGAAATCCGGATTTGTCGCTGAACTCATCGCGAAGCACCATGTCAAAGGATTGTCTGTGGCGCCATGATTCGGCTTGAGATAGATCGCAGCGCAACCGATTGAGTACAGACAGAATCATGAAAAGGGTATCTAATCAGGAGTATTAGGGTTGTCCCTATTCGTCAATATTGGAGAGCAAAATGAAACAAATCAAACCCGCAGTTGAGGAAACCTCGGCACAGGAAAAGTTACTCGAAGGCATGAAGGCGGCTCTTGACGAAGCTGAGGGGTTCTTGCGCGATGCTGCAGCGGCTTCAGGCGAGCAAGCCCAAGAACTGCGCGAACGTGCGGCCCAGTCGCTGCGTGCCACGCGCGAAGCCCTTCATGACACCAAGTTATCGGTTGTCCGTCAGGGCAAAAAAGTGGCGCGCGAAGCCGATGAGTACGTCCACGACAATCCTTGGCAGGCGATTACTGCCGCCGGCGTGGTGGGCTTGTTGGTCGGTTTGCTGATCAGCCGTCGTTAAGATGCGATGAGTATTCGTGAAAACTTAAGCATGGTGGCGGGTGATCTCGTCGCTATGCTGCGAACCCGCGTCGAATTATTCAGCGCGGAGTTTGCAGAACAAAAGCACCGCTTCGTGGCGTTGACAGCACTGTTTTTTGCAGCAATCCTTTTTTTGCTGTTAGCAGTCGTGCTGGCGTCTTTTCTTTTGGTGTTATTTTTTTGGTCGACAGACTATCGGTACTGGGCAATCGGAGGCTTGGCTCTTTTGTATGCGTGTATTGGTATGTTCTTGGGCTGGACGGTTTGGCGCCGATTGGAAACGCAGGAAATGCCATTTGCGGCAACGCTTGAAGAGTTGCATCGCGATGTCGTTGTTTTAGGGGATTTGCGCGACTCTTTTGCCCAAGGTGTTCGAGACGAGAAAACGGGAGGGCACCATGAGTGAACGACGACTCCTTGTGCCATCGGCTCGTCAGGCACACATTGAATTATTGCGTACGCGAGCGGCCTATGAACGACAAGCCCTGTTGGTTCACGCGACGGAGCTTGGTCGAGCCGTCAGTCCTAAACGCTGGTTTGCCCAGCTGCTCCACCCAAGTCAGGAATCGGGTTCGGGCGGCGGCCAGCGCGTCGCAAGTTTGCTGGGTCAAGGACTCTCATTGGCGGCCCAATATCCTTATCTCGCGGCGACGTTGTCATCCGTGTTTGTCGGCAAGCGTTGGCGCTGGTTTAAATGGATTGGCGTGGGTCTTGCCGCTTGGCAGATTGCAGCGGGTTCTGCCCGTGCGTCAAAGTCCACTGATTCTTGAGTTTTTGTCGGTTCGAAAAACTAACGGATGCTCCTCGCGCTTGCTCGACTGAGTGAGAGCGAGAGCTTCGTTGATCGCCTGCGTGACAACATCATGCTTGGGAGACTTCGAACAGACTGGATCCGTGGCGGCTGCGTCTCCGGTCAGTAAAAAGGCCTGACAGCGGCATCCTCCAAAATCTTTTTCTTTTTCTGAGCACGAGCGGCAAGGCTCTTGCATCCACGCGTCGCCGCGAAAGAAATTAAAGGCCTGACTCTCGTACCAGATTTCCCGGATGGAGTGATCACGCACGTTCGGAATATCCAGTCCTGGCAACTGTCTTGCGTTATGACAGGGCAGCGCCGCCCCATCGGGTGCGATGTCTAGAAAAATCGATCCCCAGCCATTCATGCATGCTTTGGGGCGCTCTTCAAAATAGTCAGGCACGACAAACAGTAACTTGCACTGCTTACCAATTTTTTCACGGTAGGCATTGACGATGGCTTCGGCCTCGACTAATTGCTCACGCGTTGGTAAGAGTTGCGCGCGATTTTTCATGGCCCACCCGTAATATTGGGTGTTTGCGAGCTCAAGATATTCCGCTCCCAGATCAAGCGCCATGTCGATAATCTTATCGACGTGCGGAATGTTATGGCGATGAAGTACGACGTTCATCACCATCGGATAATCATATTTTTTAATGAGCGCAGCGACTTTTTTCTTTAACTCAAAAGTCTTCGTGCTGCTCAAAAAATCATTCATCTCCTGAGTGGAGTCTTGAAACGAAAGTTGAATATGATCGAGACCCGCACTTTTTAATGATGCGATCCGCGCCTCAGTCAGACCCACACCTGAAGTGATGAGATTGGTATAAAACCCGAGTTGCCTTGCTTCTGCAACCAGCTCATCAAGATCTTCGCGCAGCAGTGGTTCTCCGCCAGAAAAGCCAAGCTGTGCTGCGCCCAGCGCGCGTGCCTCTTGCATCACACGAATCCATTCTTGAGTGTTGAGCTCACTCTCAATGCTGGCATAGTTGACAGGGTTGTAGCAAAACACACAGTGCAGAGGGCAGCGATAGGTGAGCTCGGCGAGTAACCAGAATGGGGGATTGATGGTGGGTTGATTCATGCTGATTTTCAGGTCTTGCGACCTTACTGTATCCAGTCTTTGTCAAACGCTGCGCGCAGCATGCCCTCTATCGGGTCGCGCAGATTCGTTTCACCAAACGCTGTTTCGAGCTCTGCGATCAAGGCATCAACAGTGTGTACGCCATCGCAACGTTTTAGAATTTCCGCAGCACTAATGTTGAGCTTGACCATTCCCTCTGGATATAACAGCACATAGGCTTGTTGGGCCTCTTCCCATTGCAGACGAAAGAGCCTGTTGAGCTTTGGGTGTTCTGGAAGCGTCGAGGTGGTGTTGTGTTCAGTCATGCTGGATAGGCTCGCTCAATCGCATCCAGCATCGCCCAAAGAATATCGAGTTTGAACTGTAAAATATCGAGCGCACGTTCTTGCTGTTGGCGCGTCGTAAAGTGGGATAACGTGACTTCCAGGCCGTGATCTACGTCGCGTTGGGCTAACGGAATGCGGGACCGGAAATAGTGCAGGCCACCAGGCTCGATCCAGGGGTAATGCGTGGGCCAAGTCGCCAAGCGATCTTTGTGAATCTGAGGCGCGAACATTTCCGTGAGCGATGAGCAAATCGCCTCTTGCCATGGCTGTTGACGCGCGAAATTGACATATGCATCACAGGCAAACTTGACTGCAGGTTCGACGTGTTTGAGGGACCACAAGGCTTCGCGTTCAAGTCCAACAGCAATCCCAAGCCTTGTCCAGGCCTCGAGTCCCCCCGACTCTGTATCACTTTGATAGTCACCAAATCCATCGTGATCAAGAATCCTCGAAATCCAGCGTCGACGCGTCTCGCGATCTTGGCAGTTCGACATGATCGCTGCGTCTTTGATTGGAATAATCCACTGATAATAAAAACGATTCAAAACCCAGCCGCGTATTTGATCTTTCGAACATTCGCCGGCATTCATTTTGACGTTAAAAGGGTGATGGATATGGTAGCTCTGCCCTTTGGCGCGGAGTTGTGCTTCAAATTCTTCGCGGGTCCATGGGGATTGCGTAGTGCTCATCATCAGATCTCGATATGCATGCCATCGTGGGCGATCTCAATGCCGCGCGCCTTGAGTTCCAACGCTTGAGCAGAGTCTTCCCGCAAAATGGGATTGGTGTTGTTAATGTGGATGAGGATCCGACGTTTTTCAGGAAAAGAGGATAACGCTTCGATCATACCGCCGGGGCCTGATTGAGCCAGATGACCCATGTCAATGGCGCGTTTACTAGACAGGCCGAGCGCAATCATTTCGTCATCCGTCCAAAAGGTGCCATCGACCAACAATACGTCTGCTTGGCGCATGGCTTGTTCGACTTGCGGCTCAATGATGCCAAGACCAGGCGCGTAAAAGGCAGTTTTACCGGTCGCGCTGTCGGTGATCAGTAAGCCGATATTGTCACCGGGGTGCGGATCATGTCGGTGAGGAGAGTAAGGTGGTGCTTTACTTGAAAGCGTGATCGGCTTGAACAGCAGGCCATTGAGTTGCGGTATGGAGAAACTCTCTTGCTCTGGATCGATCAGGTGCTGATCCACCGTACAGTAATGCGCCAGTGTCTTCACAAGAGGCAAGCCCGTTGTCAGGTCCTCGAAGACTTGTCGAGTCGCATAGATAGGCAGAGGTGAATTTCTTTCGCGCAACATCATCAAGCCGGTGACATGATCGACTTGCGCATCCATCAACACGACAGCCGCAATGCCGCTGTCCCGAATGTTTCGAGCAGGCTGGAGCACTGGCGTATTTTTAATTTGGGTCAACACATCCGGAGAGGCGTTAATCAGCGCCCAGTCATGGGAGCCGTTGCCAACGATGATTGACGATTGGGTTCGCGTCTGGGCTTTGATGGTGCCCTGACGCACGCCTGAACAGTTCAGGCAATTGCAATTCCACTGGGGGAATCCTCCGCCAGCGGCCGAGCCTAGCACGCGTATCTGCATCACAACTCAAAAAAGAAAGGCCGAAACATCAGTCTCGGCCTTTTGAATAACGATTAACGATTAGCGATGTACATTGTGATTTCAAAGCCAAAGCGCAGATCAATTGCTGATGGTGTTTCCCATTTCATAGCAGTCTCCAAAAGAGTGGTTGTGTGAACTCGCAACGCCATTCATTGGCATTGAGACAAAGTATATAGAATCAATGCACTTTGATCTACCAACATTTTATAAATCATAACCATATGAAAATAAAGGTATTTCCTGATGCTCCAGTCTTGACAGAGGGTTGGCTTGATGTCCGGGATGGTCATGCGATGCACTGGCAGACCAGTGGTAATGCAGAAGGTAAGCCAGTCATTTGGCTGCATGGTGGGCCAGGTAGCTCGGCGAGCCCACTGCATAAACGATTTTTCGATCCCGCTAAATTTTGGATCATTCAATACGATCAGCGCGGTTGTGGCAAAAGTCGGCCTGCAGGTTCCATACATGCCAATCAAACCGCAGATTTGGTACAAGACATTGAACGCTTGCGCTCTCACCTCAAGGTCCCTCGCTGGAGCGTCGTGGGCGGTTCCTGGGGCGGCGCGCTCGCGCTCCTTTACGCTCAGGCGCACCCAGAGGTGGTCGTGAGGATGTTGTTACGCAGTCCATTTTTGTGCACAGCAGCAGAAATTGAAAACTTCACGGAATTTCCTCCTGCGGCGTGTCGAGCACGATGGCAGGTACTTAAGGACCAATTGCCCGTCAATTCTGAGGAGACCATTCTCGAATTTGGTTATCGGGTTTTTTGTCTCGAGAATGACGCCTCGACACAGCGTCGCCTGGCGCTAGCGTGGATGGCATATGAGGCTGCGATGAATGTTTTTCCTCAACCGGCGGCTTTATCGATGGGTACGTTTGAGGATGCCTCTCTCATTGCGCGGTATCGCGTGCAAAGCCACTACTTGATGCATCGATGCTTTGTGAGTCGGGATCTGCTTACCGGGATTGGTGCGTTGCAAGAGCTCCCATTGGTCCTTGTGCATGGCGATCAGGATGCGCTTTGTCCCTTTGCGAATAGCCTTGCGATTCAGCGCGCCTTGCCGCAGGCCCGAGTGGTTCGCGTCGAGGGTGGCGGGCACGACTTAACGGACGCGGGCGTGATGGCGGCGACCTTCTCCGCAATTCAAGAATGGTCTTGATTAAATAACTTTTACACCAATTTTTATTCAAGTAGAATCGGTGAGTAGTTTAAAAATAAGATTAGCTCGTCCTAACATCAAACGTCACGGAGACTACTGTGAATAATTATCTACGCGCAATCAGCGGCCTGGGTTTGGCCCTTTCATTCAGCATGTCAGTTCAGGCTCAAGGAGCAGCACCGGCTGCGCCTGCTGCCGCCCCACCACCCGCCTGGAAGCAGGGCATGCCAGCAAACATGGCTGACTCAAAGCTGGCACCTTTGCCTGGCAAGTTGGTCGCCACCAAGGCAGCCGATGTGCCGATCGACAAAATCAAATTGCCCCCTGGCTTTAAGGTCGAAGTCTGGGCGGATAGCATTCCTGGTGCACGTGCAATCGCCGAGGGCGAAGGCGGTAAGTATTACATCGGCACACGTGCTTTAGGTCGTATTTATGAAGTGACGGATAACGGCAAAGAGCGCACTTCACGCGTTGTCGTTGATAAGCTGAATCAGCCAACGGCCGCTTACAAAGACGGCTCTCTTTATGTTGTGGCGGTTGATAAGGTGTTGCGGTTTGATGGCATCGCCAAGAATCCTAATGCAGCTCCGGTTGACTTAACCGCCAAATTCAATTTACCACCACTACCCCACCATAACTGGAAGTATGTGGCGTTCGGACCGGATGGCAAGCTGTACATGCCTTTTGGCGCCCCTTGCAATATTTGCGAACTCCCAACGCCTGAGTACGCTCAGATCCGTACATACAACCCAGATGGCTCCGGTATGGAAGTCGTTGCAACAGGCGTACGTAACACCGTTGGTTTTGACTGGCATCCCGTGACCAAAGAACTATGGTTTAGCAATCATGGTCGTGACTGGATGGGTGATGACAAACCAAACGATACGATGCATCGTTTGAAGCTCAAGGCTAATTACGGTTTCCCTTATTGCCATGAAGGCAATATGCCTGACCCTGATGTGACCAAGGCGAACGCTTGCGCAGGTGTCGAGCCACCTGTTGCGATGATGGGACCACATGCGGCGGCAATGGGTGTCAAGTTCTACTCGGGTGATATGTTCCCTGCCGATTACAAAAACGTGATGTTTAACGCACGTAAGGGCTCTTGGAACCGCACGCAGAAAATTGGCTTTGACGTGGTGACTGTTCGCGCCGATGCCGATGGTAAAAACGCTAAGGTCGAACCTTTCATGACGGGCTTCATGAATCCCGCCGATCAGTCATTCTGGGGGCGTCCAGCCTATTTGCATCAGATGAAAGACGGCTCGATGCTGGTGTCCGATGAGCAAAATGGCGTCATTTATCGCGTCACCTACAGCAAGTAATTCGCATGCGATTATTTGGTTTTTTTCAAATGTTCTTAGTGCTGGGTGTGGTCATGATGGCTACCCCAGCGAGTCAGGCGCAGATTTCATCTCAGCGCCTGACATTGTGCGCAAGTTGTCACGGTGCGGATGGGAATTCCCAACTCAAGGGAATCCCGTCTCTCGCCGCGCAACCGAAATTATTTCTAGAAAATTCACTGGTACTCATTCGCGAAGGGATGCGTGTCATCCCCGAAATGAAAGGCATGTTGGATGGTGTTTCTGACGCGGAAATCACTGAGCTTGCAAAGTATTACGCCGCACTGCCTTTAGCGGCACCGCCGACTGATCGTGATGCCGAAGTGTTCGCGCGTGGTGGCAAACTGGCAGAAGGCATGCGTTGCGGCATCTGTCATTTGTCTGATTATTTAGGCCGCGACCAAATACCTCGACTCGCAGGTCAACGTGAAGACTATCTGCTTCACAGCATGTTGCAATTTAAAAATAATCAAGCAACAGGGCGAGACTCCAACATGGCCGCATCGGTTTACGGAGTGTCCGAGCAAGACCTTCAGGATATTTCATACTTCCTCTCACGCCTTAAGTAGTCGACTTAGGCAGTGAATAGTTTGTAGATCAGGCCGGCGATGAGCAGCAGCGAGAACGCCCCAAAACCGATCTGAATATTTCTGGCGTAATCGTCCGCAAGGCTGGGTAACAGTTTTGTTCGGATCCAACCTGCCACGAATGCCCAGCCGGCGCCCATAATGATGGCGATCAAGAGGGCGGTGCCGAGCGAGAGAGGATCAAGAGCTTGCGCTCGAATGGATTTGTCGAGCTGAACTGCAAAGCTCATGAGTGAGCAGACGATCCATGTGTTTCTTGTCAACATAAGTATTTTCAAAGCACTACAAAAGGTTGTATTGAGCGAATCCAATATTAATGCAAGGAGATCTCGATATGAAAAATACTATCGCAAAAAACAAATGATTTCGGTAAACTTTGACTGTTAGTGTACTTATTGTTAGTGCACTTCTTGTCAGGATGAAATTCATGACCCACGTTGTTACTGAAAACTGTATCAAGTGCAAGTTCACGGACTGTGTCGATGTGTGTCCCGTCGACTGCTTTCGAGAAGGACCAAATTTTTTGGTTATTGATCCGGATGAATGTATAGATTGTGCGGTATGCATACCGGAGTGCCCAGCGAACGCCATTTTCGCAGAGGAAGATATTCCAGCGGATCAAATGAAGTTTGTTGCACTCAACGCTGAACTTGCACCGCAGTTCGATAGCATTTCGAGATCGAAGGACCCACTCCCAGATGCAGAAGATTGGAATGGCAAGACAGGAAAGCTACAGCATTTAGAACGCTAATACTCATTCAGGAGCTCACTACCTGAATGCTTTACCTGGATCCTGGTCGGTAGCTGAGTCGGGGTTGTCATATGGATTGCCCTGGACATTCAAATCGACGGTTGAAGGATCAACTGTCGAGGCGGTACTTTTGTAGTGCGTGACAATTCCAGGAAAAGCAAGTACCACAGCGACCATGACTAATTGAATGATAATGAATGGAATAGAACCTGCATAAATTTGGCCTGTGGTGACACGAGCAATTTTTTTGCCAGTCATCTTGTCGAGGTAATCAAGTTTTGGCGCTACCGACCTCAGATAGAACAACGCAAATCCAAAGGGTGGATGCATGAAGGATGTTTGCATGTTCACGGCAAGTAGAACCCCAAACCAGATGAGGTCAATACCCATCTTGTCAGCGACCGGTCCGAGTAATGGGACGATGATAAAAGCAAGCTCGAAAAAATCCAAGAAAAATGCCAATACAAAAGTTAGAATACTGACGACAATCAGGAACCCTGTCTGACCGCCAGGCATGTTGATTAGCAGGTGCTCGACCCAGAGATCACCGTCTACAGCTCTGAAGGTCAAACTAAATACTGTGGATCCAATCAGAATAAAAACAACGAAGCATGAGAGCTTTGTTGTCGTATCCATTGCCTGCCGTAACAAAGGAAAGGAAAGTCGCTTGCGTGAGATGGCCATGATGATGGCACCTACCGCACCCATCGCACCGCCCTCAGTGGGTGTCGCCAACCCGATAAAAATCGTCCCTAAAACAAGGAAAATCAGCGCTAGAGGCGGAATCATGACAAAAGTCACGCGTTCAGCAATATGCGACAACAAACCTAGTTTGAGTACTCTATTGAGCAGGGCAATCACAAAGGCGACAGAGCCCCAGACGAGCACAGTCATGACAATGCGTTCATCAATCGGCGCATTTTCCGAGATCATCAACTCGCCAAAAACCAATGCGACTCCAATTGAAATCATCATTAGAACGCTCAGCGAGCGCGTACCCCGGCTGCCAGAAGGCTCGATATAAGCGCGCGCCGACTCAGGAATGGCAGGAGCAGAGGAAGGACGAAAGAAAGACAAAACAAACGTATAGATGACATACGCCAACACTAAGCCCAAACCCGGTAAAAAAGCACCTCGGTACATATCGCCAACGGAGCGACCTAGCTGATCAGCTAAGACAATCAATACTAAGGAGGGGGGAATGATTTGGGAGAGTGTTCCAGAGGCTGCGATGACTCCGCTTGCGAAGCGACGATCATAGCCATAACGCAACATGATTGGCAGAGAAATTAAACCCATTGAGATCACGGAAGCCGAAACAACACCTGTAGTCGCGGCAAGCATCGCGCCAACAAGAATGACTGCAATCGCTAAGCCACCACGTACTGACCCGAACAATTGCCCAATGGTTTCCAGTAAGTCCTCAGCCATTCCGGATCGCTCAAGAATGAGACCCATGAAGGTAAAAAACGGAATTGCCAAGAGCGTGTCATTCGAAATAATGCCGAACACCCTCTGCGGTAAAGCTTGGTAGATCGCAGGCGTCATGAGTCCTAGTTCAATACCTACCAAGCCAAATAATAGACCGTTTGCCGCAAGTGAAAAGGCAACCGGGAAACCCAACAAAAGTAGCAAAAATAATGTCACAAACATGACAGGGGCTAAGTTTGCGATCAAGAACTCAATCATGGCAATCTCGTATCCTTCCCTGGCCTGGCTTCAGGAACTGCCGGTGGTTGAGTATCGGTTGCAAAAGAGCCGATCGGTATAGTGAGCTTGCTATTGGAGACAATCTCCGCGGCGAGTGCCTCCTCCGAGGAAGGGCCTTGCAGTTTCATCGTCGGGTCAGGACACTGACCTGATAAGAAACCGATACACTTAATGAGATGTGAGAGACCCGCCAATACAAGTAGCCCAAAGCCAATTGGAATCAATAGCTTTGCAGGCCATCGCACAAGTCCCCCGGCGTTAGATGACTGTTCATTCTGCAGATAGGCGTCAGTAAAAACCGGCCAGGACAACACCATAATAAGAATCGCCATCGGCATTAGAAAAAATAACACGCCAACAATTACAATCCAGATCTGGTGAGTGCGGGAGAGCTTTGAGGATAAAACATCGACTCTGACATGCTCGTTACGTAGCAGTGTGTAGCCTGACGACAGCAGAAACATAGCGCCAAAAAGGTACCATTGAAGTTCGAGCCAGCCATTGGAACTGCTATCAAAAAACTTGCGAATCACAGCATTACCTGAGCTCACAAGAACCACAATCAAACAAATCCAAATCACTAGGCTACCGACTATTTCATTGAGTCGATCAATCAGGCGAGAGATATTGAGAAAAAATTTCATCGCTTATTTACGATTAGAAAATATGCGACGCAAACGATCCCATAAAATTCCGAAGAGCAAGGCAATCGGACGGAGATTTTTTTGTTGAGGCACGCTTCCGCTACCGGGATGAACAAGAGTATGTTCGACGTTCTCCGCAAATATTTTGATCATTCGACGAACAAAATCCTGCACCATCCCCGATCTTGAAAACTGTGCAAGGGGGCCTTGGAGACCATACAGCATGCTGACATGGACGCGTGCACGGTTATCCCCAAGAGACTCGATACAGTAATTGATTTTCCCGGATGCGCGAGACTGACTGAGTCTGTCTTGACCGACACCGTTTAGTGTGGCACTTTTCGCAACCTCATCTATTGAAATCGTCGCAGATCCCTCGAAAGCAGCCTGCATCGGACCGAACTTGAGTGACACTCCGCCCTGCACGCGATCAGCCTCAATCGAAGAAATAAATGCTCCAGGAAGACATTGCGCAACAGTCGGGAGGTCGGCCATTAAGGTCCACACGCGAGTGGCTGAAAACGGTAAATCAAAGGTTTCTGAAATCGCTGTGCCATTGCCAGACAATAGCAATGAATCCAGTTGGGTAGTTTCGGTAGAAATTCGAGGTGCGGATGGGCGGCTGTCTGTAGACTGAGTGGCTGCAGCCTTGAAGGTTTGAAACGGGAGTGTGGTTTCTTGGTTGACGGCGTTAACAACAAGTTGATTTCCGGCCGCACAATGAGGTCGCAGTGCTTCGATGCTTGGATCAGGTTTTTGCTTTAGGTCGTAAAGAACAGAGAGGATCGCCTCAACGATACCAACATACCCTGTGCATCGGCATAGATTGCCAGACAGCTCTGCTCTAACAATACGCTCAGACGCATCTGGCAGTCGCAAAACGATATCGCGCGCGGTTGCTAGCATGCCAGGAGTGCAGTAACCGCACTGCAGTGCATGGTGGGTGGAAAAGGCTTGACGAAGTCTCGCCATCAATGGGTCGTGAGCGTAACCTTCAATGGTGGTGACGGAGCGACCTTCACAAGCAACGGCATAAGTGATGCACGAGCGTACAGGTTGGCCGTCCAGCAGGACGACACATGCACCACACACACCATGCTCGCAGCCAAGATGTGTACCCGTGAGTTTTTCCTGCTCACGAATAAAATCTCCCAGGTGCATACGTGGGGAAACATCATGCACAACGTTCCGCTCATTGATCTTTAAAGATAGCCGAGTGCTCATGCAGGCACCTTGACATTAAACGTGCGCTCCAAGCATCGACTGATAACCGTGACCAACATTTTTTGATCAAGTGCATCAAGCGTGTTGAGTGTTTGAGAAACCTGCTCATCGAGGGTCTCGCGGCGTGTCAAAGGCCAGCCCTCATTCGCCACCAGTTGAGCCAACGTCGTAAGTTTCTGGGGCGCTCCTGATAAAGCACCAACAACGATGTTGGCAACTTGATTCGATGCATCAAAATAGGCTGCACAACTTGCTTCAGCAAATTCACCAATTTTTCTACAGAACTTAAAGTAACCCCATCTGGCCTGGTCACTCATCATCGGGATATGAATCGCAGTGATAATTTCTTGATCGGACAGTACGGTTGTATAGGCAGCTTGCATGAACTGATCCATCGGGACTCGATGCGTTGAATGCCTTGACACAATTTCAATCTGTGCGTTGATCGCTGTCGCTGCAAGCACCCAGTCCGCGGCAGGATCTGCATGAGCAATACTGCCCCCAATTGTGCCCCGATTCCGCACAGATCGATAGGCAATGGCGGAGGCAACGGATTGCCAAGGATGCCCCCTTAATAGCTCGTGCACCCCATCTTCAATTTCGGCATGTGTGACTCCCGCCCCGATCCTGATTGTGGATCCCTCCGTGGTTACACTTTTAAGCTCTCTGAGCCCAGAAATATCAACCACAGACTTGGGGCGAGCGAGACGTAAATTCAGCATGGGTCCAAGTGATTGACTGCCAGCCATTGATTTGATGTCAGAACCATTTTTTTCTAAGACGCCAAGAGCTTGCACCAGAGACTCGGCTCTTAAATAGTCAAACCGTGCAGCCTTCATGCGCCGCTCCGCTCAGGTGACACTTTTACCGGTTGTTGCTGATAAATAGCTTGAAGAATTTTTCTTGGCGTCGCGGGTGTATCTAAAAGCTCAGCGGCACCAAGCTCTTTGAGTGCATCGTTAATCGCACCAAAAATAACGGCAGGAGGTGCGATCGCACCGCCTTCACCCATCCCTTTAGCACCAAACTCGGTATGAGGGGAGGGCGTTTCAAAATGATCAACTCGAATATTTGGAGACTCAGATGCTCCCGGAATCATGTAATCCGCAAACGTCGATGCAAGTGGTTGCGCATAACTATCATAAGGAGTTTCTTCGAACATGGCTGTACCGATACCCTGCACAATTCCGCCAATCGTCTGTCCCTCGACAACCATTGGATTGACCATGACACCACAGTCTTCAACACAGACATAGTCGAGAATTTCAACGCTACCTAGAGCAGGATCGACCGCAACAACGGCAGCGTGAGTCGCATAGGTAAAGCAGCCTGTATCGACCTTTGGTTTGTATCCTACAGTTGTTTCTAATCCTGCAGGATCGACATCAGGGGGTAATAGTTGTGGGCTTAGGTACCATGCCTTTGCAACATCGGCGATCGTTATACGGGATTGACCATAAATCAGGTCAGAACCCTCCATCGCAACATTATCTGCATGTGTACCTAAGAGATGGGCGCCGATGAACAGCACACGCTTAAGTAATATCTTACTGGCCTGTGCGACTGCGCCACCCGACATGACGAGAGAGCGTGATGCAAAGGTGCCTGTCGAAAAGGGCGTTTGACCTGTGTCACCATGCACGAGACGGATACGATTGATGTCAATACCTAAGGCATCGTTGGCGATTTGAGCAAATGTGGTCTCCATTCCTTGTCCGTGCGAATGAACACCTACACGGATTTCTAGACCACCATCAGGGGTAATTTTTACAAATGCTTGATCGAAGCCTGGAATCACAGGAGTACCCCAAGCGGCAAAAACGGAAGTGCCATGTGCGGCTTGCTCAGTGTAGGTTGCGAGTCCAAAGCCAATCAGTTTGCCGTCCGCACGAACTAATTTTTGTTCCTCTCTAATGCGCTTGATATCAATCATCTCTAGCGCACGATGAACACTCGATGGGTAGTCGCCACTATCAAAATGTTTATTGGTGACGTTGACATAGGGCATCTGATCAGACTGCACGAGATTATCAAGTCTGACTTCCCATGGCTCGCGATTAACCGCTTTTGCCAGGGCATTCATCGTCATTTCTATAGCAAAACAGACTCCGGTTCTTGCAACGCCACGATAAGGAACGAACCCAGGCTTATTCGTGGCGACACATTCAGATACGCAGCGGTAACCACGAAAAGCATACGGTCCAGGTAGATTGCCAATTGCTTGTCCTGGTTCGAGTCCGATGGTAAATGGCCATACCGAGTAGGCACCACCATCGATAGTGATGTGTGCGTCGAGCGCCAGGATGCGACCTGATTTATCTGCATACACGGTCATGTCGTAGAGGTGCTCGCGTGTATTCGCTCCTGCAATCAGGTGTTCTCGTCTGTCTTCGATATAACGGAATGGCCGCTTAAATGTTTTTGCGAGCCAAGCAATGCAGAGCTCTTCTTGTTGCAACACACATTTGTATCCGAAGGCACCGCCAACATCAGGCGAGATGATTCTGACTTGACCCTGATCAATTTGGAGGAATAGCGCTATAGCAGTTCTGATCATGTGCGGGACCTGGGTCGCGCTCACCACTACTAATTGATCTGCTTGATGATCCCAGAAAGCCAATACCGCTTTGCCTTCCATCGGCACCATACACTGACGTGCGAGGGTAATTTTACGATTGACGATTACATCAGCTTGAGCAGCAAGGTTATCAAAATCTCGATCAGCATTGAGGGTTAAGAAAATATTGTCTTTCCAATGCTCATGAACGAAATATTGAGTCGCTGTTCGCGCGGTGTGAACGTCGTGGTAAATGGGCAGATCGTCATAATCTGCGCGTACTTCTTCAAGCAAATCTTCAGCTTCCGCACGCGTCGGGGCAAACGCCATCGCGACGGGTTCTCCTACAAATCGAACTTTTTCATGAGCGAGAGGAGGCTGCGAAGAGGACTGATAGGTGGGTAGGGTGGAGTCAGCAGTAATGTCTAGCGCATCCAGCATCTCTCTAGTGAAGATGCTGGATCGGTGTTGACTCGGAATGCTGATATTCGAAATTTTGGCGTGCGCAACGGGGCTGCGTAAAAAGGCGACTTCGCAGATGCCCGGCATCGACATGTCCGCCACGAAATTACCTTTTCCTAGAAGATGCCGTGTATCTTCCTTGCGTAGAACGCGCGCACCAATACCTTGCGGCTTGGTGCGCGGATCTGGACGATTGTCGTCACGCATGATGCAGCTGCCAGTAAGATCAGCGACGCGTTACTGCGGCAAACGTGTAATTGTCTAATGAGCTTTCAGCGATCCTGAACCAGCTGGCCTCGTCTTGTTGGAATTTTTTCCAATCAGGAAAAATGGCAGCAAAATCTGGATTCTTTTGCGTAAGTTCAGTCCAGAGTTCTTGAGACGCGTTGTAACTAGCATCCATGACGTCGCGAGGGAAATACTTGAGCTGGGCGCCAGCGGCAATGAGTTTGCGCAGGGCACCTGGATTGACCGCATCGTAGTGAGCCAGCATCTTCAGATTTTGCTCATTACAGGCTACATCAAAAGCCGCTTTGTACAAGGTAGGTAGCGCTTCAAAAGCTTTTTGATTGACCATCGTCGTAATAGACGCACTGCCTTCCCACCAGCCGGGTGCGTAGTAAAACGGCGCCACTTTATTCAGACCGAGTTTTTCGTCATCGTAGGGACCAATCCACTCAGAGGCATCCATTGTGCCCTTTTCGAGAGCGGAATAGATGTCGCCGGCAGGAATTTGCTGAGGTACGACACCTAGCTTGCTCATGACCATGCCCCCAATGCCGCCAATACGCATCTTAAGGCCTTTCAGATCCGCAACCGATTTAATTTCTTTTCTAAACCAGCCGCCCATCTGCACACCGACGTTACCGCAGGTGAAGTTCATAATTCCGTATTTCGCATAAAGCTTGCGCAAGGCGTCCATGCCTCCGCCGTACATGAGCCAAGCATTGTGTTGGCGCGCATTCATGCCAAAGGACAAACCTGTATCAAAAGCGAGCGCAGTGTTTTTGCCGACATAAAACGTGCTCAACACGTGATTGCACTCGACAGTGCCATTTCCGACGGCATCCATATTCTGTGGAACAGGGACGATCTCTCCTCCTGGAAAGGCTCGGATTTCAAATTTTCCATCTGTTAAAACAGAAACGCGTTTGCAGAGCTCATCGGCAGAACCGTAAATGGTGTCGAGACTCTTTGGCCAGCTCGTTGACATGCGCCACTTGACAGTCGGTGATGACTGAGCGAGCGCAGGAGCAGCTACAGTGGAGAGACCAACGCCAGAGAGTGTCGCGGCGCTGGTGAGGAATTTACGTCGTTGCATGAGCTGCTCCTTGGTGAGAGACCTATATCAAACAAACTACAAATTTGTATGAAACATCAACCGCAAACTGCCACGTGTCATTCACTTATTATCGGCAGCATACTGACACAATAATTAAAAATCAACAATATTAATTAGTAGGCTAACAATGCACTGCACAAGAGCAACAGTTTGCGCCATGCTGGTGCGTGTGCCACGGAGGTCAATTCATTGAATGCAGAGTCGTAAAATCTGGTACTTTCCCTAATCAGTTCACTCAGGAGGGTGTGTGCGAACAGTCGCTATAAAGAAGTTGCCGACCAAGAAGGCAAAGACGAGTAAATTAACGGCTATGTCGGATAAAACGAGTATCAAGTCATTAGAAAAGATTGAAGTCACCGCGAAGGTGCAAGAGGGTTACACCATTTGGGATCGCCCGGGTTATCTTGTGCGGCGACTGCATCAGATTCATGTGGCAATGTTTCTGGATAAGGTTGCAGATGGGAGCATGACGCCGATTCAGTATGGATTGCTGAGCATATTAGCGACGCGTCCAAATATCGATCAGTTTACGATTGGTGAAGAGCTTGGGTTGGATCGGGCAAACGTTGCCGGAATTCTAAAGCGGTTGGAGTCCCGTAAATTGATTTCGCGCATTGTCGATGATGAGAATCGGCGACGAAAACTGTGCGTTGCAACATCCAAGGGGATCGCACTGGTCAAGCAGCACGAAAAGTCGATGAAGGACTGTCAAACCCAGCTTTTGAGCCCGCTTTCTGTTCCTGAACGAGAGGTCTTTATGGGGTTGTTGTCTCGTTTGGTCGAGGGTAATAACGACAGTAGCCGGACCTCATTACGTCCCAATGGCGAAGCCTTTTCGCCATCTCAGCCTATCACCGTAAAAAAGCGCGCCAATAAAGCGAAACTTTCAGATCGTTAAATCTGATAGTGCCTCGGGCAGTTTTTTTATCAAAACTGCATAAATTTATTTATTACAGACTATTAATTAGCATGCAAACAATGTATCCTTTCTCCACCCCTGTGGATTGAAAGGAGCGTTACCGTGGCCGACCTATCACTTGAGTTCTGTGGAATCAAATTTAAATCTCCGATCGTGATCGCTTCGATTGAGACGACTAATAGTCCGGAAGTTATCAGAGAGTGTGTGGACGCAGGTGCGGCCGGAATGATCGTCAAGACCTTGACGGATATCGAGGATATGGCAAGGTTGACTCAGAATTCGAAGTACGCGATTCTGAATGAAAAGAACGAAGTCATTAAAGGCAAGGTCAATAAGAACTTTGTCTTTTATAGTCGGTCAGGATATTCGAGTACGGGATTTCGCGAGTGGGTACCTTATCTTAAGGAGCTCAACGAATATGCCAAGGATCAAGGGTCTCATTTGATTGGTAGTGCGGGTGGAAAAACTGTGCAGAGCTGGATCGACATCAGTCGAACGATCGAGGACTGCGGTCTGCCGATGGTGGAGCTGAATTTTGGTTGTCCACACCCAGCCATGATGCCTGGCGTGCATGGTGGCTCGATGATCGGGCAGGATGCGGCGGTTGCTGCTGAGGTGACAGCGCGTGTTTGTGAGGCTGTCAATATTCCCGTGGTGATTAAACTCACTCCGGATCAGTCAAAAGTGATGGATATCGCAAGAGCCGTCCGAGATGCGGGCGCAGCTGCTGTTACAGCCACCAATCGCTACACCGGATTTTCAGTTGATATCGAAACTGGTCAGCCTCGACTGGGAGGGCCGGCGGGTATTGGTGGTGTATGGGCCAAGCCATTGTCCCTACGCTGGGTCAATAGAATTTACACCGAGCTTGGCATGCCAATCACCGGTTCGAACGGCATCTATGACCATAAAGACGTTGTTGAATTCATTATGACGGGCGCACCGCTTGTGCAAGTTGGCTCTGTATTGATGCTCAAAGGGATTAAACATCTGAGTAGTATCATTTCCGGTCTAGAAGAATTCATGGATAAACATGGATATCCGGATATTGAATCCATGACTGGTATCGCGTCGCGTGCCGCCGTAAAGGACTATGGCGATCAGTTCAAAAAGCCACGTATGCACAGCGAGATCAAAGAAGAAACCTGTAAAAATCCGACATGCACTATTTGCATTCAAACCTGCTTTTATGATGCCTTGGCACAAGGGCCTGATGGCGTGATGGCCTTAAGCGATAACTGCATCGGTTGCGAAATGTGTACGCAGACATGCCCCTTTGATTCAACAAGTATGCATACAACGACTGAGGAACAGCGTTCGAGTCAAAAGTTTTATCAAATTCCTGAGGAAGTATTCGAAACTGGAAAGTTCGAAAAAAATTTCGACCGTGGAATTAAGTTAGCCAAAGTGCGTTAATGGAATTTCGATGAAGCTTAATCAAACAGGCGTTCAGTATCGGTTTGCTTTTGACATCGGTGGCACTTTCACGGACTGTGTGTTGCTTGGTTCGGACGGCACTGTCCTGACATCTAAAGTTTTGAGTGAACATGAAAATGTTGTCGCACCAATCGCTGCTGGACTTCAGCAGATGCTTGCGGAAAATGGTATCGAGATCGCACAAGTCAGTGACATTGTCGTAGGCGCAACAACAGCAGTGACTAACTTGGTCATCGAGCGTAAAGGTGCTGTGACAGGTTTGATTACGACTCGTGGCTTTCGGGACGTTATTGAGATTGGGCGGGAATTGCGCTTCGACCTCTACGATTTAACGGCACCTGGACCTGATCCAGTTGTTTCTAGAGAGTTGCGCGTCGAAATTGACGAACGACTTGATGCGTCGGGCCATGTATTGACGATACCTACAGACGATGACATTGAACGAGCAGTTCGATTGCTTATTGAGCGCGGTGCACGCACGATTGCAGTTTGCTTAATGCACAGCTTTACCAATCCCTCGCATGAACAGAGAGTTAAGGCGATTGTTGAGCGTATCCACCCCGGCCTTCCAGTCTCTCTGTCGTCTGAAGTGTTGGGAGAGTTGCGGGAGTATGAGCGAACTGTTGCCACGGTATTGAACGCCTATGTCATGCCGATGGTGGGAAGCTATCTGAGCACAATTGAAAATGGCTTGCGTGCACTTGGCATCAATGCAACGCTTCGCATCATGCAGTCAAATGGAGGCGTAATCTCTCGGGATCTTGGCGAACGAATGCCGATTCGTATGTTGGAGTCAGGTCCGGCCGCAGGTGCATTGGGCGCAGCTTATGCGGCACAGCGTGCCAGAGTTGCCGATGTGTTGGCCTTTGACATGGGGGGCACAACAGCCAAGGCATGTTTGATTGCGGATGGTAAACCTTCAGTCACCACTGATTTTGAAGCAGCTAGATTACAGCGATTTAAAAAGGGCAGTGGGTTGCCTGTGCGTTTACCCACAGTGGATTTGATCGAGATTGGTGCGGGTGGTGGCAGTATTGCGCATATCGACGAGAACGGGTTATTGAAGGTCGGTCCCAAAAGTGCTGGATCA
>JAURZO010000183.1 GCA_030653405.1 Zwartia sp. | reverse complement strand
CAAGCGCAACCAGATATCTGGTTGCGCTTGCCGTACTCATTCTTATCACTTACGTTCCATCATTGACGATGTACTGACATGAAAACAATCGCATTTGCAGGGTTGGGAGCCATGGGTCTTCCCATGGTTAAAAATTTGCTGACGGCTGGCTATGCCGTCCATGGGATGGACATCAATCCCGCTTCGCTCAGTGCACTCAATGGCATGGGCGGAAAGGCATTCACGAATGCCAAAGACGCATGTCTCGGAGCCGATTTATTGCTGATTCTGGTGGTGAATGCGTCTCAGGCCAAGCAGGTGTTGTTTGACTCTGGTGCGATCGATGTGCTGCCTTCGGGAGGTATTGTCTGCCTAATGTCGACTTGCCCACCTGCTGAGGTCGAAGAGATTGCTAAACGGGTTCAGGCGACTGGCCGTCGCCTTGTCGACGCGCCTTTGTCAGGCGGTGTTGTGGGTGCGACCAATGGCTCGCTTACCGTGATGGCTGCGTGTGACGATGAAACATTCAATGATGTGCAAGACGTCTTCAAAGTGATTGGCGAGCGTATTTTTCATGTTGGTCAAGAGCCTGGTCAAGGCGCGATGTGTAAAACGGTCAATCAGCTCTTGTGTGGCTTGCATATCGCTGTCGCGGCGGAGGCGTTTTCGTTGGCCAAGAAAAGCGGTCTCGATCTAGCAATGTTGCTTGAGATCATGAGTGGGTCTGCAGCTTCGAGTTGGATGCTCAAGGACCGCGGGCCACGCATGCTTGAGTCAGATCCAATTGTCACCAGCGCAGTCGATATTTTCGTCAAAGACCTTGGGATTGTCATGCAAGCGGGTCGTGATGCAAAAGCGGCACTGCCACTGACTGCGGCGGCTTATCAGTTATTTCTATCTTCCTCCGGCAGAGGTGATGGTCGGCTCGACGATAGTCAAGTTATTCGGAGCTATGACCTACTCAATGGGCTAGGTCAGTAAGCACTCTACTCAACTGAGTACAAGATTTTTATCCTGAGTGTGTGGGACAACACACTCATCTCTCACATCAGATTCAATGGAGAATTCAATCATGTTGTTAAAAGATAAAGTGGCGATCATCACGGGCGGTGCAGGCGTAAACGGTCTGGGTTTTGCATCAGCGCGCATGATGACAGCGCAGGGTGCCCGCGTAGTCATTCTTGACCTGGAAAAGGCACAGCCCGCGTCTGTGGCCGCTACGTTGGGTGCGCAACATATGGGTGTGGTGGCTGACGTGACCAATAAGGCGTCGTGTGAAGCCGCAGTCAAAGCAGTTTTGGCCAAAATGGGTCAAATTGATATTTTGTTTAATAATGCCGGCATTACGCAGCCACGCAAAACAATGGAGATCTCCGCAGCGGATTACGATGCTGTGATGGATGTCAGCTTGCGTGGCGCGCTTTTTATGTCACAAGCTGTTTTGCCTGCCATGCGTGAGCGCAAGCAAGGATCGATCATTTGTACTTCCTCTGTTTCTGCTCAGCGAGGCGGTGGTATTTTGGGCGGTCCTCATTACTCCGCCGCAAAAGCTGGTGTCTTGGGCTTGGCGCGTGCGATGGCTCGCGAGTGTGGTGTCGATAATATTCGAGTCAACTGCATCACCCCCGGACTGATTGAAACTGACATCAACAAGGGTTTGATTCCTGAAGATCGCCTCTCTGATATTTTGTCCGGCATCCCTATGAACCGTATCGGCGAGCCCAATGATGTGGCGGGTTGTGTTGTTTTCCTGGCCAGCGATTTGTCAAAGTACTGCACGGGTATCACACTCGATGTGAACGGTGGCATGCTGATTCATTGATCCATATCCCTTGATACAGACTCCTTGATTCACACCACGAGACATGACAACAGCACCTCACCCTCAGGCTCTGGCCAACGCGATTCGCTTTCTCTCGGTCGATGCCATCATTCGTGCGGGTGAGGGCCATCAGGGTGTGCCGCTCGGCATGGCAGAGATCGCCACCGCGTTGTACATGAACCATCTCAAGCACGATCCTGAGCACCCAACATGGTGGGATCGGGATC
>JAURZO010000178.1 GCA_030653405.1 Zwartia sp. | reverse complement strand
AGGCATATCGATTTGCGCCCGTTCGTGCTGTCCGGTGAACACATTCGCATGGTGCCAGGAGGCCTCACACGTGTCGCATTAAAGCAAGGATCTCTAGTGGTGAACTCGTCTCAAGGCGGTGGCACCAAAGACACCTGGATTCTTGAACGTTAACGCGAGGACCTCGACGATGCTCTCAAGAACTGCTGATCACCTTTACTGGATGTCCCGCTACACCGAGCGTGCAGAAAACACTGCCCGGATGCTGGATGTGAACTATCAAATGTCATTGCTGCCACAGTCGACTCAAACGATTGAGAATGCTTGGCGCGCGATGTTGGAGATTTCTGAATTAACTGAACATTACGCCTCCAGACACGAGTCTGTGACACCTGCCGGCGTAATTCAGTTTATGGTGAGCGATGTCGACAATCTGTCATCGATTGTCCGCTGTCTTCAGGCCGCACGTGAGAACGCCCGCGCGGTGCGAGGCGCCATTACGACTGAGCTTTGGGAGACCATTAATACCACCTGGCTCGATGCTCAACGCATGATGCGCGAAGGCATCATGCAACGTTCACCTTCAGATTTTTTCGAGTGGGTAAAGTTTCGTTCACACCTCACACGAGGTGTTCACAATGGCACCATGATGCGAGACGAGGTCTACGATTTTATACAGATCGGCACCTTTCTAGAACGCGCTGACAACACCGCTCGATTGCTTGATGTGAAATTCCTCGCCGCTGCCGCCTCCAAGAACGAACGTCTCGATACTGTCGATGAGTTCTATTATTGGGCGGCGATTTTGCGCTCTGTCTCCGCTTTTGAAAACTATCGCAAAGTCTATCGCGACATCATCACGCCAGAACGGATTGCTGAACTGTTGATTCTGAACCTTAATATGCCGCGCTCTTTAGCAGCGTGCCTGCAAGAGGTTGTCGAAACCTTAACGCGCATCAGAAACAATCACTCTCGGGGCACCCAACTCGCCGCCCTCAGTCTTTTTTCAACGTTACGCGATCAAACCATCGAAGAGATTCTGGAAATAGGCGTACACGAATACCTCACAGACTTTCTCACCCAAATCAACGATGTCGGCCTAGGCATTAGCAAAGATTTCTTGGTGCCTTTGGACATCGCAACGGAAGACACCACCACAATCGCTCAAAAATAACCCCTGCCTGAACAGGCTTAGCGTACAATATCGCCACGGCACAACGTTCCAGTCCTCGTGCCTCGCTAAGCCCTAATTCTGTGGGCGCTCGCCTCCAAGGCGTTTTACTCCCTGTTCGTCTGCCCCGATTGGAGTCCACATTTACTTGCGGACCGGCACGACGATGGAGCTGTTTTCTTGTCTACTTCTATTACTTTTGCTGACCTCGGGTTGGCCGATCCCCTTTTGCGCGCGATTGCCGATGCCGGCTACACCGTACCCACTCCCATTCAAGCTCAAGCCATTCCCCGCGTACTTGCAGGGGGTGACTTGCTTGCCGCCGCGCAAACCGGCACTGGCAAAACTGCTGGTTTCACGCTGCCTATCCTTCACATGCTGCTGGCCAAGCCTCTCGAGCTTCGCAAGCCAGGCCGCCCGCGCGTCTTGATTCTGACCCCGACACGAGAGCTCACCGCTCAAGTCGAAGAGTCAGTCAAAACGTATGGCATTCATACAAAAATCTCCTCAATGGTAATTTTTGGTGGTGTCAATATCAATCCACAAACCTCGGCGCTACGTAAGCCGATCGATATTCTGGTCGCGACCCCTGGTCGACTTCTGGATCATTGCCAGCAGCGCAACGTCGATCTATCTGGTGTCGAAATCCTCGTTCTCGACGAGGCAGATCGCATGCTAGACATGGGTTTCATCCGTGACATCCGCAAAATTCTTGCGCTTTTGCCACGTCAGCGTCAAAACTTGCTGTTCTCTGCGACCTTCTCAGACGAAATTCGTGAGTTGTCCAAAGGCGTGCTCAACAATGCGACCGAAGTGTCCGTTGCCGCACGTAATACAACCGCAGAGCGTGTTGAGCAGACTGTTCACATGGTTGATCAGGCACACAAGCGTGACATTTTGAGCCACATTATTCGCGAAAGCGGTTGGCACCAAGTCCTTGTCTTTACCCGCACTAAACACGGTGCGAACCGTTTGGCTGAAAAATTGGTCAAAGATGGTTTGTCGGCGGCGGCGATTCATGGCAATAAGAGCCAGGCTGCTCGCACCCGTGCGCTGGATGACTTCAAAAAGGGCAAGGTCGCCGTTCTGGTAGCGACAGATATCGCCGCACGCGGACTAGACATCGACCAACTCCCTCAGGTGGTCAACTTCGAATTACCCAATGTCCCTGAGGATTACGTTCACCGCATTGGCCGTACCGGTCGCGCGGGGGCTGCGGGCTCGGCAGTGTCCCTGGTCGACTCAAGTGAGATCAAGTATCTCAAAGCCATCGAGCGCATCATTAAAAAGCAGATTCCTCAACTGCCCGCACCAACAGGATGGACGGCATCGCCACCCTCCTCGCATGGCGCAGACGATGATGCACGCGCTGAAGGTCGCCGTGATGGTCAGCGACGCCCGCAACAGCGCCCCGCCCGCCCAGCCGGCTCTGCAAGCGCCGGTGCGCCTCGTCCTGCGCGAGCCGGCCAAGCACCTCGTCGTGATGCCCAAGGCAGCGGTCGTAGCGCTCCGACAGGTCACGCACCGACACGTTCAGGCCCGGGCGCAAGCGCCGGCGGCCCAGTTCGTTCTGGCTCCGGTCCGAATGGACCCAGCCCAGCCAATCGCCCCCGCCGTCCTGCTTTATTTAACAAGTAACCTGTCCGCTTACAGGCTGGCCCGTCCAGCCTGTAAAATCCGCACCCATGAGTATTCAAGCTGAAGTTGCGCGACGCAGAACGTTCGCCATTATTTCCCACCCTGATGCCGGTAAAACGACGCTCACCGAAAAGCTACTGCTTTTTGCGGGTGCGA